>JALZAF010000207.1 GCA_030948505.1 Chloroflexota bacterium
ACTCCGCGCTGGCTCACGCTCATTGGTACCGGGAACGCGCGGCTGGCAGCGAATAACGACCGGGTGGTGATCATTTGGCGGAAACGCTGGTCGGGGCGGTCGTGGCGCTGTTCGCCATCGGCGGCGCCATCATCGCCTTTGCCTCGGGCTGGCCCTGGCCCCGTCACTGCTTCGCCTCGCCCTTTTTCTCCGCGGTGCGCGCGGCACCCGCTACGGAGCGGGCGGAGGCGTCAGGTCGGGGGTCGAGTTGCCGATGGTGATGACGATGTCGACCCTGATGGCCGGGTCGGTGACCGGCACGACCGTGACCTTGAACACGTCCTGCAGCAGCTTGATCGTCGCCGGCAGATGCGTCTCGGCCCCGTTGTAGACGACGATCCGGGTGGCGTTTTGGCCGGACTGGGCGGGCCGCTGCGTCGGCGCGGACGCCGTCAGGCCCTGGTATTCGAGATACGCCACGAGGCGGCCGGCCTGGCCAGAGTTGTTCGTGCCGTTCAGGACCCAGACACTGGCGTTCTCGTCGCTCAGCACCTGGCGTCGCGCCTCGAGCGCCGGATCGACCACGAACGCCTGGCGGACGGCCGTGCGGATGCGGTCGATATAGGGCTCGATGATGAAGCCGAGACCGGCTCGGCTGCCCTCCTGCCCGTAGCGGCTGGGAGCGAAAACATACGAACGGATCGTCTTGGTGTCGATCGATTCCGCCAGGCCCAGGAGCTGCGGCAGCAGATCGCGCGGGATGTCCGTGCGGATGGCCTGGCCGAGGGCCGTGGCCAGGTCGGTGATGTGGGGCAGGATGGCCGAGATATCGACCTGCTCGCGCAGCGACAGGAGCACCCGCTGCTGGCGCTGGCCGCGGTCGTAGTCGTTCGATCCGTGCCTCGAGCGGGCGTAGACGAGAGCCTGCGCGCCGCTCATGTGCTGGACGCCGGTCTGGATGTAGATCCGCCTGAGCGCGCCCGCGAGCCATGGGTAGTACTCGTCGGCCACGGGGTTCTGGACGTTCACCGTCACGCCGCCCAGGGCATCGAGGACCTTGATGAAGCCGGCGAAGTTGACCTCAACGAAGTACTTGATGTCGATGCCATAGAGCTCGCCCAGCACGGCCTTGAGGCCGTTGTAGCCGCGGGTTCGTGCGGTCCCGGGAAACAGGTCGGCGCGGTTCCTGACCTGCACGAAAAGACTGTTGATCTTGCTGCGGTAGGTGCTGCCGAAGATGGATCGCACGGGCCCCGCGGGGAGGGGGACGTCGACGGTGTCGCGCGGCAGGCTGAACATCGCGACCTGCTTGGCGACCGGATCGATCGAAACGACGATGAGGGTGTCGGTGTTGTGGCCGCCGCCCTGTTCGTCGGCGCCGATGAGCAGGATGTTGAGGCGGTCCTTGCCGTTCCACGGGGGAGCGGTCGCATTGGGCAGGGCCGAACCCTCCGGCGGCAGGCTGACCGTCGCCTCGGGGCTGCTCGAATCGGCCGGCAGGTCGCTCGGACCGGGCGATGTCGCGGGCGTGCAATCGGCATTCGGGTCGAAGATGCAATCGGCCGTGTTCATTGCGAGGACGTCGTAGCGAGCAAGCCCGACGTGGCCGCCGGCCATGACCAGGATCAGCGCCAGCAGCCCGGCCACGGATAGGGCGTTGGCCGGGAAGTGCGGCCTGCCGGGGCGCCCGGCGCCAACCGCGGCATGGCTGTTGAGCCAGGCGGTGACGCGATAGGCGTCGACGATCGCGATGAGCCGGTAGACGAGCGCGACGAGGTTCAGCGCGAAGACCGACGGCAGGACCCACGGCACCAACAGGAAGCCGAGCAGTGCGGCCCGGTCCACGCGCAGCACGATCCCAGCCAGGAGTGCGACCAGCAGAACCGGGGCGGCGGCGAAGGCCAGGGCCCGCTGGTAGGCGCCGGAATAGGCGTGCCCGAGGCCGGGGAAGATGACGGAGAGGAAAGCTGCGGCGAAAGGGGACCGGGCACGCGGTCGGGCCGCGGTTTCCAACTGCACGACGGCGATGATAGGGCGCCCGGCCGGAAAGCACCCCGGCGACGGTCGGGCGCCGCCCGCTAGACTTCGCGGCGATGCCCACCGCGCGCTCCTTCTCGGCCGTCGACGCCCGGCCCGACTTCGTTGCCGAGGAGCACGCCATCCTCGACGGTTGGCGCGAGCGACGGACCTTCTCCAGGCTGCGCGCCCAGAACGCGAACGGACCGCGCTGGAGCTTTCTCGACGGGCCCATCACGGCCAACAACCCGATGGCCGTACACCACGCCTGGGGTCGGACGTACAAGGACCTCTTCCAGCGCTACCACGCCATGCTGGGCGAGAACCAGCGCTGGCAGAACGGATTCGACTGCCAGGGGCTGTGGGTCGAGGTCAACGTCGAGCGCGAGCTGGGCTTCACCAGCAAGCACGACATCGAGAGCTACGGCATCGCCGAGTTCGTCTCGCTGTGCAAGCAGCGAGTGCTGACGTTCGCCGCCCGGATGACCGAGCAGTCGATCCGCCTCGGGATGTGGATGGACTGGAACGACCCGGACGAACTGCGCCGGCTGCGTGACCTGCTGGCCGCCGATCCCACCCAGCAGGTGACGATCGAGGGCACCGACGGCCCGGTCACCGATTCGGTGGAGATGCTCGTCGGGCGGCTGGGCATGCCGGAGATCGGTGGCTCGTACTTCACCTTCAGCAACGAGAACAACGACCTCATCTGGGGCTTCCTGGCCGAGTGCCACAAGCGCGGCTGGATCTACAAGGGCCACGACACGATGCCGTGGTGTGCGCGCTGCGGCACGGGCCTGTCGCAGATGGAGATGAACGAGGGCTACCAGGAGCGCGAGGATCCCGGCCTGACCGTCAAGTTCCCGCTCGTCGACCGGCCGGGCGAATCGCTCCTCATCTGGACGACCACGCCGTGGACCCTCACGTCCAACGTCGCGGCGGCCGTCGGCGAGGATCTCGCCTACGTCTTCGTGGGTCAGGGCGACCAGCGCTACTGGCTGGCCCGGGGCACGCTCAAGCAGGCGCTCGAGGGGCCGTTCGACGTGCTCGAGGAGCGGCGCGGCGCAGAGCTCGTTGGTTGGCGGTACGTCGGTCCCTACGACGACCTGCCGGCCGTCCAGTCCGCCTTCGCCCGCGGGACCCGCGACGCGCCCGACAAGCCATACGAGCACCGCGTCGTCGCCTGGGACGAGGTCGGCGAGGCCGAGGGCACCGGCATCGTCCACATCGCTCCGGGCTGCGGGGCAGAGGACTTCCAGCTCGGCAAGCGGTTGGGCCTGCCTGTCATTGCGCCGCTGGACGAGGGAGGCGTTGTCGTCGAGGGCTTCGGCTCACTGTCCGGCCGCGACGTCCGGGACCTGACCGAGCCGATCGTCGAGCACCTCAAGCGCAAGGGCGCCTTTTACAGGCTGGAGCCTTACCGCCACCGCTATCCCCACTGCTGGCGGTGCGGGACGCCCCTCATCTTCCGCCTCGTCGACGAGTGGTACATCAGCATGGGTCCGGTCTACGACAAGCGGCGCTCTGAGCTGACGCGCGCTGAGGTCGACGCGAGCCTGCGCTACCAGATCATGGAGATCGTCGACCGCATCCGCTGGATCCCGTCATTCGGCTATGAACGGGAGCTGGACTGGCTCTTGAACATGCAGGACTGGATGATCTCCAAGAAGCGCTACTACGGGCTGGCGCTGCCCATCTACGACTGCTCGGCCTGCGGGACCTTCGACGTCGTCGGCGGTCGCGAGGAGCTGCGGCGGCGGGCCGTGGCCGGCTGGGAGATCTTCGAGGGCCACACGCCGCACCGGCCGTATGTCGATGCCGTGGCGATCGCCTGCCCCAACTGCGGAGCGCCGGCGTCGCGCATTCCCGACGTCGGCAATCCATGGCTCGACGCGGGCATCGTTCCGTTCTCGACGCTCCACTACCGCGAGGACCCCGACTACTGGCGGCAGTGGTTCCCGGCCGACTTCATCACCGAGAGCTTCCCCGGCCAGTTCCGCAACTGGTTCTACGCCATGCTGGCGATGTCGACGGTGCTGCGGCGCGAGGAGCCGTTCAAGACGATCTTTGGCTATGCGCTCGTGTTCGGCGAGGACGGCCGGCCCATGCACAAGAGCGCCGGCAACGCCATCGAATTCGACGACGCCGCCGACCGCATGGGCGTCGATGTGATGCGCTGGATGTTCGCCAATGCCCGACCTGACGACAACATCCTGTTCGGCTGGCACGCGGCCGACGAATCGCGCCGCGGGTTGCTCGTCCTGTGGAACGTGTACTCCTTCTTTGTGCGCTACGCGACCCTGTCGGGCTGGACGCCCGCCACTGGCCCCGCGGGGCCGCCGTCCGCCGACCGCGACGCCATGGACCGCTGGATCCTGTCGCGGGCAGCCGGCCTGGCCGAGGCGGCCGGGGCGCGGCTGGCCGATTACGACACACTCGGCGCGGCTCGCCTGATCGGCACGTTCGTCGATGAGCTGTCGACGTGGTACCTGCGCCTGTCACGCAAGCGCTTCTCGCGCAACGATGACGTCGCTGACCGCGCCACCGCCTTCGCGACCCTGCACGAAACGCTGGTCACGCTGGCTCGGGTGATGGCGCCGATCCTGCCGTTCCTGTCCGAGTCGATCTACGGCAACCTCGTCGCCCGGGTGGACCCGGAGGCGCCCGATTCCGTGCACCTGACGCGCTGGCCGGGACCGGACCTGGCAGGTCGCCAGTCCGAGCTCGAAGCGGCCATGGACACGGCCCGGCGGGCCGTGGACCTGGCCCGAACCCTGCGCGGGGCGGCTGGTCTCAAGAGCCGTCAGCCGCTGGCCCGGATGTGGATCGCCCTGCCGGGCGGCGATCTGGTCGAACGCGAGGCGCTGCTCGCCCTCATCGCCGAGGAGGTCAACGTCAAGGCAGTCGAGCTGATCGGCGACGAATCCGCGCTCGTCGAGCGGCGCGTTCGCCCGTTGCTGCCGAAGATCGGGCGCAAGCTGGGGGGCGCCATTCCAGGCGTGATGGCCGCCGCCAGGGATGGGCAGTTCGAGATCAGGCCGGACGGCTCCGTCAGCATCGGCGGCCAGGTGCTCGCGGCCGAGGAGGTCGAGATCATCGCCACGCCGCGACCCGGCACCGCCGTCGCCCACGACGAGGGCCTGGTCGTGGTCATCGACACCCAGCTGACGTCGGAGCTCCGGGCAGAGGGCGATGCCCGCGAGCTGCAGCGGGCGATCCAGGACTTGCGCAAGGAGGCCGGCCTCGAGCTGGACGACCGCATCGACCTGTGGCTCGACGGGCTGCCACCAGAGGTCGCCGCCCACGTCGACTCGATCGCGGCCGACACGCTGGCCGGCAAGGTGGTCCTCGGACCAGCACCCAGGGGCAAGGCGATCAGAAGGGGCTCGGTCGCGCTGGAGAGCGGCACCGTCACGATCGCCTTGCGCCGTCGCGCAGCCGGCGGCTAGGCTTAGATGCCGGGGCAAGATCGGGACGGCGGAGGCGACGACCTGGACCAGGCGGTGGAAGCGGGGGGCGCGGGCGGGCAGGAACGATCGCACGTCCCAGCCGCGGCGCGACGGCAGCAGACGCGGCGGCCCCACTGGAGCCTGTTCGCGGGGCTCGCGGCCGCGATCGTCGTCATCGATCAGGCGAGCAAGGCGTGGATCCTGGCGAACGTGGATCCGACTCGCCCACAGCACATCATCGATGACTATCTGCGGCTCGTCGTGAGCCAGAACAATGGCGCGCTGTTCGGGCTCTTTCGGGGCCAGGCCACGCTCTTTGCGATCTTCTCGTTCGCGGTTATCGGACTGATCGTCTGGTACCACGGGCGGACCGCCCGCAGCATGGTCACATCCGTCGCCCTCGGGCTGCTCCTGGGCGGGGCGATCGGAAACGTCGCCGACCGGCTGCGGCATGGCTTTGTCGTAGATTTCGTCGACGCCGGAATCGGGGACATCCGCTGGTACACCTTCAATGTCGCCGACGCGGCGATCAGCACCGCCCTCGTGCTGCTGGTCCTCATCGCCCTGCGGCCGTCGCTCGGTGGTCCGCCCGCCGAGGCCGACCGGACGATCGATGCCTGAGATCTCGCCGCCCGCCGCCGACGTGCGGACCCTCACGGTCCCCGACGGAGCGGCGGCCCAGCGAGTGGATCGCTTCGTCGCCGACATCACGGGCCTGTCGCGGAGCTACGTCCAGAAGCTGATCTCGGCGGGGCACCTGACGGCCGGCGGGACGCCCCTGCGGTCCAACGTCACGGTCGAGCCGGGCACGACCGTCAGGCTCGAGGTTCCGCCGCCGGAGCGCCTCGAGGCCGAGGCGGATCCCGGCATCCCCGTTCGGGTGGTGTACGAGGATGCCGACCTGCTGATCGTCGACAAGCCCTCCGGCCTGGTCGTTCACCCGGCGCCCGGTCACCCGAGCGGCACGCTCGTCAACGCCTTGCTGGCGCGCGGCGGCGGCAACGACTACGGCGGGATTGCCGGCGTGCAGCGGCCGGGCATCGTTCATCGCCTGGATCGCGACACGAGCGGGCTGCTGATGGTCGCCCGCAACGACGCCGCCCAGGCGTCGCTGATGGCGCAGCTGAAGGCGCGGCGGGTCAAGAAGACGTATCTCGCGCTGGTCCAGGGCAGCGTGTCGGCGGCACTCGGCCGGATCGAGGCTCCGATCGGGCGAGACCCGCGCCACCGGACGCGCATGGGGGTCGTGCCCGACGGGCGGCCCGCCGTCACGGGCTATCGCGTGCGCGAGCGGTTCGCCGAGTGGACGCTGCTGGAGCTGGACCTGGTCACCGGCCGGACCCACCAGATCCGGGTCCATCTCGAGGCCATCGGCCATCCCGTCGCGGGCGACCCGGTGTATGGGACCGGGACCTCACGACGCGGCCCGGCGGGCCTGAACCGCCTGTTCCTGCATGCCTGGCGCCTCGAGCTGGCTGCTCCCGGCGACGGCCATCTGCTGCGAGCGGAGGCGCCGCTGCCCGACGAGCTCGAGGCCGTCCTCGATGACCTTCGCGCGAAGCCGTCCGAGGGGCCGAAGCCGGGCCGCGCGCGGAGGAAGCGTTGAGCGACGTCGACGCCTCCACGGCGGCGGGACGAAAGGGGCGGCAGCCAGCCGCCGCGCCGGACGACAGAGAGGGCGGCGCACCGGGAGCCCTGCTGGTGATCATCTCGGGGCCGTCCGGGGTGGGCAAGGACACGATCATCGACGCGCTGCGGCGCCGGCCGCGCTCCAAGGACTATCACTACGTAGTGACCTGCACCACGCGGGCGCGCCGGCCGGGCGAGATCGACGGCGTGAGCTACAACTTCCTGGATCCGGTCCGCTTCGCCGAGCTCCGCAAGGCGGGCGAGTTCCTCGAGGCCAACCAGGTCCACGGCCACTGGTACGGGACGCCGCGTCGCCAGGTGCGCGAGGCCCTGGCGGCCGGACGCGACGTGATCCTCAAGATCGACGTCCAGGGTGCCCAGTTCGTCAAGGAGACAGTGCCCGAGGCGCTGCTCATCTTCCTGGTCCCGCCCTCACTCGAGGATCTCTTCCACCGCCTGCAGTCGCGAGCGACGGAGAGCGTCGACGAGCTCGAGCTGAGGCAGCGCAACGCCGCCATCGAGCTGGCTCGCCAGGACGACTACGACTACGTCGTCACCAACGAAACCGGCCAGGTCGAGCGGACGGCGGCCCGCATCGACGAGATCATCGCCCAGGAGCACCGCCGGCATCCGCGGCGCCGCGTCCGGGTCTGACGTGATCGACCAGCCCGCGCGCCAGCTGGCCGAGGAGGGCGGCGACACGACCGCGCCCGCCGGCGGAGGTGAGCGGCGGCTGGTCGAGGTGGCGGTCGACGCCGTCGGATCGGGCGGGTCGCGGACTTATACCTACGCCGTCCCGGATCGCCTAGCCGACGTGGGGGCGGGCGAAGCGGTGCTGGTCGAATTCGGGCGCCGCCAGGCTGTCGGGATCGTGCTTGGCGCGGCGGAGGCGCAGCCCGGTGTGGAACCCAAAGCGATCGCCGACAGGATCCGGGCCGACGGCCCGCTGCTGCCCCCGCTGTCGCTCGAGCTGGCTCGCTGGATCGCCGCCCACTACCTCGCTCCGCCAGCGCTCGCCCTCCGGGCGATGCTGCCGCCGGAGATGCTGGAGCGGCTGGAGCTCGTCGCGGAGCGCCGCCCGCCCGACGAGGGCTCGGTGGCGACGACGACCATCAGCGGCCTTGACGACGTGGTGGACCGCGACCTGGTGGACCAGCTCGATCGCGGCCCGCGGCCCGTGCGTGACCTGGCGTCACCGGACGGCCGGGCCGGACTGGTTCGGCGGCTGCGCGGCCTCGAAGCGCGCGGCTGGCTGTCTCTCGACTGGATCCTGACCGGGGCCGGCGCCGGGCCGCGCTTCGAGCGCTGGCTCGTGCCCACGGCGGACGGCATTGCCCTGGCGGCTCTCATCGCCGCCGGCGAGCCGCCGCCGGGCCGGCGCCTCGGGCCCAACCAGCTGGCCGCGCTGGAAGAGCTCGCATTGGCTGCCGAGCCTCCCGGGGCGGGCCTGCCGGCGGCGGATCTCGCCGCGCGCCATGGCTCGTCGTCCCTGGCCGGCCTCGTCCGGCGTGGCCTCGTTCAGGCCGACGTCCGGGAGCGTCCTCGCCGGCCGCTCGCGGCGCGCCCACCAGGTCTGCGCGGCGGCCGCCCACCCGCTGCGACCCTGACGGCCGCCCAGTCCGAGGCCATCGCCATCGCGACCCAGGCGATCGCCGAAGGCGACCCGACGCCGTTGTTGCTGGACGGCGTGACGGGCGGCGGCAAGACGGCCATCTACGTCGAGGCCATCGCGGCCTGTCTCGAGCGCGGCCGCCCGGCTCTCGTCCTGGTGCCGGAGATCGCCCTGGCGCTGCCGCTCGTCGATCGGTTGCGGGCCGACCTCTCGGCGCGGGTCGCCCTGGTCCACTCCGGCCTGGGAGCCGGTGAACGGGCGGACGAGTGGCGGCGCATCCGGGCCGCCGACGTGGACATCGTCGTCGGGACACGGCTGGCGGTCCTCGCGCCACTGGCCGACGTTGGTCTCGTGGTCGTCGACGAGGAGCACGAGGGGGCCTACAAGAGCGATCGGACACCGCGCCTGCAGGCGCGCGATACGGCCATCCGCCTGGCCCAGCTCGCCGCTGCGGCGCTCGTCCTTGGCAGTGCCACGCCCGCCGTCGACAGCGTCGGCCACGCGCGCGAAGGTCGCTACCGGCGGGTCGAACTGCCGTCCCGGCCGGTCGGTCAGGCCCCCACCGTGGAGCTGGTCGACCTGCGCCTCGAGCTGCAGGAGGGCAACCGGGGTCTGATCTCGCGCCGCCTGGGCGAGGCCCTTGCTGTGCTCGATGCCACGTCCGGCGAGCAGGCCGTGCTGGTCATCAACCGGCGGGGGACCGCGTCCGTCGTCCTGTGCCGGGACTGCGGCCACGTCCAGGCCTGTCCCGAGTGCGGCCGGCCGCTCGTCTACCACCAGGCGGGCATGACCCTGCGCTGTCATCACTGCGGTCGGGCGACGCCGCTGGCCGCGCGTTGTCCGGGCTGTGGCTCGCCGCGCATCCGCTATCTCGGGGGTGGCACCGAACGCGTCGAGCGCGAGGTTCGTGAGCGATTCCCCGGCCTGCGTGTCGGGCGGCTCGACCGCGACGTGGTCGAGCGGCGCGGGGCGGCGGCCAGGGTCATCGACGCCTTCGCCGCCGGACGGCTCGACGCGCTGGTGGGCACCGGCCTGGTGGCGAAGGGCCTCGACATTCCCAACGTCACCCTCGTCGGCGTGGTCTCCGCGGACGTGGCCCTCAACCTGCCCGACGAGCGGGCGGCCGAGCGGACGTATCAGCTGCTCGCCCAGGCTGTCGGACGTGCCGGACGAGGCGACCGACCCGGGACGGCCATCATCCAGACTTACCAGCCTGGCCACGCCGCGATCCAGGCCGTCGTGCGTGCCGACCCGGCCGCGTTCTACGACGCGGAGCTCGACCTGCGGCGACGCTTCGGTTCGCCACCCTTCGGCCGGCTGGTCAAGCTGACCGTCGGCCTCGCCGAGCGGGACGCGGCCGAGTCCGCCGCCCGGGCGATGGCCGACCGCTTGCGTGCGCTGGCCGCCGAGCGGGGGACCGCGGTCGCCGTCATTGGGCCCGCTCCCGCCTACATCGCCCGGCGCGCCGATCGTTGGCGCTGGAACCTCGTCCTGCGCGGCAGCGATCCGGCGGCTCTGCTCGATGGCGGCGTGGAGCCGCCGTGGTCCGTCGATGTCGATCCGGAGTCGCTGCTCTGACCGTTGTAAACTGCGCGGCCCGGCCGTTGCGGAGTGACTTTTGGCCAATTGGCCCGGATGGGGCCACAATGACCCGACCATTCACAGGAGAACCACCATGACCGAGTCCTCGTCCCCCCATCCCAACGAGCCCAAGCCGGGCAAGGCGACCGGCGACTCCGGAGACTTTTCGAGCCCCAACGACAGCGCGTCGGACACCGCTCGCAACGCCAATGCGCGCGAGTGGCTGAGCCAGCTCCAGTCGATGATCGACAACATCACGACCAGCGCAGCGCCGGTCGTGCGCGAGATCGGTGCCAAGGCGGCCGAGCTGGCCGCGCTCGCCGGCGAGAAGGCCGGGCCGTTCGCGCACCGCGCGGCCGATGCGACGGCGCAGGCCGGCGTCAAGGTCGCCGAGCGCGGCCGCGAGGTGGCCGCGGAGCTGCGCCGCGACGCCGCCAAGGCCGGCGAGACGTCGAGCAACGGCGGATCGGCAAAGCCGACATCCTCCGGTGGCTCGACGGCGACCAAGGTTGCCAGCGCGCCCGTCGATTCGGCCGATTCTCTGGGCGAATAGCGCCCCTGTAGCGCCTTCACGCCGCTCGCGGACCGCGCTCCGGACGAGCCCGGTCCGCTGGCTATACTCGGGTCATGAGCGTCCGACCCATCGTGCTCCTCGGCGACGCCCGCCTTCGCCTGAAGGGCAAGCCGGTGTCGAGCTTCGGCAAGCCGCTGCACGAGCTGCTCGACGACCTGGCCCATACGATGCGCGCGGCGCCCGGCGTCGGACTGGCGGCGCCGCAGCTGGGTGAGGCCGTGCAGGCCTGCGTCATCGAGGTCGAGGGCCAGCTCCACGAGCTGGTGAACCCGCGGATCGTGCGCAGCGCAGGTGACGATCGCGACCTCGAAGGCTGCCTCTCCCTGCCCGGCTACTACGCCTACGTCACGCGCCGCGAGCGTGTCTGGGTGGTGGCCCAGAACCGGGTCGGCAAGAAGATCAAGGTCTCTGGCTCCGGCCTGCTTGGTCGAGCGCTGCAGCATGAGCTGGACCACCTCGACGGCAAGCTGTTCATCGACTACCTCGAATCCATGGACGAGCTGATCCCCGTGGGCCGCGGCGACGACGAACCCGAAGGCGCCGAGGAGGCCGCGAAGGCCCTGGCGTGACCGGCGCTCGCGCCGGGCCAGATCGACCGGTACGGACCGTCTTCTTCGGCTCGGGTCCGTTCGGCCTGCCGATCCTCGACGCCCTTGCCGCGGCGCCGGAAGTGGACCTGGTCGCGGTCGTGGCTGCTCCCGACCGGACCGCCGGCCGTCGCCGCGAGCACACGGCGGTGCCTGTCGCGGTTCGGGCGAAGGAGCTGGGG
>JALZAF010000248.1 GCA_030948505.1 Chloroflexota bacterium
GTCTTCGGCTCGCCGAGCCACCAGCGACCGTCCAGCCGGATCAGCGCGTGATGAACCGTCACGCGCCGTCCGGACCAGTCCACGTCGCGCCAGCGCAGGGCCAGAAGCTCGCCCTGGCGCATGCCGGTCGTGAGCGCCAGCGTGAACAGGGATTCGAGCGCGTGGTCGCGGGCCGCCTCCAGGAAGCGGCGGGCCTCTGATGGCGTCAAGGGCCGCATCTCGGGCGTCGCCACCCGCGGCAGGCTGGCGCCGGCGGCCGGGTTGCGCTCGATCAGCCGCCAGGCGACGGCTTGCTCGAGCGCACCGTGGAGGACCGCGTGCACGTAGCGCAGGGATGCCGCTGACAGGGCGCGCAGGGTCGTCTGGCGGGCTCCGGCGTGCATGGTCGTGACCGGGCGCGGCGCAGCAAGGGCCGCGTAGGCCTGGGCGATCTGCTGGGGGGTCAGCGCGCGCAGCGCGACGGTGCCGATGGCAGGGATCAGATGGCCGCGGACGATGCCGCGATAGCGCGCCAGGCTCTGCGGACGAAGCTTGACTGCGGCCACGTCGGCCAGCCACCGTTCGAGCAACAGCTCGACCGTCAGCCGCGGGTCATCGACGAGGCCGAGGGCCGAACGCCGCAACGCCTCGTCGCGCCTGGCCGCCGCCTCGCGGGCACCCGCCCGCCCCGGCTTGGACGAGGTCACTGCCCGCCGCCGCCCGTCGGCGTCGACGTACCGAGCACGCCATTTGCCCATCGCCGGCACCCAGTGCGGTTGCTCTCCGCTGCCCTTGTCGCGTCGGATCGCTGGCATGGTGGGAGCGATGATACGGCCCATCACGCCTGTTCCCTCGCCTGGCGGTAGCGTCGCTCGGCTTCTGCGCGAAGCTCGCCGAGGTAGGCGTCGAAGTCGTCCCGCAGGACGCGCCAGGTCCGACCGACCCGGATCCCTCGCAGCTGGCCCGAGCGCACGAGGCGGTATGCGGCCGCTCGACTGATCGTCAGGCGACGGGCCACCTCGGAAAGGCGCATCGCCGGTGACTCGACGACCGTCGCCGTCCGGATCGCGCCGGTTGGTGGGCGGGGAGCCTCGCTGCCACGACGCGGACGAGATCGAGTCCGGCGAGCAGTCGGGTCCTGATGAGAGTTCTGGTCCGGCTTTGGCAGAGCGGCGATGGTGGCTATCCTCAAATGAGAGGCGGCTGGCCGGCTGAGGTACGCAACTCCTTCGGCCAGCCGCTTCGCCTACCCTAGCGCATACGGTGGCAAGAATCAATCCCTAATGTGTACAATTCACGCGGATATCTGCCAGCTGGTGGACAGATGTCCGCTTCAGGGTGTACATATGTCCACGTGCAGGCTGACATCGCGCTATTTGGCGAGTCCCAGGTCCGGCGCCAGATCCTCGAGCGGTTCTTCTCGCGGCCGGGGGTTGTTCGGCATGTGCGCGAGCTCGCCCGGGAGCTCGACCGCTCGCCGACGATCGTCGGCGCCGAGCTCGACCGGCTCGAGCGGACCGGCGTCCTGACCTCCGAACGGATCGGCCGCGCGCGTCGCTACCGGGTCGATGACGCTTCACCGATCGCGGCCGAGATCCGCTCGCTCGTGCGCAAGACGATCGGCATCGAGGCCCGCCTACGCGCGACGCTTGCGGATCTCGATGGCGTCGAGGAGGCATTCCTGTACGGCTCGTACGCGCGGGGCGACGAGCGGGCGACGAGCGACCTCGACCTGTTCGTCATTGGAGCGGTCGACCAAGAGGCGCTGACGGAACGACTCGCCGAGCTCGAGCGCGAGCTCGATCGCGACGTCAACGTCACGACCCACGAGCGCGCAGAGCTGGAGCGGCTGCGCGCCGCAGGCGATCGGTTCATCGAGACCGTCCTCGCCGGGCCGCGCGTCCAGCTTGTCCCGACCGCCGTGGGTGGCTGACCGATGCCAGCGCCCACACTCGCAGAACTCGTCCGAGCGGGCCTGCTCCAGCCCAAGCCGCCCGACACCGGCCGCGTCGCGGGCTGGCTGGACCGCTCGCGCAAGGATCTCGCGCTCGCCAAAGATGTGCTGGCGGGTGTCGATCGCGATCGCGCGATGGCCGTCGCCTACGAGGCCGGATACCGCTGCTGCGCAGGCCTGCTCGATCTGGCCGGCTACCGCGTGACCAGCCAGCCTGGTCATCACCGGGCGGCGATCGACGCGACCACCACACTCCTCGGCGACGCCGAGCGGGCACGCCTGCGCCGCCTCGATCGGGCACGCCGCTTCCGCAACGACGCGCTCTACGGCGACGTCGCGACCGCCGGCGCAGGTGAGTTTGCCCAGCTGCTCCGCGATGTCGCCTGGCTGCTCGAGCGGCTCGCGACCGAGCACGAACGCGCCGCGCCCCGCAGCGGTAGGTAGCCGCCGGACCAGAGCCGAGGATCGAAACAATAGGTATGGCGCGGCCGACTCCTGTCGGGCGCGCCATGAACACTTGTTCTATTCAGCCGCTATGTCGGGCTCAGCCCAACTGACCGGCGGAGCGTCGCGCGTTCGCAACCCATCGCAATTCAGCGCTCGCATCCCGATATGCCGGGCGGGACGCGAGAGCCATGCGCTCAGTCGACGACGATGAGATCCGTCGTGACCAGGATCGGGTTCGCCAGGCAGTCGCGGACCGGTGAGGTGTCCTGGACGTACTGGCAGAGTTCCTCAAGCTGTTCCGTGGTCGCATTCGGGCTCTTCACCCAGCTCGTGGCCCGGATGGCGGTGAACCCGGCGCGCGGGCCTTCCAGCCCAACGAAGGTTCGCAGGTCGAGATCGCCTTCGATCTCGTAGCGAAGCTCGCTGATGTCGATGCCCCGGGCGGCGGCGTTGTAGACATAACCGACCGCATAGCAGAAGCCCAGCGCCTGGAGCAGGAGCTCGACCGCGTTGGGGCCCTCGTTCGAACCGAGGAGGACCGGCGGCTCGTCGCCGATCAGGCGGAACGCCTCCGGCCGGACGGACGGCTGGCCGGCATGGACGAAGTCCTTGATCTCCCCGTCGTTGCGGCCGCCGGAGCGCCACGTGCTCGATGCCTTAAACGTGAATGCGGCCACGTTCGGGTCCTGCTGGATTGCCCCGATCGTGGCGATGAGCTGGTCGACGTTGACCCCGTTTCGGGCGGTGATCGTGGCCATCGGTCTTGCCTCCTGTCGCACGGTCACCACAGGCGGATGACCACTACGAGAGCTGTGACGCCGAGGCGATGGAGGTTATTCCTCTGCGAGGTCATCGGCCGAACGGGGAATATTCTGCCCGGCGTCAACGTCCAAGCAGGAAGGACCCGGTCTCATCGCACGCAGCCAGCAAGGGAGCGATGATCGCCGACGTGATCGACGCACAGACCCAGCCGAACGCAGATGGCGGCCCCGACGTGCCCGATCGCGCATTCGCCGACATGGCCCGAGAGCAGCTGGACGGCCTGTACGGCTACTGCGTCCGGCTCACGAGGGAGCGCACCGAGGCCGAAGACCTCGTCCAGGACACACTGCTGAGGGCCATGCGCGCGTACCCGGCACTCCGAGACGAAACCAAGGTGAAGAGCTGGCTCTTCACGATCGCCACGAACGCCTGGCGTGACCTCTGCCGAGCTCGGGGACGCACGCTCGCCACGGTCTCGCTCGATGACGCCGGAGGAGAAGACGACTTCTCACTGTTCACGACCCTCGCCATCGAAGACCCGTTCCCCTACTCCGACGAACTGCATTTGGACTTCCTGCGCCTATTTCGCGACGAGGACGTCCAGGATGTCTTTGCCCGGATCAACCCGGTCTTCCGGACGCCCCTCATCCTCACGACGATCCACGGCTTCAGCTGCAAAGAGGCGGCCGCGATCCTCAACGTGCCGCTCGGGACGATCCTCTCGCGCCTGCATCGGGGCAGAAAGCAGCTCGAACGGGGCATGTGGGAGTATGCCGTCAAGAACGGCCTCGTGGAGGTAGGTGACGAGCCATGATCGACTGCCGCGAAGCCGTCCGCCGGATGTGGGAGTACATCGACCACGCATTGGAACCTGCTCCGACGGAGGAGCTCGAGTCGCACCTGGAGACCTGCCAGCGATGCTGTGGCGAGCTGGAGTTCTCGCGCCACCTCAAGGAGATCGTGGCGGCGTCGGGCTCGGACCAACTGTCCGACCCACTTCGCAAGAAGATCGATCTGCTCCTTGCGGGCGGCGGGCTGGCGGCCCGGGAAGGGGAGGACGCATGACCCAGTCGCACCCCGGCGCCATCGTCGGGACAGACTTCCTCCAACAGGACGCGATCCGCACCGCCGTCCGGCAGACCTACAGCTCCGTGAGCCCTAGCGATCGGCAGGTCGCGGAGCGCTTCTACAGCCCCGAGGAACTGGACGGTCTGCCGGACGAGACGATCCGGATCGCCCTCGGCGTCGGCAACCCGGTGCGCCATGCCGCTCTGAGCGTCGGTGACGACGTCCTCGATCTCGGCTCAGGCGGTGGGATCGACTGCCTCATCGCGGGTCGGGCCGTTGCGCCTGGCGGCCATGTCGTCGGGGTCGACTTCCTCGCCGAGATGGTGGACCGGGCCACGCGCGCGGCGGCCCAGGCGGGATTGGCGGATGTCCGGTTCGTCGAGAGCGAGATCGAGGCCCTCCCGCTGCCCGACGACTCGATCGACGTGGTCATCAGCAACGGCGTGATCAATCTGTCGCCGCGCAAGGTGCGGGTGCTATCCGAGGCATTCCGGGTCCTGCGCCCAGGTGGCCGTCTGGCGATCATCGATCTCGTTCTTGATCACGATCTGCCGCCCGAGATCCAGACGCATCCGGCGGCCTGGGCCGGCTGCCTGTCGGGAGCCCTTTCCGAGACGGCCCTCTACAAGGGCCTGCGGCGGGCAGGTTTCCGGGATGTCGGCATCGATCCGGTGGACGACTTCGGGATCGAGGAATGCGCCCTCTACCCGCTGTTCAACGACGCGCTCCTCGGGCTGCTCCGTCGTCTCGTCCCGGAAGAGCGCCACAGCCGGATCGCGCGCAGCGTGTTCGTCCACGGCCGGAAGCCCGCCCCCGACGAGTCGCTGCCGGGTCGAGCCCGGGGCTGAAGCCAGCCATCTCTCTCCGATCCCGTCGCGGGATCGGGAATACCCAGACGGTCCGCGTCGTCAAGTCCGGTAACAGGCACCACTTCCCGGAGGTTGACGCACATGACCGAGGTCACGATCGCGCCGGTCGACATCGAGTCGCTCCGCGCCGCGATCCGCGCGGAGTACGCCGCGGTCGCGGAGCAGCCGCACCAGGGGTTCCACTTCCACACGGGCGCCCACCTCGCGGCGATCCTCGGCTACCCGGAGGAGTGGATCGCCGCCCTACCGGCGAGGGCCGTCGAGTCGATGGCCGGGACCGGCAACCCATTTGCACTCGGCGACCTCCGCCCCGGCGAGCGGGTCGTGGACTGTGGATCCGGGTCAGGCGTCGACAGCTTGATCGCGGCGAGGCTTGTGGGGCCGGATGGACGGGTGATCGGCGTCGACATGACGCCGGAGATGCTCGCCAAGGCGCGCCGGAACGCCGGGGACGCGGGCCTCCGCAATGTCGAGTTCCGGGAGGGGATCCTCGAAGCCCTGCCGGTCGCGGACGACTGGGCCGACGTGGTGATCTCGAACGGCGTGCTCAACCTGGTGCCCGACAAGGCGATGGCCGTCGCCGAGTTCTTCCGGGTCCTACGGCCAGGCGGCCGGATCCAGCTCGCCGACATCGTCCTGGATCGGCCCGTGCCGGGCGGATCGAAGTCCGACGTGAGTCTGTGGACCGGTTGCATCGCCGGAGGTCTCCTCGCGGATGAGCTTCTGGCGCTCATCAAGGGAGCGGGATTCAGCGACGTCGAAGTCCGGCGCGGGGCCGATGTGTTCGACGGCGCGCCGCAGCATTCCAATGCTGCCGACTTTGGGACCGTTGGCGCCGGGATCACCGGCCGCAAGCCCTGAACTACAGCGCTGCCAATGCCTTCGCGCGCCCCCACGACTTCTTTCTCGGCTGATCGAGCCGAAACGTCGCAGCTCACCACTGCGATCGGGCGGCTCCTCCCTGCGCTCGAGCGCTTCACGCAGTACCAGGGGATAGACCCGGCTGCACGACAACGCGCGCTCTGGAAAGGGCGGCTCGACCAGCCACTCCCCGAGCACGGAGTGGGGCTTAAGGACGTGCTCGGGGAGCTGGCCGAGGTCGTGATCCCGTACGGCTTGCGCAACGGAGCGCCCGGGTTCAACGGTTGGGTAACCACGGCACCGACAACGGTCGGCGCGGCAGCCAGCCTGGCGGCAACGGTGGCCGGCTCACAGCGCTGGTGGCTCCAGCCCTTCAATTACCTTGAGACCGTCGCGCTGCGTTGGCTGGCGACGCTTCTTGGCATCCCGGAGGGCTGGCAGGGAACGTTCGCACCAGGCGGCTCGTCGGCCAACCTCATCGCCCTCGGGGCTGCCCGGCAACAGGCGTTCGAGCGGCTGGGCGTGGATCCGGCGCGGTTCGGCGTGCCCGACCGGTAGGCCAGGGTGTACGCGAGCAGCGAAGTCCACCACGTCGTGGTCCGGGCTGCCGCGGTGCTGGGACTGGGCCGCTCGGCGGTTGTGGTGGTCCCGGTCGACGAGGCGGGCCGGTTGGACGTCCTGGAGCTTCGCAGAAGGCTGGAGGCGGATCGATCCGCCGGGATCGTCCCAGTCGCGATCGTCGCCTCGGCCGGGACCGTGAACACGGGTGCGATCGACCCGATCGAGCCCATGGCGGACCTCGCCGCGGAGTTTGGCACCTGGCTCCACGTCGACGGCGCATACGGCCTCTTCGGCCGGCTCGACGAGCGGGTCGCCGCGCTGTACGACGGCCTCGAGCGGGCCGACTCCGCTGTCGTGGACCCCCACAAGTGGCTGGCCGCGCCTATGGGGATTGGCGCCGTCTTCGTCCGCGACCGGGCTCTCCTCGGTCGGGCGTTCACGCTCGAGCCCGCGGAGTATCTCGAGGGGACGGTGGACAGCGGGATGGAGGCAGTCTCGCCGTTCGACAGCTTCGGCGAACTCTTCCACGACTTCAACATCGATCAGTCGGCGCCATCGCGAGGGGTCGTCGTGTGGGCGATGCTCCGCGAGATCGGCGCCCAGGGGATGCGCGAGCGGGTCCGCCGCCACAACGACTTCGCGCGCCACCTGGCGGACCTCGCCGACGCTGACGAGCGGCTCGAGCTTCTCGCGCCACCGTCGCTGTCGATCTGCTGCTTCCGCTATCGACGGCACGGCCTCGACGATCCGGAGCTCGACAGGCTCAACGCCGAAATCGCCCGTCGGCTGCGGGCCGAGACGCCGTATGTCCCGTCGACCACCCGGGTGGCCGGCCGATTCGCCATCCGACCCTGCTACATCAACCCGCGAACGACTTTGCAGGAGGTCGACGGCCTCGCCCGGGCCGTGCGAGAGATCGGCGACCGCCTCCAAGGCTGACGGATCC
>JALZAF010000355.1 GCA_030948505.1 Chloroflexota bacterium
ACGAGGCCGGCCCGCAGCTGCGCTCGTGACTGATCGGAGCAGGGCGTTCCGAAGGGCGAGTCGGGCGGCAGCTTGTCGGGATAGACGGTGTGCTTGTCGGGGGCGACGATGTAGCGGAAGACGCGGCCCGTGGCCTTGAGACCCGCCGCGGCGCGATCGACCTTGTCGAGGACCTGGGCCGCCGTGAAGTCGCAGCGCGGCTCCATTTCGCCACGATTGAAGAGCCAGTCGCCGACGCCCACGACGACATCGGGGTTGGAGGTCCCCCCCAGAACCCGGTTGTCCACCGCGGCGTGTGCCTGGACGGCCTCGTTGCGAAGGGGCAGGTTGTCGGCCAGGAAGCGGTCGATCCCGGCGTAGAACGCGGGGTCCGTCAGGCCGCGCAGGCTGACCCGCGGGAAGACGGCCGGATCGCGGTTCTCGATGCTGGGCGGCCGAACCCCACCGCCGAACAGCAACGCCGGAACCGAGAGAACGACGACGAAACCGACCGCCGCCAACCGGTCCAGCCATCGCCCCAGGCGGCGCTCGCCCGACTCTCGCGCCTCGCTGGCCTCCACATCTCGCACCACGATCAACGGGTCCATCAGAACTGGAAGTACAGGAACGGCGAGAAGGTCCCCGCCACGAGGAAGACGATCGCTGCCGGGAAGATGACCGCGACCGTCGCCAGCCGCAGCGCCCGGATCCCCCACGATGGCGCGCGCTCGAGGCGAACGCCGGTGACCCACGTGGCCGGCAACAGCACGGAGGCAGCGCCGACGACCAGGCAGATGATGGCCAGCGGGTCGGCGGCCAGGCGAACGTCGAGCGGCACGGCCAGTGACGGCCGGCCGAGGGCAGCGATGAAGCCCGCGGCGTAGCCCAGGTCCGGCGAGCGGAAAAGGATCCAGCCGAACATCACCAGGCCCACCGTCTGGGCCTGGGCGAGGATGCCAGTGCGGACCTCGCTCGGGTCGCGACCGATGCCACGGACGCGTTCGATGAGGAGCAGCAGGCCGTGATACGCGCCCCAGGCGAGGAATGTCCAGTTGGCGCCATGCCAGAAGCCCGTCACGAGGAAGACGAGGATCAGGTTGCGGTACGTCGCCGTGCGGGAGCCGCGATTGCCGCCCAGCGAGATGTACAGGTAGTCGCGGAACCAGCGCGACAGCGACATGTGCCAGCGGCGCCAGAACTCGGTGATCGAGCGCGAGGCGTAGGGCCGGTTGAAGTTCTCCGGCAGCTTGATGCCAAACATCTGGGCCAGGCCGAGGGCCATGTCCGAATAGCCGCTGAAATCGAAATACAGCTGCACCGTGTAGGCCAGCACGCCGAGCAAGGCCACGCTGGTGTTGAGCTGGCCGGTCGGGGTCGCGAAGACGGCGTTGGCGATGTGGGCCACCGAATCGGCGATCAGCACCTTCTTGCCCAGGCCGTGGATGAAGCGATAGACGCCGCCGGCGAATCTGCCACTCGACTCGGTGCGGTGGATGAGCTGGTCGCGAATCTCGTGGAAGCGGACGATGGGGCCGGCGATGAGCTGCGGGAAGAACGTGATGTAGAGCGCGAAGTCGAGCGGGTCGCGCAGGTGGCGAGCGACGCCGCGATAGATGTCGATGAGGTAGCTCAGCGAGTGGAACGTGTAGAAGGAGATGCCGATGGGAAGGACGACGTCCGTCCATGCAATGACGGGGTGGGCGGGTGGCGCGACGGCTGCGTTCAGCGTGTGAACCGCGAAGTTGGCGTACTTGAACCAGCACAGCAGTGCGACGTTCATGACGACAGCGATCGCAAGCACGATCCTCGCGCGCCGGCGATCGCCCCCGTCGACTGCGCGCTCGACCCCCAGTCCCAGAACGTAGTTGGCTCCGATCGAACCGATCAGCGGCACGACCAGCCAGCCGGTGCCCCAGGCGTAGAAGCCGAGGCTGGCCAGGAGGAGGACGGCGTTTCGGGCACGCCGTGGCGCCACGTAATAAATGGCGATGACGAGCGGGAGGAAGAAGAACAGGAACGTGACGGAGGAAAAGACCATTCCCGGCGGCAGTGTAGGGCGCGCGGCGGAATTGGTTTCACGCTCGCCGGACGTATCCTCGGGTCATGACGCGGACGCGAATCCCTGAGGCGATCCTGGACGCGGCCCATGCCCGTGCGCGGGCCCGCGAGCTTCGCGACTGGCCCGAGGCGGATCGCCTGCGCGGCGAGATCGAGGGGGCCGGCTGGAGGATCGTCGATCGGGGCACGGACTTCGCGCTGACCCCAGCCCAGGCGCCGGACGTGGAGGAAGCCGGGCGCGTCCGCTACGGTTCGAGCGCCTCAGTGCCGTCGCGCCTGGACGCGGCGCCAGTCGGCGTTGCGAGTGTGGTCCTGGTGGCGACGGATTGGCCGGCCGACCTCGAGCGGGCGCTGTCGGGACTGCGCGAGCACGCGCCGGACGGGCTGCACCTCGTGGTCGTAGCCAATGCTCCGTCCGACGAGCAGGCAGCCATTCTCGACAGGCTCGAGGCGACCGATCCGGGCGGTCCGGGCATCGCTACGGAGGTGGTCTGGACGAGCGAGCGGCTGGGCCACGCGGCAGCGCTCAATGCCGGCATCCGGCGGGCCGCCGCGCCGATCGTGATCATCCTCGACAGCAGCGTCGAGCCGGTCGGCGACGTCGTCAGTCCGGTGGTCCGCGCCCTGGACGATTCGGATGTCGCAGTTGCCGGCCCGTGGGGCATGGTGTCGGCCGATCTGCGCCACTTCGATGAGGCGGCGCCGGGCGACGTCGACGCGATCGCCGGCTACTTCATTGCGTTCCGGCGGGCCGACTACGCCGAGCGCGGTCCGCTCGACGAAGCCTTTCGTTTCTACCGAAATCTCGACATCTGGTGGAGCCTCGTCCTGCGCGACGGCGGGCAGGGGGAGACGCCGCGATGGGCGGTTGCGGTGGCCGACGTGCCGGTCCGGCGGCACGACCATCGCGAGTACGTCGGCCTTCCCCCGGAGGAGCGCGAGCGTTTGTCGAAGCGCAATTTCTACCGGCTGCTCGATCGCTTCCGCGATCGACGCGACCTGCTCGTCGCGGCCGACCGATGACGGGCGGGGGCAGCCCTCGCCGGATGATCGATCTGAGCCACGAGATCGTGGGCGGCATGACGACGCATCCAGGGATTCCTGGTCCCACGATCACGTCGTTCCTGACTCACGAAGCATCCGCGGCGCGGTATGCACCCGGCACCACGTTCGCGATCGGCCGCATCGACCTCGTCGCGAATACCGGTACCTACCTCGACACGCCGGCGCATCGTTACCCCGGTGCCGCTGACCTCGCCGAACTGCCACCTCGAGCGGGTCGTGGATCTGCCGGGCCGCCTCGTCGACTGCCGCGGACGCCCGGAGAAGGGGATCGGCCCCGATGCCTTCGCCGGCTTCGACCTCGCCGGGCGGGCGGTGCTCATTGCAAGCGGCTGGGACGCGAACTGGGGCGCGCCGGCCTACCTGAGCGACAACCCGTTCCTGACCGAGGACGCCTGTCGCGTCCTCATCGCCGCCGGGGTCGCCCTGGTCGGGATCGACTCCGTCAATATCGACTCCCTGACCGATCCGCGCCGGCCGGCGCACACGCTCCTCCTTGGCGCGCAGATCCCGCTCGTCGAGCACCTCACCGGGCTGGGCGGGCTGCCTTCGGATGGCTGGCGATTCTTCGCCGTCCCGCCACGCATCCGCGGCATGGCGACCTTCCCGGTCCGGGCGTTCGCGCTCATCGGCTGACCCGCCGCGCCACCGACGAGCCGTCCGGTGCATCGCGGACGTCGACCCCCAGACCAGCGAGCTCGTCGCGCAGGGCGTCGGCCCGGGCGTAGTCGCCGGCCAGTCGCGCGGCGGCCCGCTGGGCGACCAGGACGTTCAGCGCGTGGGTTAGCGACGCGTTACGGCTCAAGCTCGAGCACG
>JALZAF010000259.1 GCA_030948505.1 Chloroflexota bacterium
GTGTCGACCGGGTTCAGCAGGTCCGTCGCCGTGCGGGGCATCAGGTCGACGTCGCTGCTCTGCGCGGTCAGGTGGCGGCGCACCGCGGAGGACTCGTCGGCGCGGATCGTGCCCCCGGTCAGGACGACGTCGCTGCCGGTGTAGGTGCCGGCCCGCCACACCTGGGCGAGCACCACCACACGGTGCGACGTCCGGACCGCGTCATCCCAGCGGCCCGAGGTCGCCCACATGGGCTTAGACCCCCCTCAGCAGGTCGAGGTACGTCGACTTCGCCGCGAGCAGAGCGGCATAGGTCGGGTACGCCGCGGCCACAGCCGAATAGGTGGCTGTGGGGTCGCCGTAGATGCCGCCGACGGGCTGGTCGACGACGACGCACGGCACAACCCACTCAGCCCACGTGGCCGGGCTGGCAGCTGTGTCGCCGGGCTGCCGGCCGTAGACCACGACGGGCACCTCGAGCAGGTCACCGAGCGCGACGTACTGCCAGTCAGTCCTAGTGTTCGGCATGATGAGGAGCGCCGTCGCGGTCTGCTGGTAGAGCGCGAGGAGCGCGTTGGCCTCGACGTCTGAGTAGGTACGCAGCGAGATCTCGAACTCGGCCGACTTCGCCGTGTCGGACAGGACGATCGCCGTTGACCGCCCCCACGGGCGCAAGACGGTCTGGGGGCGAACCCGTCTGAGCTTCGGCTTGGCGATGGGGTGGATCGTGACGTCGAAGCTGGGCAGGCCGGGTGCCCGCAGCATGGCGTCCGTCGTCCCGACCGACACCGCACCGGAGGTGACCTTCGTCGTGCCGTCCATCGCGTAGTACGTCACCGACCCGGTGAACGTCGCCTCGTAGTCCCACCCGAACGCTGCACCCCCACTGAGAGCCGAGACCCCCCGGACCAGATGTGTGGTGCCGTCAGCGTGGACCCGGTAGACGCTGACCGGGCCGGACGCCGCGAACCCGCCGAGCTGCACCCCGACACGGCGGTAGGTCGAGTCAAGGGTGGCGGTGATCGTGGCGGCCATCAGCGGGCTCCGTATCGGACTTCACGAGCCTGCTCAGAGTTGGCCTCACGCACGACACCACGGACAAGGCCAGTCAGCCCGTTGCCCAGGTCCAGGGTGCCGGTCAGCTCCATCGGGCCAGCCTTCCCGGGCGCGGCAGGAACTGCGCCCGCACTGCGCGAGTCGAAGCGCCCCGAGTTCAAGCCCTCGAGGTAGCCGCGGCCCAGTCGTGACGTGGCCTCAGCGGTGATGACGAACTCGCGCGAATGGACCACGCCGGCGACGTCATTCAGTCCACCGTCTCCGGTGTACCCGCCGCTTGCGAACCCGGCGGCGGTCATCGCTACCGTCTTCCGTTGGGAGCCGAGCTGCATCGCTGCGACCGCTGCGGCGTCGAAGTTCGCGGTGACCATGATCCGGGCCGTGACGGTGTAGTCCTGCATCGCGTCGAGCTTCCGGCGGGCCCCGTCGACGGCAGCATTCGCCGGCGCCGTCTCGACCACGATCTTGGAGTTGATCGTCCGCGGCACTCCCTCGATGGTCTGAGAGAGACGGTCGACGTTGTCCCGGGTCAGGCCCAGCTGGTCCGCCAGAGCATTCGCTGCGTCCTTCGACATGCCCATCTGCGTCGCCTGCTTGACGAACGCAGCCCGGCCAGCGTCGACCTGCTGCTCAGCCTTCGCCACCGCCTCAGTGAGGGACTCGGTCGCGCCACGGTTCTTGAACGTCTCCTCCACATTCTTCAAAGCCGACGCGGCGATCTTGTCGATCGCCGCAGCGTTCGCGCGACCCGCCTCAGTGTTCACGTCGAGGGTCTTGCCGTTCTTGTCGAGGGCCTTCTGCGCCTCGTCGACCGCGGCCGCGAAAGCCCGCTCCGCACCACGCGCACCCAACGTCAGGTTCGCCAACGCCGAGATCGAATCGAGGAGGCCCTTGTTCTCCGCAGCCGTAGCCTTGGCCTGCTCCCCCTCCTTCTTCATCTGCTCCGCGTTGACCTTCTGCGCCGCCGCCATGCCCTCGGTCTTGCCGGTCACCTCGCCCATCGCGGCACCGACGGCCTTCTGCCCGTCGATCTGCGCGCCGAGGCCCGCCGTCGTGTCACCCAACGTCTTCTTGAGGTTGCCCCACATGGCCGACTGCTGCTCGGCCGCCACCAGCTGCGCGTACTCGGCATCGGTCAACGCCCCATGCTTCGCGGTCAGGCTCGTGATGACGGCCTCGTTCGCGGCCTGCGCCGAGTTGACGCGGTCCACGGCTTCTGCATTCCCGAGGGCATACTGCGTCATGGTCCCGAGCGAGATCCCCAGGTGCGCGTAAGACTCTGCGAGGGTCTGCGTGGACCCGCTGGCCTCGTCAGTCCACGACTTCCCGAGAGCCTGCTGAATACGCAGCGCGACCGTTGCCGTGGTCTGGCCCGTGATCGCGCCGGTGGTCTGGTCAAGGGTCTGCCGCAGCTCCTCAGATGCCGCGGCCGCGTCCATCTGTGACTTGACGAACCCGCCGATGGCGAGCGCGGCGACGCCGAACGCGATGCCCATCGGCGACGCGAACGACGCCAACTTCGACGCGACCCCGAGCTCTTGGAACGCCTTGACCGTCTCGCCGATCTTCACGGACAGGGTCACAAACCCGGCGACAGCGAGGAGGACGCCGCCAGTGGCGAGGCCGACGACTTCCATCGCGTTACGGATCGGAGCGGGCATCCCAGCGAACGCGTTAACCGCGGCGGTCGCACCCTCCGTCAGCGACCGCAGCGGACCTTGAGCGCCCTGGCCTGCCTCGATCATCGCCGCGTTCAGCGAGTTCTTCAGCTTCGTCAGGTCACCGTTGAGGTTGTCCATCTT
>JALZAF010000275.1 GCA_030948505.1 Chloroflexota bacterium
GGGTGCGACTGGTCCGTGGAGGTCGAGTTCGATCCGGGATTGCCGCCGCTGCCGCGCGACCTGGTCCGTGTTGGGGAGCCAAGGCGGCCGTCGCTGCCGCACGCACGCGAGGGCTGGCTGCGTGGCGACCTGCACTGCCACACCCGCTACTCCGACGGTGACTCGTGGCCGAGCGAGATGCTCCACGCCGGGGCGGAGGCGGGACTCGACTTCCTGGGCGTCACGGACCACAACAACGTCGCCCACCACGCCGAATACGGTCCGGGCGGGGGCGGTTTCCCGATCGTCATCCCCGGCGTCGAGGTCACGACGTACGGCGGCCACTGGAACGCGTGGGGCACGGATCGCTGGTGGGAGTTCCGGACGCCGGAGGGCCCGGCCGTCGAGCGGGCGATGGCCGAGGCCATGAAAGCCGGTGCCTTCGTCAGCATCGACCACCCCAAGCCCTTCGGGCCGGCCTGGGAGTACCCCGACGTCCGCTCGATGCACGCGATCGAGGTCTGGAACGGGCCGTGGGGCGGACTCAACGCCGTCGCCCTGGCGTTCTGGGAGGAGCGCCTTCGCGACGACCAGCGGCTGGTCGCGGTCGGCGGCAGCGATACCCACCTCCTCCGCTCGCGCCTTCATGAGGGGCGTCACGCCGATCAGCTCGGCATCCCCACGACCTGGGTCGAGGCGGGACACGGGGCAGATGCGGCGGCGATCCTCGAGGCCATGGTTGCCGGAAGGACGTTCGTCTCGGCCTCGCCCGAGGGACCGCAGCTCTACCTGGAAGCCGGAGGACGCGGCGTTGAGCTCGAGGTGCGTGACGGTGCAGGCGCGACCCTTGTCATGCTCGGCGACGGCGGGGCGATAGGAGCGGCCGCGGTGGATTCGGAGGACTTCTCCGCGACCTTTGCCGTGCCCCACTCGACCGAATACGTCCGCGCCCAACTCGTGACCTCGAACGGCGACATCCAGGCGCTCACGAGCCCGCTGTGGTGGCCGCCGGCCGGCTGACGTCACCGAGTCGGCCTCACATCTGGCGGTGCGAGGTGCGCCTTCGTCTTCGGGTTCGATTGGCCGCCGAATCCTTGGCCACGATGCTGATCGAGCCGTCTTCCTCAAGCGTGGCCACCTTCAGCTCCTTGACGTCGTCGAGGCCGTGCTCCCGCAGCGCGGCGTTGACGTCGGCCAGGTCGAGGCCCTCGCGCACCAGCACGGGCAGATGCCAGTGCCCGTCCATGCCCACGATGGTGGGGCCGAAGTCGAGCAGCCGGCGCACGAACGGGATCCGGACGCGCAGCTCGGACACGAGGCGGTTCAGGAAGAAGATCGTCAGCACGATGATCACCGCCCCGGGGATCGACTGGTCCGGCCCGGTCACGGCCGGCTGCAGCGCGTTGGCGGCGATCAGGACGAGGGCCAGGTCCGGGATGGTGAACTGGCCGATCTCGCGCTTGCCGAACAGCCGCAGGGCACCGAAGAACAGCGCGTAGACGATCGCCGTCCGGGCGACGAGCTCCAAGGGCGGCGTGCCGAGTTGCCACATGTGCCCGACCTCCTTCGGTGCTAAGTCCTCCGCAGCCTACTTCGCCGCCCGGGCCGCATGGGACTTCTTCGCTATCCCATCGCAGATCGGCAGGACCGAAACTGACCTTCATTCTCGCGCTGCCATTCCGGTGCCGAAGGGGCCACCTGTGCAAGCGACGAACGGCATCACGCCCGGGGAGACTGCGGCCAGCAGGCCGGCCTGCCCGCTGTGCAGCAAGCTCATGGTCGTTCGGCGAGCCCGGCACGGCCCGCACGCCGGCCTGGCGTTCTGGGGTTGCTCCGCTTTCCCGTCCTGTCGTGGCGTGCGAGCAGTCAGCTCGCATCTGGGCGGCACCGAGGGGACGCCCGACCCCGACTCCGCCCATCATCCCGGAGAGCTGTCCGCCCGGGTGTCGTATGAGCGCCGGCTGGCGCGGCATCGGGCCAAGGTCCGCAGGCGCCGGACACGCATCCTCCTGGTCGGCGGGTCTGTCATCACGGGCGGGGTCGTGCTCGGCGTGATGGGCGGGTTCGTTTTTCGGACGGTCGCCTTCTTCGGCTGGTCGGTCGCGGTGGCGGCCGCCTTCTGGACCTTCACGGAGCTGATCGACGTTCCATCAGAGATGGGCTCGTGGCGAACCGGCGCGGACGCCGAGGATCGCACCGCGCGGGCCCTGGCCGAGCTCGAGGCCGAAGGGTTCGTCGTCCTCCACGACCGCCGCAAGCCCGGCACCCGCGACAACATCGATCACGTGATCGTGGGACCGACGGGCGTGTTCGTCGTCGAGACCAAGAGCTACTCGGGCCCGCTCAGCATCCGCGGCGACGACGTGTTCGTGGGCGGTCGGCGCCGGACCGACATCGTCCACCACGCGCGTAGCGAGGCGGACCTCGTGCAGGCCATCCTGTCGATCTCCGGCGGCGGCCTGTCGGTGACGCCGATCCTGTGCATCCACCGCGCGGAGTTGCCGTTGCTCAAGGCCGAGGTGCAGGGCATCCGCGTGGTCAACGAGCGGGGCCTCGTGCGCGTCCTCCGCCGCACGGCCGAGGTGCTCGACCCACAGGCCGTCCTGCAGGTCGCCGCGCTGCTCAACAAGGAACTGCGCCCGGCGGCTTAGCGCTCCTGTTCGGCGGCGGTTTCGTCGCCGCCCGCGAATCGGGCGCTCCCCTATCGTTGGCCGGTGCGTTCCCGGCTCGTGCTCGTCGTCGTCCTCGCCGTGCTCGTGGCGATCGTGGCGGTCCTCATCTGGGGTTCGGCCGAGCTCCGGGAGCCGCCACCGATCGGGAGCCCGCCCGTCGGTTCGCCGTTCGGTTCGCCGTTCGGCTCGCCCGTTGGTTCGCCCTTCGGTGCGGCGGCTTCGGGCGGCCAGCCTGCCTTCGGTCATGTCTACCTGATCGTGTTCGAGAACCACGGTTTCGATGCGGTCGTCAACGGCTCGGAGATGCCCTACCTCAAGGGGCTCATCAGGCGCGGCGCGTTAGCCACCGCTTACTCCGCGATCAGCCACCCGTCACAGCCGAATTACATCGCCCTCTTCAGCGGCAGCACCCATGGGGTCACCGACGACGGAAATCACAACATCGACGCGCCGAGTCTGGCCGACCAGCTCGACGCCCACGGCAGGACATGGGCCGTGACGGCCGAAAACGTGTCGGAGGGCTGCTTCCCGGGCGCCACCGCCGACGGAGGCCCGGATGGGCCCGGCACGTACGCGCGCAAGCACGAGCCGGCGATCAGCTTTGTCTCGATCAGGCGGGACCCGGCCCGCTGCGCGCGGATCGCCAACCTGAGCTCGTTCGACGCGGGCCGCGCGGATTTCCAGCTCATCGTGCCGAACCTCTGCCACGACGCCCACGACTGCTCGCTGGCGGTGGCCGACAAGTGGCTGGCGGGATTTGCGCCCCGGATCGTGGACAGTGCCGCGTTCAAGGGGGATGGCGTGCTGTTCGTGACCTTCGACGAGGCGGAGAGCCGAGGTCCGAATGTCGTGCCGCTGGTGGCCGTGGGTCCGTCCGTGCGGGTCGGCGCGACGACGGCGCAGGTCGGCAACCACTACTCCCTGCTGCGAACGATCGAAGACAACTGGTCGCTGGGGTGCCTGGCCCGGGCGTGTTCGGTGGAGCCGCTACGGACGATGTTCCGGGCCGGCCCTGGATCGTCGTCAGCACCTTGACCTGAGGGGCTCCGGCGCGGAGAGTTCGCCCGATGACGCTCACGTCCTACAACGAGATCGCGGCCCGCGGCCTGGATCGGATCGCGGCGCTGAGCGACGGGCTGTTCGCGATCGCCATGACGCTGATCGTGTTCGAAATCCGGGTGCCGGATCCGGGGCCGATCCACTCGGATGGCGACCTGTTTGGCGCGCTGCTCTTGCTTGGTCCGCGGATCGTGACCTACCTGCTGAGCTTCATGACCCTCGGGATTTTCTGGAACGGCCAGCAGACCCAGCTCAACCACATCGCGCGGGCGGACCGGCACCTCGCCTGGCTCTCGCTGGCCTTCCTCGCCACGGTTGCGGTCATGCCGTTCTCCACCTCATTGCTGGCGGAGTTCATCACCTTCAGGCTGGCCCTCATCCTGTATTGGCTGAACATCGTGGCCTGCGGTGCGCTGCTCTACGCGATCTGGGCGTACGCCGGTCGGGCCGGGCTGCTCAAGAGCGACACCCCGCCCGAAGTCCGCGGGCTGGTTCGGCGGCGGATCATCGGGGCGCAGGCGCTGTACGCGATCGGCGCGGCGCTGTGCCTGGTGCCTTTCCTGCCCTCGAGCACCTACTGGAGCATCGCCTTCATCGTGCTCGTCCAGCTGAATTTTGCGGTCGCGCCGCGGATCCCCTGGCTGTCGAAGCTGTAGCGGCCCCCTGCGCCCGCCCCTGCGCCCGCCCCTACGCGCAGTTCCCGTTGTCGCGGGCGAGGGCGCGGGCCTTGAGGGCCGCTATGCCCCCCAGCAGGAGGGCTCGTACGCTGGGTCGCACGGGAATTGCCTGCCTCAGGCCTCGCTGCGGATGCGCTCGAGGTCGATCGTCCTGACCTGGCGGGTCCGGCCTGCTTCGGTGCGAACAAGCGCTGCCGGGATGACACCGGCGGAGAACTTCTCGATCACGGCCGCCTCGCCCGAATAGAGGCCGGCGCCGATGATCTTGACGCGGTCCCCCACCGACAGATCCTTCTGTCCGGCTGCTGCCTTCAGGTCGATGGCGGCGACGGTGGGTCGCGGAAAGTTGGCTTCGGGTCCGGCGCCTACGGCCGGCGGGCGCTTCGTGGCGGTTCGGGGCGGCGGGTAGCTGACCTTGCGCTTGCGTGCTGGCACTGGCGTCGTGGTTCCTCGCTTCAACGGTGGATGGACCCGCGGCTCGCCTCCGAGCCCGGCGGCGACAGCATCGCACAACTGTTCAGATGCTGGCCTCCCCCGAACGACCTAGGCCGCGGTGGGCCCCGCTGGCCGCTGGGTAGTCCCAAGGTTGCTCGGGCGACGCCGGCGCCCGCCCCCACGCGTCGCCCCAGCCGAGAGGACCCGGCGCGAGAGGTCCCACCCGGTATGCACGTCGCGTGCATATTTCGCGGCCATGGATATTCAAGCGACGGGCATACGAGGGAAGGGTTGTGTTCAGTCGGCCTTCACGAGCACCACGTACCGGAGCTCCGCCCCGCGGTACGACCCCGTGATCTGCCAGCAGCCGGCCGAAGGCACGTCGACGCCTACGAGCATGGACCAGGCCCCGTCGAAATAGGCGTTCGTGCCGGGATTGCCGGCCGTGAACGCCCCCGGAGCGTCGAGGCGAGTGCCGGTGACCGTAATGGCGGGCATTTGCTCCGTGTAGCCGCTGTAGCCATCCCGCCACCAGAAGGTCTTTTGCCCGAACCCACCCGCGGATTTCGGCAGCCCTCCCCATGTCTCACCGACAAGGGTGAGGTTCGTCCAGAGTCGGCTGGTACCGAACCAGGCCGCCTCCCCGTGGCTAGGCGGCGCAGGCGGGTAATTGTTTGGCGGCGCAAACGCCGGGAGAGGCCTGGTCACTGGGCACCTGATGGTCGGACCAGCCGAAGCCGTAGCCATCGAGGCCGATGCCGTCGGTACAGCAGCCGCCGCCGAAGACCTGGCTGACGGCCCTCCACCCACCGCGGGCGAGCAGGCGGCCAGGCCCAGCACGACGGCCGCGAGCATGATCGGATGCAGCATCACAACGGTTGTACACCCCCGCGTCGGCCCCGGTTCCCGCCCAGCGCCGAACGCGCAGGCGCCCGAACTCCGACCGCTCGACCGGCCGAACTTGCACTTGGCGGCACAAACCGGTGTCATCTGGCGCCTGGTGCGGAGCGAATCCCGAAATACTTGCGCCTGACGGCACGATTCCACCGAATCTCCGGTCAGGGCAGGCAGATTCGGACCCGCGAGGTCGCTGCACGCGCGTTTGTGCCTCCTTGTGCAACGAGGAGGACCTTTGTGCCGCGTGGTGCAAGGAATTGCTGCGGCGTCCCGGCGCGGCGGCCCGAGGGGGGCGGCCCCAGGGCGGCCCTGGTTACGGTCGGTAGAAGTCGGTCACCAGTCGGGTTCGGTTGCCGTAGTGCCAGACCCCGATGCCGATGTAGGTGAACCTGGGGTTCTTGATGTTCCGCCAGTGCCCGCCGTTGGTCGACTTCTCGCCCTGGAAGAAGAGATGCGATTGGAGGATCGCCGCGCGGATGGTGCCGTAGCCGTCACGGCAGCCGATGTTCTCGCCCCAGGCGTAGCCGACAAAGCCGGCCCGCCGCAGGCGGAAGCCCGGATCGCCGTCGAAGAAGTGGTTACACAGGGCTCCGACCGTGATCAGCTTGGCGTACGGCCGGGTGACCTTGTCGGAGATGGCCCCGCTTCGGACCAACGGCCTGACGTAGGCGCTGTAGCGGCCCGTGCCGTAGCCCCGGCAGGTGCCGTTGCTGAGCACCCAACCGCCCGTTCGGGTGCAGTTGACGAGGCTCAGGTAGTAGGACTCGTCGGTGAGCCACGGCGCAGAGGCGTCGACGGTGGCCGTCGTCGTGACGGCCGGGGTGGGCGCGCTCGTGCTGGCGATGAGGAGCGCCTGCCCGGGGCTGGCCGCGAAGGCCGCCGGGGCGACGATGAGCAGGGCGAGGGTCGCGCCGAGCAGGGCTCGACCGAGGCGGCGGGGGCTGGTCCGGGCGCGGTGCGTAGCAGTCAAGATTCGTGCCTCCTGGCTACCCGAACCGCCGTGAGGCACACGGCGACGCGGCGATGGGCCGACGGCAGGCCGCGTGACGGCGCCCGCGCGACGAATGCGGGCGGAGAGGTCCTGGTCAGAGGAGATGAGTGCGGTCGATGAGCGACCGACCGGGCGACCCGGGTGTCGGGTCTCGACGACGAGCCTGCCGATACGGCTGATGCGGTTGTCGACCTTCTGTGCGGAACCTCTGCCGAAAGTATCCGCCGACCCGCCGCCGAGGCACATCCCCCGGATTGGCCAAACGCCCGCGCCGAACGTACAGAAGCGCGCCGCCGTGCGTGGCCGCGGGTGTTCCGTCGGGCGGAATGAGGTGCGGTCTGGGGCCCTCTGAGCTCGTGGGCGCTGGGCTCGGAGCCCCAACCGCGAGGAGCTAGCCCGGCAGCCGCGCCAGCAAGCGGAACACCGGCAGGCCCGCCGCGAGGTGCCCGGCGACCAGGTCCGGCAGGTCCGCCGAGAACGCCTCGTCGTCAGAGAGCCGCCGCCCGAAGGTGACGTCCTTGAGCTTGAGCAGGTCCGCTTCGGGGTGATCGGACGGGTAGCCCTGCGGCACGCGCTGCAGCCGATCGCCGCTGATTGAGCCGAAGGTCCGCTTGAACGCAGGCTCTTCGATGGCCGCGTGGACGGCCTTGGGATCCCCTGACACGAGCCGCCGGAACGCGTCCAGCTTCGGCTTCTCCGGGTGCCACATGCCGCCGCCGATGAAGATCTCGCCCGGCGAGAGGTGGAAGTAGCCGCCCACGCCGTGCGGCCCGTCCTGTTCGGCGTCGGCCGGTCCCTCGGCCCACGGCAGGCTCGCTCCCACGTTGGTCTTGTAGGGCGACTTGTCCTTGGAGAAGCGGACATCGCGATAGATGCGGAATGGGGCCCGTGCCGGGTCGGCGCGGAGCGGGACGTGGCGGGCGTCCAGGCGCTCGCCCAGGGCGGCGACGAAGGCCTCCAGCGGCTCCTTGAGCAGGCGCTCGAACTCGGCCTTGCGCGGCTGGAACCAGGCCCGGTCGTTGTTCTGGGCGAGATCGGCGAGGAACTGGACGGCTTCGGGCCGGAACCCGGTGAACTGCGGTGCGACGACGGCCATGGCTGGGACCTCCGAAATTGGGGCGGACACGGAATCTACGCTTGGCGGCCCCCGAAATCGACCGGCCGGGCGCCCTTACCGCGAAGACCTCACGGCCGGAGTCCCACGCTCGCCAGCTCCGCCCGAGCAAGGCGGTCGTAGCGGCCGGTCGACCAGTCGCCGATCGGGTCAGGCGTGTACTCGAGCAGGGCCGGGTACTCCAGCCGCGTGACGGCCCGCATGGCCAGGGTCCGCTCGACATAGGCGTCGGCGACGTCGGGCGCGCGGCGGATCGCCCTGTGGGCGGCCCGCACGCGTCGCAGCCGCTCCCAGCGCCAGGGCAGGTAGCGGGTGAGCCACGGCGCCAGCGTGATGATGGCCAGGATCAGCGCCAGCACGATCGCCACGATGAAGATGAACTGCTCTAGCTCCGTGCCGAAGTCGGACAGCGGCCGCCCGGCGCTGGCGAAGACGTCGCGCGTTGCGTCCCGAACCTGCGAGCCCACGACGGGCAGGCCTGCCAGCGACTCACCCAGGTCCTTGCCGCCCTGGGTCATGTTGGCCCCGCCGGCCCGGATCGCCCGGCCGGCTTCGGCGAAGCTGGCGAGGAACTGGAACAGCTGCCACACGATGTTGCCCCAGAAGAACACCCAGATGAGCGTCGCGATGTCCGCGACCTGCTCCTTCAACCGTGCGACCGGCAGCTCGCTCCAGATCTTGATCATGGTGGCCCTCCCGGCTCCGCATCCGAACAGCGCGCCCCCGTTTGGTCCCATTTACGAACGGGGGTCGTGCGAAAGGGTAATCGCGGACTGAGCCGACCACGAAGTAGTCGCGCGTGACTAACAGTCAGGCAGAACTGGCGGCTGCCCCGCCCAGGTACCACCCGGGTTGGTAAATGGGAGGGGGCTCCGCCCTTGGACGCGCAGCGAACCAGCCTCCACGAACTCGCCGCCGCGGCCCCACATTCGCCCCACATTCGGACCGCAACCTCTGGACATCAACCGATCAACTGAAAGGAGATCGACGATGTACGGACGGAGTGGATTCCGTCTTCTGGTGGTGCTCGTGCTCGTGGTGGGCCTGGCCTTCCTCGGGATCGGCGCATACAACGCGGGGATCGCGGCCGGGGTCGCCCAGGGCGCCGGCGCGGCCATCCCTCCGGGGACCGTGGTTGCCCCCGGTGGAGTCCCCTACTACTACGGCTGGCACCCCTTCGGCTTCGGCTTCGGGTTCCTCGGGTTCCTGGGCACGCTGCTGTTCGTGTTCCTGATCTTCGGCCTGATTCGCGCCGTCGCGTTCGGCGGGCGCGGGCGAGGCTGGGGCGGGCCAGGGCACTGGGGACCCGGTGGACCGGGCGGACCCGGTGGACCCGGTGGCCCCGACAAGTGGCGGGGCAGCCCATGGGCGGGTCGCGCTCGCGAGACATTCGACGAGTGGCACCGCGAGTCGCACTCCGGAGAAGCCGGCACACCCCCGGCGAGCCCGGGGCCGGCGAGTCCCGAGCCAGCCGGCCCGAACGACAAGCCCGGCCGAACCGGCCAGGCCTGATCCCACCATCCAGGGGCGGCGCCACTCGGCGTCGCCCCTACGATGACGCCCGATGAAGACCGTCCTCGTCGTCGACGACGAACCCAAGATCGTCCAGCTCGCCCGCGACTACCTCGAGCACGCGGGCTTCGACGTCGTCATAGCCGCCGACGGCCGAGCAGCCCTTGACCAGATCCGACAGCGCCGGCCCGACCTCGTTGTCCTCGACCTGGGGCTGCCGGAGCTCGACGGCCTCGACGTCACGCGCTCGATCCGGCGCGACTCGAACCTGCCGATCATCATGCTGACGGCCCGCGACGACGAGGTCGACAAGCTGCTGGGCCTGGAGCTGGGCGCCGACGACTATCTGACCAAGCCGTTCAGCCCGCGCGAGCTCGTGGCCCGGGTCAAGGCGGTGCTGCGGCGCACGGAACGCGCGGCCTCGCCCGCGGATCACGTGCGTGCCGGCGACCTGACCCTCGACCTGCCGCGCATGCGCGCCGAGATCTCGGGCCGGCCCATCGACCTCACCGCGTCCGAGTTCCAGCTGCTCGCCACACTGGCCGGCCAGCCCGGCCGGATCTTCACCCGCTCGCAGCTCCTCGATATGCGCTGCATGGCGTCGCGTTCGAGTCGTATGAGCGGGCGATCGACACGCACATCAAGAACCTCCGCCGCAAGCTCGAGCCGGACCCGCGCGAGCCGCGCTATCTCCTGACGGTGTATGGGGTGGGTTACCGATTCGCGGACGACCGAACGTGACCGAAGGTGGTCCTCCGAACGCGACCGAAGGCGGCCCTCCCGACGACCGACCCTGGGCGCGACGCCCGCGCCGCCGGCCGCCGTGGTGGCCGGCCGACGAAGCCTGGCCGCCGGTTGGTCCATACGGTCAGATGGCCTGGCGCGGCCGCCGCGGCGGGCCGTGGGCCGGCGGGAGGGGCTGGCAACGCGGCTTCGGATGCGTATTCGGGCTCGTTTTCCTGCTCGTCCTCGGCTCGGTCGCGACCGTGGCCGCGACCGTCATCTCCCACTTCGGCAGCGTCGGCCTCGCGGCCGGGCTGCTGGGCCTCGTCCTGATCTTCGGGTTCGTCGGCGGCACGTTCCGGCGCACGGCGAGCACGCTCGACGACCTGTCCGATGCGGCGCGACGCGTGTCCGGCGGGGACTTCGCCGCCCGAGTTCCGCAGCCGCGCCGCGGCCCTCCCCCACTCCGCGAGCTGGTCCGCGGCTTCAACACGATGGCCGAACGGCTCGAGCGCGACGAGCGAAAGCGGCGCTCCCTGCTGGCGGACGTCAGCCACGAGCTGCGCACCCCGCTGGCCGTCGTGCAGGGCAACCTCGAGGCGCTGCTCGATGGCGTGTACCCGGCCGACGAGGCGCACCTGTCGGGGATCCTCGAGGAGACGCGCGTGCTGACGCGCCTCGTTGACGACCTGCGCACGCTCACCCTGTCCGAAGCCGGCAGCCTGCCGCTCCACCGCGAGCCGACCGATGTGGCCGTCCTGGCCGCCGAGGTCGCCGCCTCGTTCCGCCCGGCGGCCGAGGCGGCGGGCGTCACCCTGACCGCCTCGGTGGACGAGGGCGTGCCGCTGCTCGACGTCGATCCGGTCCGGACGCACGAGGTGCTGACCAACCTCGTCGCCAATGCCCTGCGCTACACGCCCACGGGCGGCCGCGTGACGATCGCCGGTGCCCTGGAGACTGGCCAGAAGGCCGGCCAGGGGGCACGGGCTCGGCTGGCGGTCACGGATACCGGTCCCGGCATGGCCCCGGAGGTCCTCGCTCACGTCTTCGAACGGTTCTGGAAATCGCCCGATTCGCGGGGCACGGGGCTAGGCCTGGCGATCGCCCGCAACCTCGTCGAGGCCCACGGCGGCCAGATCGGCGCGGATAGCCGCCCGGGCAAGGGAACGACCGTCTGGTTCACGCTACCGGTCGACGACGGCGGGTCGTAGCCCCTTCGTACGGCCTCTGGAAGCCGCGGGTTCGGGTTGTGTAAGCCCAGCGAGCCCGCCACGCTTTCTGGAATGCGCGACCCAATCCTCCTGCCCCGCCTCCGTCACGCCGCCGGCGCCTTCGTCCTTGGGCTGTCCCTGCTGGCTTCGGTGGCCGCCATCCCTGCGGCCGCCGCCGACTTCCCGGCCAGGGACGCTGGCTACCACAACTACGCGGAGATGGTGGCCGACATCATGGCCACCCAGGCGGCCCACCCGGACATCGTGAAGGTCTTCTCCATCGGCAAGTCGTACCAGGGGCGCGACATCTGGGTCGCCAAGATCAGCAAGGACGTAGCGCTCGAGACGGGCAAGCCGGAGATCTTGTTCGACGCCCTCCACCACGCCCGCGAGCACCTGACGGTCGAGCAGGCGCTGTACAC
>JALZAF010000284.1 GCA_030948505.1 Chloroflexota bacterium
GTCCGGACCGATGACGTCGATCCACAGTCGGTTCTTGCGGGCGATCGTGTAGGCCTCGTCGGCCAGGACTTCGGGGCTGACGTCGTTGGCGGCGCGGTTGGCCAACGTGCGTGCCAGGTTGGCACCCTCGGCGATGATCACTCCCCGTTCGGCGGCCTTCTGCAAGGCGGCCTTGTCGCGGTCCGGGGCGACCAGGATGAGCTCGTCGAGCTCTGGCGGCGCGCTCTCGACCTCCTTGCGATAGATGCTCCCCGGCTCGTAGCCGCCCTGGAGCACGCCGCGGGCCAGCAGCTCCGCCGTCACGGCAGCATCGCCCCGGCCGGCCGTCCCCAGCGCGTCGGCGAGGGGCGGCAACCACACCGCCAGCCGCTTCACGTTTCGACCGCCCAGGCGCCGTTCGAAGGCCGCGCCCATCCGAACCACGGTCTCGCGGTCGAGCTCCGCCGCCTCGCCCGCACCGATGACCAGCAGTCGCCCTGCCTTGAGCTCACCCGAGGCGACCAGGGCGGCCGAATAGCGCTTGCTGCTCAGCTCACCGAAGTCGGCCAAGGCGCGCAGCTCGCCGCCGCTGCGCTTGTCGATCTCACCAAGTGGGCCCTCGAACGCGGGCTCGTCGAGGACGGGCACGGCGAGGACGTCGGCGTCGACGTCCCACGGCTGATCGGTGACGACGCGAACATGCACGGAGGGCACTCCTCGTAGGCGCGCGACTCGGGCCCGGCAGCCGGCGCGCCGATGGTGGTCAGTGGGTCCGCAGTGTACGCGCCGGGCCCCGGATCAGGGCGCCGGTGGCGAGGCGGACGCGACGTCGGGCGAGGCATCCGCGGCGAGGGCGTCGGTCAGCCGGCCGCGCGCTTCCTCGATCGCGATGACCGCCTGGTTGAGCCCGCCGCGCCCGATCTCGGCCATGATGATCACCAGGCCGCTCGTATCCCCCGGCAGCTCAGCGCGGGCCGCCTTCTCGGCTGCGATGGCGTCGCGGAGGGCCTGCGTCACGTGGCCCGGCGAGGCCGCCGAGGCGACGTACAGCGCATGCAGGGCGACGTCGTAGGCCTGGTTCCGGCGCAGCCACTCGTTCAGCGTCGTGACGTCGACCGTGGTGGCCTTCAGCCGATCGCGCATCGCCCCGGCCCGGGTCAGCGTGTCGGTCGCCTGGTCGATGTCCTTGATGGCCGTCTTGATGTTGCCCTTGATGCCGCTGTCGATGGCCGCCTTGATGAGCGTGTCGTGCTGCGCCAGCAGCGTCGACAGCTGCGCGCCGCTCGACCCGCCAAGCGACAGCTTGGCCCAGGTAAAGGCGAGGCCATCGGTGGCGTCGACGGCGGCCAGCAGGGCCGCATGGCGGGCGCGCGTTTCAGGCGAGAGGCGCAGCTCCGCGTTGGGGCCGGTGCCGGGCAGCCCGATGATCCTGGTCCGCAACGCGTCGGATCGGGCGGTGATCCTGGAAACGAGCACGGCACCGTCGGCGATGGCCTGGTCGAGGACATCCCACTTGCTGGAGGTCAGGGCGGCGAGCGCGCCGCGACCCTGAACGCCGAGCTTCTCGACATCGTCGGCGATCGCCGCCAGGTCGGCGGCCGAGCCCCGCAGGCCGGCGCGGACGAGTTCGTCAGCCGCCCACGTCAGCTCGGCTCGTGCAAGGGTCCCCGGCCGGTGGTCGAGCGCGCCGACGATCCCAGCAGCACCCAGGGCGACGATGACGGCGATGGCCAGCCAGGCGAGCCGGACACCGGCTTCGCGCAGGAGCTTGCCCGTGCGGGCGCCGGCAAGGCGCGTCCCGCGCGTGTCGTCGGTCACCGGCCGCATCGTAGCATCGGGTCGTGATCGCTCCCGCCGCGCTGCACGAGTTCACCCGGGCGATGCCGAAGGCGGAGCTCCACCTCCACCTCGACGGATCGCTGCGCGTCGATACCGCCCTGGAGCTGGCCCGCACGCGCGACGTCGATGCCCCTCGCGACATCGCCGGGATGCGGGCCGCCCTCGTCGCGCCCGAACGGTGCACCGACCAGGCCGAGCTATTGCGCGCATTCGACCTGCCGATCGCCCTGCTGCAGGATGCCGAAGCACTCGAGCGGGTGACCTCCGAGCTGGTCGAATCGAAGGCCGCCGACGGTTTGTCCTACGTCGAGATCCGCTGGGGCCCGCTGCTGCACGTCGCGCGCGGGCTGTCGCTTGACGATGGGATCGCCGCCGTATGCGCCGGTGCGTCCGCCGGTGCGGGGCGGACCGGCGTAGCTGTGCGGCTCATCTGCACCGCAATCCGGTCGCACCAGCCCGCCGACAACATGCACGTCGCGGGCATAGCCGCGCGCTTCATCGACCGTGGGCTCACGGCCTTCGACCTTGCCGGCCCTGAGCAGGCCTTCCCCGATCCCCTCCTCCATCGCGCCGCGTTCGATGTGGCCCGCGATGCCGGCCTCCGCATCACTGTTCACGCCGGCGAGTGGGGCGGCGCGGGGCAGGTCCGCCGCGCCCTGGAGTTGAAGCCCGACCGCATCGCTCACGGGTCCGCCGCGATCGACGACCGGGACCTGTGCCGCGAGTTGAGCGCCACTGGCGTGACCCTCGACCTGTGTCCCACCTCGAACGTCCAGGCCGGCATCGTGCCGTCGGTCGAGGCGCACCCGCTGGCGCGGCTGCACCGGGCCGGCGTGCCGGTCACGTTGTCGACGGACGACGCGACGGTTTCGGACATCAGCCTGTCCGAGGAGTACCGGCGGGCCGTCGAGCGGATCGGCCTGACGCTGCCGGAGCTTTGGGCCATCAATCGCCACGCGCTCGACGTCGCCTTCGCCGACGAAGAGACGCTCGTGCCGCTGCGGGCCGAGTTCGATGCCTGGGCGGCAGGCGCTCCGGAGCTGGGCTGACCGGGCGAGCTGCGCGCCTGGGCGTCAGCCCGCCGCGACCGCCGTCGTCGGGATCCGCTCCAGCCAGGCATCGGCCTCATCGGTCGTGCCGAAGCGATAGCGCTCGAAATGGGCCGCCTCGGGCGAGGCGAAGAGCGCCTCGTATTCGCGGCGCCGGCGGCCGTGCGTCCTGAGGATCCACCAGAAGAGGGAGTCGCGACCCAGCCGTCGTTGCCATGTCTCACGGTTACCGGTGCCCAGGCGTTCGCGCGAGTCGGCTTGCGCGTTTCGGCGCAGCGCCTGCCACAGGCAGACCAGTAGGGGCAGGTCCAGCCAGATGACCGTGTCCGCCCGGGCGAGGACCATCGGCCGGACCGACGAGTAGTTGCCGTCGCACACCCAGGCGTCGCCGCTCAGCGCGGTCGCGACCCGATCGCGGAAGAGGGCGTCGTCGGCGGGGGTCCAGTTCGGTCCCCAGAACAGCGCGTCGAGCTCGACGTGGGGCAGCTTGGCCCGCTCGGCCAGTCGCCTGGAGAACACCGTCTTGCCGGAGCCGCTCGTGCCGATGACCGAGATGCGGCGCATGTCAGGCCCCCACCTTGCTGCCGGCGAGGCGGTTGCTGCCGGCGAGGCTGTCGCTGCCGACGAGGCGGTCGAGGGCGGACGCCAGCTCCGAAGCGTCGGCGGCGACTTCGCTTGGGCGCTCGCCCTCGGGCAGGGCATCGAGCTTGTCGCGGCCGGTGACGCCGGTCAGCATGAAGACACTCCTCGCTCCAACCGCCCGGGCGGCGGCGATATCCGTCTCGAGGCTGTCGCCAATCATCACCGCCTCGCGCGCCTCGCGCCCGACGACCCTTGCCGCCTCCTCGAGCAACAGCGGCGCGGGCTTGCCTATCGACACCGGCGTGACGCCGGTTGCGGCCTCGATCGCGGCGACGATACTGCCGCAGCCAGGTCGCAACCCGCGCTCGGTGGGATAGACCGGATCGCGATTGGTGGCGATGAAGCGCGCGCCCGCGCGGATCGCGTCGGCCGCCACGGCAAGCCGCAGGTACGTGACCTGCGGGTCGAGCCCCACCACGACGGCGTCCGGCCGGCCGGCCGCCTCGAAGCCATCGATCGCTTCCTGGTTGGAACGAGTCGCGGCGGCGCCGGCGGTCACGACGTCGAGGCCTACGTCGCGCAGCTCGCGCTCCAGGCCGCCGGCGCCCACGACGAGCACCCGCCGGACCTCTGGCGCGTGCTCGCGCAGGTAAAGCGCCGTGGCGCGGGCGGACGTGACGATCCGATCCGGGACGACCGGCGCGCCCATCCCGCTGAGGCGAGTCACGTAGTCGAGGCGGTAGTGCATCGAGTTGTTGGTCACGTAGACGATGTCGTCGCCGGCAGCGGCACGTTCCGCCAGGACCGCGGCCACGCCAGGCACCGGGTCGGCGCCGCGATAGACCACGCCATCGAGGTCGACGAGGAGAAGCATCCCGCGAATCGTACGATGGCCGCGTGCCTCGTACCGAACGCAGCCCGCTCGAGGGCGTGAACCGCCTGCTCGTCGACGGCAACAACCTGCTCCACGCGGGGCGGCAGGGGGCCGCACCGCTGCCGGCGACCGCCCTCATCGGCCGCCTGCGGTCGGCGATCCCGGCCGAGGTGGGCATCGAGATCGTGTTCGATGGCGCGCCCGAGCCTGGTCTCCATGGCGAGCGGATCGCCTCGGGGCTGATCGTCCGGCACGGTGGGCGCTGGACGGCGGACCAGGTCCTGATCTCGCTCGTCGAACAGGCGCGGGCGACCGCGGGAGGCGGCCGCGGCGCGGACAACGTGCTGGTGGTCACCGACGATCGCGAGCTGCGGGTGGCCCTCCAGGCTCGTGGCGCCCGAACGGCGCGTTCGGCCTGGCTGCTCGGTCGCCTGGCGCGGGGGACGCTGCTGGCTCCGGCGATCGGCAACCGCCGTCCGCCGCGGGATCCCCGGGCGGCCGAAACCCCAGCCGAAACCGAAGCCGCCGAGGACGCACGCCGCCCCTGGAAGCCTGGCCGGGGGGCGACGACGAAGCACGGCAACCCGAAGCGCGGGAACCCGAGGCGGGGGCGCCCCGACTAGAATGCGCGCGTGGGTATCGGCGAGGCGATCCAGAACCTGTGGAACGCGATCCTCCACGTCACCAGCCTCTTCGTCATCCCCGATTGGGGCGCCCTCATCAACCTGCTGCCGATCTTCCTCGTGCTCGGCGTCCTGGGCCCGATTCTTTCGCTGCTGGCGCTCGTCTGGGTCATCTATGTCCTGCGCAAGCCACGAGCGCCGCTGCCCGAGGAGCCTGGCCCGGTACCGGCCCAGCTCGACTACAAGGGCGGGCCGATCATCCCGAGCGGCGAGCCGTTCTGCTATCGCGATGGGCTGATCTACCCGCCCAACACCATCCGCTGCGACATCTGCGGCGACGCCCTGACCGTGCGCTGCCCCAAGTGCGAGGTCGTTCGTGACGCCGCCATCGACACCTGCGGCAACTGCGGTCTCGTCCTGAAGATCAAGCCCCGAGCCCTCGTCCCCCACCGCGCCGCCCCGCCACCCGGCGGCGCGGCCATCGCCTGAGGCAAAGAAGCATGGCCGCCGCATCGGAGCTCCTGTTCACCCTCGGCGTGTGGGCCGTCGCGGTCGCGTTTGCCGCGCACGTCGCGCATGCCGTGCTGCTGGCCAACGGCCGCCGGACGTTCCCCGTCCTTGCTTCTGCCCCACGCCCGGCCTATGCCGGCGTCGTGACCGGCAGCTTCGTCGCCGGGCGCAGCAGCTCCAGCGCGGGTGTCGGGACGAGTCCGCTGGGGCGGGCGGCCCTCGTCGCCGCCGTTGTCGGCTTCGGCCTGTTGATCGGCTCGCTCGTGTTTCGGGCGTCGATCGTCGGCCGCGGTCCGTGGGGCAACCTGTTCGAGTTCAGCGAGGCGTTCGCGACCTCGATCCTGGGCGGCTACCTGTTCATCCAGCGGCGCTACCCCATCCGGTCCATCGGCTTCATCCCGACCGGCGTGGCGCTGGCGATGCTCCTCTATGCATCGAGCCTGCCGTCGAACATCGAGCCACTCGTGCCAGCCCTGCAGAACGCGCCGCTGCTGACGATCCACGTCGGCATGGCCGTGCTGAGCTACGGGATCTTCGCCACCAGCTTCGCCGCCGGCGTCGGCTACCTCATCCAGGGCCAGAAGGACCGCTTCAGCTGGCTGCCGTCGCACAAGGTGCTCGACGAGGTGGCCTACCGCGCGGTCGTCATCGGCTTCCCGATCTTCGCCACGATGATCATCCTGGGCTCGTGGTGGGCGTCCATCGCCTGGTCCCGCTACTGGGGCTGGGATCCGAAGGAGACGGCCGCCCTCGTAACCTGGCTCACCTATGCGGTCTACCTGCACGCGCGAAACCAGCGCGCCTGGGCGGGCCGGCCGGCGGCGCTGCTGCTGGTCGTCGGGTTCGGCATGGTCCTGGTCACCTATTCCGGGTCGCTCTGGTTCAACGGGCTGCACGCCTACAGCGGTTTGTAAGCCGCCCGCGTCCAGGTCTGGGGGAGGTTTCGTGGCGCGTCCTGCAGGGCGTTCGTTCGGCGGCGTTGGCGGGATTGGCGGCGTCGGCGTCCCCGGTCCGGACGACGGCGGCGGCATCACAGGGCCATTCGAATCGTTCGGGCCTGGAGGACCGCCTGGACCGACGGCGCTGGCGACGTTCTCCAGGGGAAGGGCGACCCTGGTGCTGAGCGACGGCTCCCCCATCGTGCTCGACCGGATCTCGCCCGGGCCGCACCTGTTCAGCGAGTTCGGCTCGAACGTCCGCTGGTCCAACGCCGACGGCTGGTACCTGACGGTTGCCGGTGCGGGGGCCGTGCCCGGGGCCGGCGGGGCTGGCGCGGTGGGCGATGCCTACGTCCAGCTCGACCGAATCCAGGACCACGTCCACTTGACGAGCGACGACCCGTCGCTCTGTCATGTCGTCATCCAGGTCGCCGACGTGAGCGGGCTCCGTGGCACCGCCTCGTGCAGTGGCCTGCGCTGGGTCGATGCCCTGGGCGGCAGCGGGTTCGTGGGGCCACCCTCAGCGGTGCCGGGCGAGGGCCCGTTCGACGCCCAGATCTCGTTCGAGGCGACGCCCTGACCTGTCGGGTGGGCCGCCGGAAGGTCCGGGCACGCCTCGCTCCGGCTCCGCCACGCGAGCTGCGCTCGCGATACGCTCCGCGCGCCCGGCTCCCGACAGCCCGTGACCCCGGCATCGTTCTCCTCGGCCTCGTGTTATGCCAAGCGTTCATCGGGCGGACGTTGGCCAGCGGGTCGCGGCAGCGCGAACCTTGAGGACGCGGTCGCAGTGACGGCTATGAGCCCGCCATCGCTGACAGATGCACCTCCTGGTGCGCAAATGGCACGATCGCATCGCCGAATGTGCGTGTCATGAACGCCTGGCAACGATTGGGC
>JALZAF010000337.1 GCA_030948505.1 Chloroflexota bacterium
GGGTCGCGTCGGCGATGGTCCCCGAGCGGTGCGTCGTCTCGCGGTAGACCGCGGCCCGCTGGTGCGGGTTCTCCCCGTAGCGCAGGTCGTCCACCTTTTCGAGCACCAGGGCCAGCCGTCGGGGGAAGGTGTTGCCGGAGATCTGGTTGAGGTAGGCCGCGATCTCGGCGTGATACGCGGCCACGGCGCCGAACGCATCGGCGGCGAGCTGGGCTCGCAGCTCCGGCGAAACGTGGCCCAGTGCCTTGAGCTCCGCCACGACCCGCCGATAGTGCTCCGGGCTGGCCATCGCAGCCACGCCGGCCGCGTTGCGCGCCGCCGCGCCGAGCAGCGCCGCCCCGCCCACATCGATCATCTCGATGGCCGCATCGATGCCGATCATCTTTCGCCCGACCTCGGGGGCGAAGGGCTTGACGTTGACGACGACCAGGTCGATCAGGCCGATCCCCTGCTCGACCAGCTCCTGCAGCTGTTCCGGAATGTCGCGCCGAGCGAGGATGCCGGCATAGACCGCCGGGTGGAAGGTCTTCACCTGGCCACCGACGAGCGAGGGAACGTGGGTCAGCTCGGAAACGGGGTCCACGTCGATGCCGTCGGCAGCAAGGTACTCGCGCGTGCCATCGGTCGCGAACATCTCGACGCCGAGCGCGGCGAGTTCCCGGGCGAGTTCCGAGATTCCATCCCGGTTCGCCACTGACAGCAGGGCTCGCACCCCGGCACTCCTCCATCCCGCAGGTGTCCCGCGCGCGCACTGAGCAGGTGGGCCGGCCTGCGGAGCGTTACCGGTGCGGGGCGCGTCCCTTGTAGCCGAGTATACCGTGCGGCCGTGGCATACTCGCTCGGCGTCTGCCGGCGCGTCATACGCCGCTCGCGACCGCCGTCACGCCCGTCGTGACGTTCCGCCGTCGATTGCCCCGCATGCGAGGACCATCGTGAAGCTGTTGCCCTGGGAGTACCTGTTCCTGCCGTTCAGGAGCGTCAACTTCCCGGACCTCTTCCAGCCCGTGTGGATGGCGTCGCTCATCCTCCTGATCGCCCTGGTCGTCCTCTACAACGTGCGGACGCGCCAGCTCCATCGCCACCCGCCGTACCTCGACCTGTACGAATGGCTGCTGTGGACGGGCATCATCACGTTCAGCCTGCTGCTGGTCGAGTCGGTATTCGTGTTCGACTTCTTCCTGGTCCTCACGACGATCGTCATCGGCCTCGGTGTGCTGGTCTGGGTCCGGTTCCGCCGATTCCCGCCGATCATGGCCAGCTACGAGCACCGCCTCGCACGGCAGCGCTACTTCTCGCGTTCGAAGTTCGCCCGGCCCGAGGCGACCATCCGGCCGAAGGCGGCCCGGCGCAGCCGGCGCCGCCGTTGACGGCGAACCGACGGGACTGACGACATGCCGATCGAGGTCCTTCGGTTCGGCGTTGGCCACCGGCGGCCCGATGGTCCGCCCGGCACGACCGGCCTCGCCGGCAAGGTGATCCACAGCGACGCGCGGGGGGCTGTCGCCGAGCTGGCCTTCGCCCGAGGCGCGCGGATCGAGGCACATTCGAATCCCAACACGAGCTACTTCATCGTCATCGAGGGCGGCGGCTGGACGGCCGTCGGCGACGAGCGCATCCGCGTCGCCGCCGGCGAAGCGATCGTCTGGCCGGCCGACGTCGAGCACGCGGCCTGGACGGACTACTCGGAGATGCGCGCATTCGTGGTCGAGTTCGGTGGGCCGGACGACACCTCGGCGCGCGGCATCCTGGCCGGCCAGGCACGTGCCCTGGAGCGGGGCGATCCGGCTGCAGTGGCGCGCGGCGTGGGGTCGCTCGCACCGCGGGCCATCGATCCCGCGACCGCAGATCGTTCCAGCGGCGAGCCGCTCTAGGTCCGCGCCCGGGACCTCTCCTCCGCGGCGCCGATGACCGCGCCCAACTGACCGAGAATGCGGGCGGTCGCGCCCCAGACGTGGAGTCCGTCGATCCGATAGCCGCCATAGCGGAGCGGCCAATCGCGGACCGTCCGCTCGACGATCTCGATATGCGCCCCGGCCAGGAACGCGTCGACGGGTGCCTCCACGATCCGCGCGACTTCGTCGGCCGACGCCACGAACACCGGTCGCCGGTCCGCCACGGCCAGGACCGGCGTGACCCGGAAGTCGCTGACGGGAATCCAGAACGGCTCAAGCTGGCCGATGATCCGAACGCCCGCGGCAGCCGCATCGAGGCCGACCTCCTCGGTTGCCTCGCGCAGCGCAGTGCTCGTCGCGTTCTCGTCCGTCGCTTCGGCCTTGCCCCCTGGAAAGCTGACCTCGCCGCTGTGATGGCCGCCGCGGTCAACCCGCTCCGTCAGGACCACGAGCGCCTCGCCATCGTCGCCAGGGATCACCAGCACGAGGACCGCCGCTGCCCGCGGAGGCGCTCCACTGAGCCGGGTTGCTGGGCGGCGGGTCGCGCCATCGGTCCTGACCGGCATGAGCGCAACTGGTGGAGCCGGCAGTGGATCAGGCAGTGTCTCGAGGCGACCGATGACGTTGGCGAAGCGCACGGTCGTCAGCGCGGGTCGGGCTGATCGACAAGATCGAGGAAGCGGCGCGCCTCCTCCTTGGCCGCGGCGGACAGGTCCTTCGGCAGGACGACGCGAGTGCGAACGTAGAGGTCACCGCTCGTCCCGCCGTTCAGGCGCGGCATGCCCTGCCCGGTCAACCGGAAGGTGCGGCCGTTCTGGGTCCCCGCCGGGAGCGTGAGCAGCACGCGTCCCTTGAGCGTGGCGACCTTGACCTCGCCGCCGAGCAGCGCCTCCCGCAGGCTGATCGGAAGCTCTCGCTCGAGGTCCGCGCCCTTCCTCGTGAACGTGTCATGCGGACGAAGATGGGTGATGACGATCAGGTCCCGACCGGCGCCGCCACGACCACCGATCCTGATGCGGCTGCCGTCCGTCACGCCCCTCGGGATCGTGACCTCGAGGCGTTTGCCATCGACTTCGACGATACGGCTCGTGCCGTGAAAGGCCTCCTCGAGGCTGAGC
>JALZAF010000056.1 GCA_030948505.1 Chloroflexota bacterium
CGCGGCGCCCGACATCGAAGCGAACCCGACGGCGGCTGGCGTGGGCGCCGCCCCTGCCGACTCCACGCCTCCCGAGCCAGCTCCTGCGCCGGCCGCGGCGCGAGAGACGCCGCGCTACCCGGAACCGAGCCCGCGGCGGGGGACCACAACGGACGCCGATGCGGCGGCCATCCTGCCGATGGCTGGCGCCCCGACGACGCGCATCGGGCTGGCGCTGCTCGGCTGGCCCCCGCTCGGCTTCGCCGTCGCGGCGCTCATCGGCGAAGCCAGTGGCTGCAGCCGGTTCGCGGCGGCCTGCGTCGACACGTTCGGGTTCGGGACGTTGCTGGCACAGCTCGGAGTCATCGCCGTGCTCTTTGCCGTGCCGCGCCTGGCGGCGGTGTCGGCAGTCGGCACGTTGGCCGTCCTGGGCGCGTCGATCCCGGCGACGATGCTGTTGAGCGTGAGCGGCGGTCCCCAGGAGCGCGATGCGGCTACCGCCGCACTGACCGTCGTTCTCGGGGCCGCATACGTGGCCGGCGCGGCCTTCGCCATCGCTCGGCGCTCGCGTACGCTTCGGGCGTGAGCCGGAAGAAGGATCCCAGCAGCCTATCGGGCGCGGCCCAGGAGTACCTCCTCGCGCTGCGCGTGATGGCCGGCGATGGTTCGCGGGTCACCGCGTCGCACGTCGGCCGCCACCTCGGCGTCTCCACCCAGGCCGCCAGCGAGATGTTCCGCCGGCTTGGCGCCGACGGGCTGGTCGCCCAGGCCGATAGTCGCGATCTGGTCCTGACCCGCGCCGGCAGAGCCGCCGCCGACGGCATCTTTCGCCGTCACGCCCTGTGCGAGTGGCTGCTCAGCGAGGTCGTCGGACTGGGCTGGGCCGAATCGGACGAGGAGGCGGCCAGGCTCCAGGGCGCCATCTCGCCGCGCGTGGAAGCTCGTCTCGACGAGATGCTCGGCCACCCCGAGACGTGCCCGCATGGCAATCCCATCGATGCCGAGACGGCGCGCCGCCGGCCGGCAGGCGTCCCGCTGAGCAGCGTCGAAGCAGGCGAACGCGCGACGATCTACCGGATCACGGAGGAGGCGGAGGAGGACGCCGGCCTGCTCTCCTACCTCGAGGCGCGGGCGCTTCGGCCGGGCGCCCACATCACCGTCCTGGCGCGCTCCGAGTCGCTCGATTCCCTGACCCTGGACGGCCCGCGGGGTCGGGCCACGCTGGGACTCAGGCCGGCAGGCCTCGTCCGCGTCCTGCCGGGCGAGGCGGATCCGGCGCTGTTCCACAGGGTGCCCGTACCCGCCGCTGCCGCCGTCACCTGAGCGGGGCGTATCGTTCGTCGGCCGCCCGCGTGGCGAGGAGAGGAGACGCACATGGTCGAGTTCGCACGGAGTCGCCACATCAACGCGCCGCCGGAGCGGATCTGGCCGTATGTCGATGACGTGGCGGGCTGGCCGAAGTGGTTCACCGAGGCCGAACGCGCCGAGGTCGTCTCGGGCGCCGGCCAGGGTCGCCACCAACGGATGTACGGCCATGCCCGGGGCAAGGCAACGGAGATCGATTCGGTCGTCACCGCCTATCAGCCGCCGCGACGCCTGCAGTGGCATCACGAGGCCGAGCGTGTCGACGGCAAGCCGGGCCCGGTCGTGTTCGCCAGGGACGCCACGGCAGAGGTGACGATCGAGCCTGACGGGACTGGCTCCAAGGTGACCTACCGCCTCGTGGCCGTACCGGGCAGCCTGATGAACACGTTCCTGCTGCGGGTCATGGCGCCGCGCCCGATCACCAAATCGTTCGACACCTCGCTCCAGCGCCTGGCCGGCCTGGCGGAGGGCGCGCCGAAGCGCTGAGCGGGGTCCAGCCTGGGCAGGGCGCGAGCCCGCCCTACAATCGAGCCAATGGCAGGCATCCGGGTCCGCATCGCACCGAGCCCCACGGGGCCGCTGCACATCGGCACGGCCCGCACGGCCCTCTTCAACTACCTGTTCGCGCGGCGCAACGGCGGGACGTTCATCCTGCGCCTCGAGGACACGGACGTGGCGCGCTCGTCGCTCGAATACGAGAAGGACATCCTCGACGGCCTGCACTGGCTGGGGATCGCCTGGGACGAGGGGCCCGAGGTAGCCGGCCAGCCGGCCCGGGGACCCTTCGGTCCCTACCGCCAGATGCAGCGTCTGGCGCTGTATGGGGAGGCGGCGAAGCGCCTGCTGGCCCAGGACAAGGCCTACTACTGCTACTGCACCCCCGAGCAGCTGGAGGCCGATCGCAAAGCCCAGGAGGCGGCCCACCTGCCCCCGCGCTACGTGGGCCGTTGTGCTCATCTCACGGTCGAGGAGCGGGCGGCCTTCGAGGCCCAGGGCCGCAAGCCGGCAATCCGCTTCCGCATCCCCGACGGGCCGGTCGAATTCGACGACATGGTCCGCGGGCGGGTCCAGATCGACTCATCAGCACTCGGCGGCGACACCGTCATCGTCCGCGCCGACGGCACGCCGCTGTACCACTTCACGGTGGTTGTGGACGACGCGGCCATGGAGATGAGCCACGTCATCCGGGGTGAGGACCATCTGTCCAACACGCCCAAGCACATCCTGCTGTTCCGGGCGCTGGGCCATCCCGAGCCGCGTTTCGCGCACCTGCCGCTGATCCTCAATGCCGACGGCAGCAAGATGAGCAAGCGCAAGAGCCAGACCGCGATCTGCGATTATCGCGCCGAGGGATTCATCCGCGAGGCGCTCGTCAACTACTTCGCCCTGTTGGGCTGGTCGACGGGCAGCGAGGAAGAGGTCCTGTCGCTCGATGAGCTGGCCGCGCGCTTCGACATCGAGCACGTCCAGAAGGGCGGCGCCCGGTTCGATCGCGAGCGCCTCATCTGGCTGAACGGGCAGTGGATTCGGCGGCTGCCCCCGGAAGAGCTGATCGACCGCCTGCGGCCCTTTCTCCAGGCCGACCTCGCCGCCGGCCGCATCGAGCGCCTGCCCGGCGACGACGAGCTGCGTGCGTTGCTGCCCGTCGTCCAGGAGCGGTTGCCCACCCTGGCCGCAGTCGGCGACCTCATCGGCTTCCTGTTCGTCGAGCGGGTCCAGGTGGACCCGGGCGTCCTCGTCCCGAAGCGTTGGGATGCGAGGACGGCAGCGGAGGCGCTACGGGCCGCCCGCAAGGCGATCGCCGTCGTCGGGGAGGTGTCGTTCGAGGCGGACGAGCTGGAGCCGGCCCTGCGTGCGCTGGCCGAGGAGCACGGCTGGAAGGTCGGCGACCTGTTCATGGCCATTCGGGTGGCCGTCACCGGCCGCACCGCCACGCCGCCATTGTTCGACACGCTCGTTGCGCTTGGCCCCGACCGGACCCTCGATCGCCTGGACGCCGCGATCGAGCTGCTCGAGGCGGTCCCCAGCGGCTAGCGCGTCACCGGAGCGCTACATGACCCGGTTGAGCACCACCCAGGCCGCGGCCGCGACCAGGCCCGAGGCGGGCAGGGTCAGGATCCAGGCGATGACGATGTTGCCGGCCACGCCCCAGCGTACGGCGGAGAAGCGGTCGCTCGCGCCGACGCCCATGATCGCGCTCGAGATGACGTGGGTCGTCGAGACCGGCATCCCGAAATGCGACGCGCCCAGGATGATCGTCGCGGCGGTCGTTTCGGCTGCGAAGCCGTGGATGGGATCGAGCTTCACGACCCGCTGGCCCATCGTCCGGATGATTCGCCAGCCACCCGCCATCGTCCCCAGCGACATCGCCGTCGCGGCCAGGATGATGACCCACGGCGGGATATCGGTCGAGGGCACGAGGCCGGCGGAGAACAGCGCCAGGGTGATGATGCCCATCGTCTTCTGGGCGTCGTTCGAGCCATGGCTGAAGGCCATGTAGGACGCGGATACGACCTGCAACCGGCGGAAGCGCTCATTGAGCCGGCGCGGATTCGCGCGCCGCAACACGTTCAGCAGAATCACCATCAACGTGAACCCGAGGACGATCCCCAGCACCGGCGACAGCACCAGCGGCACGAGCACCTTGTCGCGCACGCCGTCGAGCTTGATGGCGGCCACGCCGGAGGCGATGATCACCGCGCCCAGCAAACCCCCGATGATGGCGTGGCTGCTGGAGCTCGGAAGGCCGAGCCGCCAGGTGACGAGGTTCCAGACGATGGCGCCCACGAGCGCCGCGGCGACCACGATCTGCCCCTGTGCGCCATCCGGTGTGACCGCCAGGCCTGACGCGATCGTCTTGGCCACCGCCGTGCCCGTCAGCGCGCCGATGAAGTTGGCCGTCGCCGACAGGAAGATCGCCTGCTCGGGCTTGAGGGCACGGGTCGAGACGGACGTGGCGATCGCGTTGGCCGTGTCGTGGAAGCCATTGATGTAGTCGAACAGGACGGCCAGGCCCAGGACGACCACGAGCAGGAAGGTCAGGCCTTCGGGCACGGCGCGAAGGCTAGCAGGTCACGATGGGGCCAACGCCCCGGCCCGGGCGGCGACTTCGCCTTCGGGGGCCCGGTATCCTTCGCGGATGCGCCTCAGCCACCTGTTCTTCGCCACCCTGCGTGACGATCCGGCCGAAGCCGAGATGGCGTCGCATCGCCTGCTCGTCCGGGCCGGTTACGTCCGCCAGCTGGGCTCCGGCATCTACAGCCTGCTGCCCCTCGGGTTTCGGGTGAACCAGCGCGTCGAGCAGGTCATCCGCGAGGAGATCGACGCGATCGGCGGGCAGGAGATGTCGATGCCGGTGGTCCACCCGGCGGAGCTGTGGAAGGAGAGCGGCCGCTATTTCAAGATCGGTCCGGAGCTCGTCCGCTTCAAGGACCGCGGTGGCCGCGACATGGTCCTGGCCATGACCCACGAGGAGGTTGTGGCCAGCCTGCTGCGCGATCTCGTGAAGAGCTATCGCCAGCTGCCCATGATCGTCTACCACTTCCAGACCAAGTTCCGCGACGAGCCGCGCGCCCGGGGCGGCTTGATCCGCGTCCGCGAATTCGTGATGAAGGACAGCTACTCCTGCGACATTGACGACGCCGGGCTCGAGCGCTCCTACGAGCTCCACTACGAGGCCTATGAGCGGATCTTCAAGCGGCTGGGGCTGGAGGCGATCGTGGTCGGCGCCGACGTCGGGATCATGGGCGGCAGCCTGGCCCACGAGTTCATGGTCCTCAACGAGTTCGGCGAGGACACCCTTGTCCTGTGCGACTCGTGCGGCTACGCCGCGAATCAGCAGATCGCCCCGGTGGCAGCGCCGAAGCATTCGGCCGAGCAGCCAGAGCTGATGGAGGAGGTGGCCACTCCGGGCACGACGACCATTGCCAAGCTGACCGACCACCTCGCCATCGGTCCGGGACGCACGGCCAAGGCAGGCTTCTTCGTCACGGGCGATGGACGCCTGGTCACCGCCATCGTGCGCGGCGATTACGACATCAACGAGACCAAGCTGGTCAACGCCGCGAAAGCGGTCGGCGGCATCCGCCCGGCGCGGGTCGAGGAGATCCAGGCGGCCGGCATGGAGCCCGGCTACGGATCGCCGATCGGTGCCCATGACACCCTCGTCGTCGTCGACCAGATTGCGGCGGCGTCGCCCAACCTCGTGGCCGGCGCGAACAAGGTCGGCTTTCACTACCGCAATGTGAACGTTGGCCGTGACTTCGTGCCGGATCTTGTTGCTGACCTCGTCAGCGTGCGGGAAGGTGACCCGTGTCCCACCTGCGGCAGCCCGGTCAAGCTGCGAAAGGGGATCGAGGTCGGCAACATCTTCAAGCTCGGCAGCGGTTACGCGGAGAGCTTTGGAGCGACGTTCCTGGGCGAGGATGGCCAGGCCCATCCCATCGTCATGGGCTCTTACGGCATCGGCCTGGGGCGCAATGTCGCCTGCATCGTGGAGGCCCATCACGACGACAGGGGCATTGTCTGGCCGGCCGAGGTGGCGCCCTACGCGGCCCACCTTGTATCCATCGGCGGCGTCCGCGAGCCACGCGTCCTGGAGGTGGCCGAACGCCTCCACCAGCTCGCCCTCGATGCCGGTCGCGAGATCCTGTACGACGACCGCGACGAGTCCCCAGGGGTGAAGTTCACCGACGCCGAGCTGCTCGGCATGCCCACGATCCTGACGGTCAGCCCGCGCTCGCTGGCGGCGGGCGGGGTCGAGGTGACCGATCGGGCGACCGGGGAGCGGTCCACCCGTCCGATCGAGGAAGTGGAGCGCCTGCTGACCGGCACGGAGCCCGTACCCGCCTGACGGGACGCGGCCAGTCGCCCGGGGCTGGCCACGGCGAGCCTGCCGCTAGGATGGCCAGATGCCGCCTCGCCCGATCGTCCCTCGCGACGACCTCTACGCCCGACTCGAGGTGCCGCCGGACGCGAGCTTCGAAGCGGTCGAGATTGCCTGGCGCGCGCTCCTCAAGCGCCACCATCCGGACATCGCCGGGCCGGAGACGCTCGAGCTTGCCAAGCGGATCAACGTCGCCCACGACTGGCTGGGCAATCCGCAGCTGCGCGCCCGCTATGACCTGGAGCGGCGGCTCCCCCACGCCCACCGGCCGGGCGTCCGATGGGGGGCAGGGCCCCGAGGGGCCCATCGCTGGCCGTCCGACGGACCAGGGGGCGAGCCGCGGTCGAGGCAGGCTGTCCGGCCAGCCGGCCCGGCCGAGACCCTGCGCCGCTTCCTGGATCGTGTCGCCCGACTCAGCGACGATGAGCTCGATCGGCTGTCGGTGGCCGAGACGACGTCGATCGCCTTCGTGGCCAGCATCCGCCGGTTCCTCGCCCCGGACAGCCTGGCCGCCCTCGATGCGGTCGAAGCCGAGCTTCGCCGCCGCCTGGCGCCTGCCGCGTGGGCCAGCCCCACGGTGCGCGATGCAATCCTCGCCGCGGCGCACGAGATCGTGCTGGGGAGCTTCCTGGACGATCACCTTACCGAGCCGTTCAGGGGCCGCGCCCGCGACCGCCTCCTGCGTGGCTGGGAAGCAGCCGTCGACCAGCCACGTTATGGCCCGAACACCCGCCTGGTGGGGCGCTTCCTGACCCGCGTCAGGACCCTCGGCGACGACGAGCTGCGCGCGCTGGCCGGCTCTTTCGCCGGACGCATCCCCACAGATCCGTGGCCGCGGGGCATCGACCCGGAGGAGGACGAGGCGCTGCGTGTCTCGTCCGCCCTGGCCGGGCGCGACGCGATCGACCTGGCCGCGCCGCGGCTCGACGGACTCGAACGCACCACGGCCTCGCGCGCGACGCGCCTGCTTCGCCGGACCGCCCACGCGCTCGTGCTGCGACATGCCTTCACCGCGGGGGACTTCGCTGAGCTCATCAGGCCATGGCAGCGGGCGACGAACGATCCCGGCACGGGCTGGCGGGACGAGGAACGAGCGGAGGCGACGGTCCGCCGTCGCTGAGGCGGCTTGCGGCGTCAACGCGGCCCCGTGGCGCCAACG
>JALZAF010000068.1 GCA_030948505.1 Chloroflexota bacterium
TTCGGTGCCCAGTACGTGGCCGTCCTGGGAAGCGGCTTCGTCCGCTACAACTACACGGTCACCGCCCAGATGCCGCCCGAGCTCATCGCCGGCACCGGCTGGCGACCCGGGACCGTGATCCGAGGCCGATGCGCGCGCGAGGTTTGGGTTTTCCACCGAGCAGCTGATCTACAAGGGACGGGAGGGTGGCTGACCGTCCCGAGCCTAGACCACCCACGGGCCGATCGCGGACCAAGCGAACCCGTGCACAATCCGCGGATGGCCAGCGATCCGCACCCACGAATGAACCCAAACGACGCCCCGATCCTCGAATTCGACCCGACACGCGAGGCCATCGTCGAGGCAGTCCAGGTCCCATACATCAAGAAGGGCACGGGCCGGCAGCGCGAGATGCCCGAGCGCGTCGTGCTGTGCTTCTTCCAGGAAGTCATCGCCAAGGTGGTCGCCGAATACGGCGCACCGCGGCTGACGACGCTGCGGTCGGAGATCGGGCCGAATGACGTGTACATTCTTGAGCATGATGGTGTTCCCGTAGCTCTCGCGCATCCGGGTGTCGGCGCGCCTCTCGCGGCAGGCTTTCTGGAAGAGCTGATCGGCCTCGGCGGTCGGGTGTTCATCGCGGTGGGCGGCGCCGGGACGCTGGTCCCCGACCTGACGCTCGGACACGTGATCGTCCCGATCGCGGCCGTCCGAGACGAGGGCACGAGCTACCACTACATGCCGGCCTCACGAGAGGTCACACCCACACCCAGCGTCCTGGACGCGATCCTGGCAACCCTGACCGAGCGCGAGGTCCCGTTCGTGACCGGCAAGACGTGGACCACCGATGCCCTCTTCCGGGAGACTCGCGGGAAGGCGGCCCGGCGCGTCGCCGAAGGCTGCATCTGCGTAGAGATGGAAGCCTCGGCCTGCTTCGCGGTCGCCCAATTCCGCGATGTCGCGTTCGGCCAGCTGCTCTACGCGGGCGACGATCTCTCCGGCGAGGTCTGGGACGACCGCGGCTGGGTTGGACACGCCACAGGGCGAGAGGCGATCTTCCGGCTCGCGGTCGACGCGATCACGCGCCTTCCGGTCTAGCCTCGAGACACTCAATCCGGTTGCCGAACGGATCGTTCGTCTAGAACCGGTCGAAGCCAGAGAGTGGCTCGTTGGCCTGCGCTCGATAAGTGCTCGAAGCGCGTGGGTAGCGGGCCGCAGCCCTAGTCTTCGTCCGGCGGCGTTGGACTGAAAGCCCGACGGGCGAGCGCTTGCTTGCGGCGATCGCGGGTGACGTACCGAGTGAACGCGACATTGCAGGCGACGAAGGTCACCAGCCCCAACGCAGCGGCCATCGGGATCACGGCATGCAGCTGGCCGGCTATCAGGGAAACAATCACGGCAGCCACCAGCGCGTCGATCACACCGACGACGGCAGGCGTTGTCACATACCCATAGAGCGTCGGGAAAGCATCGTATCCGGCGGTGACCATGAGGCCCTTCTCATCGTCGTGGTGTCCGGTGATGAAATACGGCTTGAGCTCCGGCGCCAGTTCGAGATAGGCAGCACGGATCCGGTTCATGCCGATGACCCAGCGCGCCTCGTCGTTGTTGACCGCCACGAGTCGAACGAATGTGGCGACGCCCACAAAGAGGACGACCGGCAGGATGACAAGCGCGAAGACGATGAATCCCGCGCCGAACGAGGCCGCCTGTGCCACAAGCGCCAGGCCGATGACGGCGCCCGAAAGGACCGAGAGGAACATCTGCGCGCGGGCGAACGACTCACTCCACGTCAGCGATCGGGTCGCGAGCAAGCTCCAGTGTTCGGTGGACAGGATCTGCAGTCGAACTGCGGCCGGCGCCGGTTCGAGTGCTGCGTTGTCCCCATCCCTCGTGGAAGCTGGTCTCCTTGAGGGAGTGTTGGCGCGCATGAGCGTAGCGACCGACCGGCTCGGTCCGGTGGCCGGTTGTGGACCTGCGGGCGTCACGGTCGCGCCTCAAAGACCAGGTTGAACGGCGTCACGACGGAGACCGGGCGACGTTGTGATTGAAGCGGAATCGGTTGTCGGGATCCCACTTCGATTTGAGGGCCACAAGGCGGGAGAACTTCTCCTCACCGAAGGCCGCACGCACTCGTTCGCCTGTCTCTTCCGTGCTGTAGTTGAGGTAGCCGCCGCCACTGACCGATAGCGGTTCCAGCGCAGACGCGTAGTTCCGTGCCCAGGCGATCCGGTCCGCATCCTCGTCAGGGTCTTCCCAACTCGCCAGGGCGCTGACGTTGTACGTCGCCGCGCGCTGACCGAAGGCGGACCCGCCCGACGGCTCCTGCCGAGCGACGCCGACGATCGGCTCGATCAAGATGCCACCGAGCATGCGAGCCTTCACAAAATCATCGATCGTCGCCTGAACGAGAGACTCGGGGATGTCGCGGACGAAGTGCCCCTTCCAGTAATGGCGCAGGCCAAAAGGCGTCATGTCGGACATGGCCTGTACCTCGAGGTATGAGCAGGCTCGCACGGTGTCCTTGGTCGGCGCCATTCCGCTGCGGAGGGGCAGCAGGAGCTCATCCGCATCGGCGACGGCGCCGCGATAGCAGACGGTGACGATGACGGCGTTCTGGCGGGTGCTCAGCTCGGGCATCAAGATGAGCTCAGGTGGTGCGTTCGTCATGACGTGGAGCGCGCGCCGCAGAACCTCATCGGTCGCTTCCCTCCGAAAGGCGAGACGGCCACCGACAATCGTCCGGACGTCGTGCAGTTGGAACTCAAAGGCTGTCACGACACCGAAGTTGCCTCCGCCGCCGCGCAACGCCCACAGCAGGTCTGGCTCGTGCCGCTGATCGACGTGCAGATGCCGGCCGTCAGCAGTGACCACGTCAGCGGCCAGGAGGTTGTCGCAGGTTAGCCCACAGGTGCCGACGAGGTGGCCGATGCCACCACCCAGCGCGAGGCCTCCCACGCCGGTGTCGGCGACCGTGCCGCCGGGCGTGGCGAGCCCGTGAGCGACCGTCGCCGGGTCGACGTCCAGCCAGAGCGCTCCACCCTCGACGCGTGCGGTGCGCCCTCGGGGATCGACGGTGACCCTGCGCATCAGACGCAGGTCGATCGCAACCGCCCCGTCGGCCATGGCGTGACCGGCGACGCTGTGGCCGCCCCCACGCACGGCGACGGGGAGGCCCGCGTCCGCAGCGAGCTGCACTGCCGCAGATACGCCGGCAGCTGAACGCGGCTGCACGATGACCGCCGGACGGCGATCAACGAGCGCGTTGAACGAACGGCGAGCCTCGTCGTACTGCAACATGGTCGGTCGCAGGACTGGACCGTCGACCGTCCGCTCCATGGCTTCAACTATTTTCTGCGCAGGCTTGCCGGGGAGTGGAGTGACCGGCCGGCTTGATCCGTCGGCCGGCTGGGGACCTGCGGGCGTCACGGCCGGGCCTCAAAGACCAGGTTGAATGGCGTCTCAATGGCCCGCTGGAACTGCTGGAACCCGGCCGCCTCGACGATCGCACGAATCCGGGCTTCGCCTGCCTGGGCGCCGAGCGCCGGGTCGCCCCCCTCTGACAACGCGTGCGGTGTGCAGACAAGGGTCGATGCGCCGTAGAAGAGTCGCCCGATCGGGTTGAGGTTGTCCTCGAGCCGGTCACGCGCCTGGGGCTCGACGATCAACCAGGTGCCGTCGGGATTGAGGGCGGCCCGCACCCGCTGCGCCGCACTGAGCGGGTCGCCCAGGTCATGCAAGCAATCGAAATGGGCCACGAGGTCATAGCCCTCGCCCGGGAAGTGGGCGGCTGTCGCGACCTCGAATTGCACCCGATCGCTGATGCCGGCCTGGGCCGCGAGCTCGGCTGCTCGGGCGATCGACGGCGGGTGGCTGTCGTAACCGACAAAGGTCGAGGCAGGGAAGGCTCGCGCCATCACGATCGTCGAGGGGCCGTGCCCGCAGCCGACATCGGCCACGCGCGCGCCGGCGTGGAGCTTCGGCTCGACTCCATCCAGCGCTGGGATCCAGGCCGCGACGAGCTGCGCGGCATAGCCGGCTCCGGAGAACCGCTCGGTGCCCTCGAACAGCCGAGCGTCGTGCTCGCCCCATGGGTAGCCGTCCCCGGTCCTGAAGCGCTCGGCGATCATGGGCTCAGCCCGCGTGGCCGCCGACATCGATTCGAAGGCGCCGAGGACGCAGTGCGGGCTCGACTCGTCGGCAAGCACGATCTGTTGCTCGGGGCTGAGCGAGAAGCGACCGCTCTCCGGGTCGTACTCGACATACCCGCCCGCGGCGACGGCAGCTAACCATTCGCGAACGTAGCGTTCGACGGTCCCGGTTCGGGCGGCGAGCTCGGCGGGAGTCGCCGCGCCGCCCCTGGCGAGTGCCTTGAACAGCCCGAGGCGATCGCCGATGGAGATCATCGCCGTCGACAATGTCGCTCCGAGGTCTCCGACGGCCTTGCCGACCACCGCCTGGAGCTTTGCCTCGTCCACGAGCGAACGGCCGGCGAGGGTCACCATCGCTGCTTCCTTTTCTCCGATCGAACCTTCATTTGCGTCGCCGATGGCATCAGCTTCGTCGTAAGGAGGCGGGGCGGCATCGAGCAGCGCCTTACAGCGCTTCTCAATTTCGGGAGCGGCTGCGCATGGAGGCCGGCATAGACTGCGCCCACGAAGGGAGGGCCACGATGGCCGCCGGAGCAGCGTTCGAGGGTTCAGGACGCGAGCGGGCATTTTCAGGGTCGTCGCGCCTTCCTCTGGACAAGACCAGCTTCGTCGGGCGCGAGCGCGAGGTCGATCGCATCAAGCGCCTCCTCGCCGATGCTCGCCTCCTGACGCTCACCGGTCCGGGAGGGATCGGCAAGACTCGCCTGGCCATTGAAGCCGCGCGTCGCTCGTCGAGGCGCTTCGTGGGCGGCATCTTCTTCGTCGAGCTCGCCGGCCTGCGGGAGCCGGAGCTGCTGCTGGCGACGATCGGCGGCGCGCTTGGGATCACAGAGCTCGATGGAGCCTCGGCGATCGCGGTGTTGGGCGAGCGCCTCGGACGTTCCGAGACGCTGCTCGTCCTGGACAACTTCGAGCACCTTGTGAGCGCTGGCCCCGCACTGACCGATCTGCTTGCGGCAAGTCCAACGCTCCGCGTCGCCGTTACAAGCCGCACGCCGCTTCACCTTGCCGGGGAGCAGGAGTACCCGATCGTGCCGCTCGAGCTTGCCGATCCGGAACGGCCGCACTCGCGTGACGAGCTCCGCGAGATCGAATCGGTTGCGCTGTTTGTCGAACGTGCCCTGGCGGTTCGACCCGACTTCGCTCTGACGGAGAGCAGCGTCCGGGCCATCGCCGAGATCTGCCGCCGTCTCGACGGCCTACCGCTCGCGATCGAGCTCGCGGCGGCTCGGACGAAGGTCCTCTCGGCCGAGGCACTCCTGGATCGGCTGGAGCGCCGGCTTCCGGCCCTCGCGATGGGCCCGGCCGACGCTCCGGATCGCCAGCGAACGGTTGAGGCGACCATCACCTTGAGCTACGAGCTGTTGGGATCGTCCGAGCGGTGGACATTCGCAGGCGTCGGGGTCTTCGTCGGGGGGTTCAGCCTCGCTGCCGCGGCGGAGGTGCTGCCCGCTGCCGCCGACCGGCCAGCGGTCGACATGCTGGAGCCCTTGAGTCATCTCGTCGACCACAGCCTGCTGCATGTCGATCAGGACGTGGACGGCGAGCCTCGCTTCAGGATGCTTGAGCCCATCCGCGAGTTCGCCATGGACCAGCTGTCAGGCGCGGAGGTTGAGGCGCTGCGAGACCGTCATCTGGCCTATTTCATCCGGGTCGCCGAGACAGAGCAGGCGCACGAACGCGGCGCCGACCAGGGGGCATGGATACGTCGACTTGCGGCGGATCGAGACAACGTGCGGGCCGCGCTCGCCCATGCCCTGGAGCGGGGCGACGGGGAGTGGCTCCTGCGCCTGGCGGGCGCACTGGAGCGGCGATTCTGGCTTGCCAGCGGAGACCTGGATCTTGCCGAGAGCCGGCGCTGGCTGGACGCCGGGCTGGCGATCGGGGCGGCTGCACCGGCCGGCGTCCGAGCCAGGGCATTGCAACGGCTGGCCTCGACGCATGCACTGCCGTCGGACCGGATCTTCTCCGTCCTGGAGGAAGCCCTGGCCGCGTACATGCGCGCAGGTGACGACGCCGGGATGACGGAAGTTCTGGCTGCTCTTGGCTCGATGGCGATCTATGGTGGAGACCTGGCCACTGCCGACGGACACATCCACCGAGGGCTCGCGCTCGCGCGCCGCATCGATGCCCGACCCGAGCGCCTCGTGGGACTACTTGTTTCGCTCGGTCTGCTCGGATATCGACGTCGCGAGCTTGGGCTGGGCCGTGCGCAGTTTGAAGAGGCGCTAGCCGTCGCCCGGCGGGCCGGCGACGCCTGGGGCATGGCCGTGACGCTCGGCCACCTCGGCCGTCTCGCCCTGACCGAAGGAGACACAGCGCGGGCTCACGGCACGCTTGCCGAGAACGTCGAGCTGGCACGCACCATAGGCGATACGGAGCTGCTCGGGATGGCGCTGTGCGAACTGGCGTCGGCGCGGATCGCATCCGGCGAGCTCGCCCTGGCGCGCCCAGTCATTCTCGAGGCTGCGCACACGACCCGACGGCTCAACTGGTGGTATCAGGTGAGAGCTCTCGACGCGGTCGCGGAATGGCTGTTCGCCGCAGGGGCAGTCGACGAGGCGGTCACCTGCCTTTCGGCCGCGGACCGGACCCGACCGGATACCGAGATGCAATGGGATCCCGACCGGGTATCCACCCGCAACGGGCTCGTCGAGCGCGCGAGAAAGGTCCTGCGTCGGTCCGTATTCGAAGCCGCGTGGGGTACCGGGCAGACCATGAGCCTCGCCGCGGTGTTGGAGCGAGGGCTCTTGGCGATGGGGGCGACCGTAGTCCAGGCCGACGAACCAACGGCCCCGAGGGCTCGTGGTGGCCGTGGCCTCAGTCCGCGCGAGCTCGAGGTGTTCGCCCTGGTCGCGGACGGCCGATCGGATGGCGAGATTGCTGCGGAGCTGTTCATCAGCAAGAAGACGGCCAGCGTCCATGTCGCGCACATCAAAGACAAACTCGGTGCGGAGAACCGCGTCGAGATAGCGGTGGCAGCCATCCGGCTCGGCCTCGTGGAGCCGCGGACCGCCGAGCGCGGCTGACCGCCGAGCGCGGCTGACGTCGAGCTTCCGGGACGTCCGGCATGAGGAGGGCCGAGCTCTCCTCTACACCGATGCTGCGCCGCAGCGCAGCCCGCTCGACTGTGCGTTTGCCCCGTTGGCCCCATAGCAACTTCGACACCATCGCGGCAGACGTCAGGAGGTTCTGCATCGGCTCCCAGGAGTCCAACCACGGTGGCTGCTTGTTGGGGTCATCACTTTGCGCGAGTGCCTGGTAGATCTCGTCATAAGCAATCGCGATGTACCGGCACTGAGCTTCGACTTGCCGCTGGAACAGCCGGAGCAACACCAGCGGCATCTCGACCGGCTCATCCACCATCGTTCCCTCCTCACCCGCGCGATGGGCCCGCAGCTGGACATGGCCGCCCGCACAGCTACCATCGTCGGGCCGGTTACAGCGGCTCCCGAATACTCCGAGCCTCCTCAGGTATCCGAACGGCCGAACCAGGCCGAGTCGCCTGGTCGATCCGGGTCGTAGCGGACCGCGCCCGTCTCGCCTTTCTTCCAGAAGGCGGCGTCCGACCGCGGCATCCAGTCGCTGAGGCCGGTCTGGTCATGGCCGGTCCCGTCAACATAGCGATACCGCAGGCGCCGCTGGAACCGGTTGTTGATGCGCCTGTCCGCGGCGTCGATGTCGACGACCGTGCCCGTGGTGCGGATGCCGGTCGCGACCAACCGGCGCACGAGCGCGCGATCGCGGAGGATGCTCCGCAGCCAGCGCCCGCCAATCGTCGCGAACACGACGCCGGTTCCCGACGCCAGGACTCCGGTGACGAGAATCCCTTCGGTCGAGGACGTCCGATCGTCGGCGAGGGCGTTCATCGAGCCCGGGAAGCTCCGGACGTAGTCGACGGGTACCTGGCCGCCGATCGTTGCCCGCGCATATTCCTCGATGCTCACGAACAGCTCGCTGCGGACCTGCGGCCCTCCCGCCGGCTCGAAGACGAAGGTCACGAAGTAGCCGTTGGGGTCTCGGGGAGGGGCGCTCGAACTCGAACCGAAGTAGTGCGGGTCGATGCGCTTGGCGACGACGGTGCCCATCGTGTGGCCACCGTCGAGAGTCAGGAGAACTGTTTCGAGCCCGAACCACGCGGCGAATCCGATGAGCACGAACCCCAGGACAAGCATCCCGGAGGCGATCCAGCTCGGCCGGGTGATCGGGATGAACATCGCCTCGTCATCCTAGCCCTGCGGCGCCCCGGGAAATCCCGCGCGCTGACGCACCCACCGCATGGCCGAAGGCGTCGACGTCGCTGGCCCCGCCTGTGAAAATCGATATCGGCCACTAGCCTCGGCCGGTCCGCCCGGCCCTGCCATCCCTGAATAGCCAGAGCCACGGTTCCTGTGATCGCGCCCCACACGGCGATCGGGTCGAGTCCGCCATTCGACTGCGTCACAGGTCGGAGGATGAAGCCCTGGGATACCTGCCGTCTAGCCCGAAGCTCTCTCGGAAAACCCATTGGCCCTTTTGGTACTTCGAGAAGCTCCGGACCCTAGCGGCCCTTCGTGCGGAGTCGTTCAGGCAGCGCTGGGAAGAGATCTTTCGAACCACGAGCAGCGGATCGGAATCGGTCCGGATGTTTGGCCTAAGGCGACGGCTTCCGAATTCGGACCATCATCGTGTGCGGTCAGAGGCGGGCAGTGCCAGGCACGGCGGATCGCTCGAGCTCGGCCCACTGCGCGGCTCCGACGTCCGCCCTGGTGACGGGCCCGCCCTGCCCGATCGTGAAGGTCAGCGCATGGGCCTCGAAGCGGTGGTAGGTGTCCTGTACGTAGCGGGCGTACCAGTCGGCCCCGGTCTCGTTCGACAGGGGGTCGATATTGCCGTCCAGGCGGTGCCGCCGACCGGCACGAGACAGCACGCGACGCCGTTGAAGAGCTCGAGTCGATCCGGCTCGCCGCGGGTGGAGACGAGGCTGAACCGGCTCCCGACGCCGATCAGCGGCCGGAACCGATCCCTCGGCCGAGGACTTGCCGGCAGGGCTACTCGCATCCACGGCGCGGCGCCCGTCGGGCGGCGGTGCTCATGGTGCGGCGGCCCGACCCAGGGCAGGCGCCGAACCTGTAGCAAGGAGTGCCGCGAGGCGGTCCGAGCCGACCAGGACAGGACTCAGTTCTACGCGTCGGGGCCCGATCGGCTTCGGCGGCTACGGGAGAGTGGTGTCGAGCCCGTCGGGGCAGCGGCGCGAGCGCAGATGGGCCTACGCCAAAGCGAGCGACAGCGCCAGGAGAACGAATGGAAGGCCGAGCACCCGGAGCGGGCGGATCCTTCGATCACGTCGCGGTCCTGCTCGGTCAGGGTCGGCATGGACGGAGTATTGGACCGCGCCGTCACCAAGCTTGCTCTCGCCAGACGGCAGGTTCGGTAGTTCCTGTAGTTGCCGGCAAGGCAAACACCCTTTCGGCCGCACCCGCGCCTTCGCAAAGGTCGTGGAGCCTTAAGCCATCACGTTGAGGCGCCGCCGCCTCGGCCGGCGGGGCCTGTTGCGGACCAGCTGCCCCGACGACGGCCGAAATCTCGGCCGCGACCAGTACTGGGCTCGCGGTCACCTCGAGCTTTGGAACCGAGGCCACCCATTTCTTAGGGCAAGTCTGCTACCCGTGGCACTAGCGAGTACCTGGGTCACCGGGCTCTCGACCGCCAAGCACGGGATCGATAGGCGGGCCAGAGCGGCTAGGCTCGGGGTGGTGCGACCACGCTGGCAAGAATGGCGTCGACCTCGCCCTCGGTGAAGGCGCGCATCGTCTGGGTCTTGACGGAGCCGACCATCCCGATCGTCACGATGAACTTTGCCAGCGCTTCGTCATTGGGGGCCTCG
>JALZAF010000103.1 GCA_030948505.1 Chloroflexota bacterium
TCGGACCAGGCCGACCGGCACGACCGCCGTCTTCGTCGGGCGCCTCGTTCCGATGAAGGGCGTTCACCTCGCGATAGCCGCGATCGCGAGCCTCCCTGACTGGCGGCTCCTCGTCGTCGGCGATGGACCCGACCGCGGGAGGTTGCGTGCCATGGCGCGGCACGTCGGCGTGCTCGACCGCGTCGAGTTCCGCGGCAGCGTCCCCCGGGGCGAGGTCCTCCGGATCCTCCGCGACGAGGCGGACGTACTACTCTTCCCGAGCCTCCACGATGAGGCCGGGATGGTCGTCGCCGAGGCAATGACGCTTGGCCTTCCCGTCGTCTGCCTGGCCGTAGGTGGACCGCCGGTCATGGCCGGAGGCGGGGTGTCACCGACGAGCCCGGAGGAGACGGTCGCGGCATTAGCTCGGGCAACGGTGCGGGCGGCCGGCACCACACCTCAGCCTATGCCGACATTCGGCGAGCTCGCCGAGACGCTCCGCAGCGAGGTCGCGGCGGCGGGTCTGTGGACGCCACCGGCCGACGACGACACGACGACCCTCACAGGACGCGCGACGTCCGCGTGAATCGGTCCTTCGCTTTTACGATGACGGTCCGAGGCGCCCCAACGGCCAGCGCTGCGCGCACGGCGTGCTGACGCGAGAGAAACCAGAGCAGGTCCCAGTTGAAGGCGCGCCGGAGGTCGGCGAGCGCCCCCCTGCGCCCGCGGCCGCCGGGCAAGTAGCGCTGCTGCAAGGCGCGTCCCACGAACGTCCCCGCCACCTGCCGCTCGACGAACCGGCGCTCGGCGGGTGACACGCTCCGGCGGGCCTCGTGGACGGCGAGGCCCGACAGGAGCGCGGCACCGAGCGTGGTAAGGCGGCGGCTCGCCCGGTCACTGCGCGCCAGCTCTTTGTTGATGCCACCCGGCCGGACCGTGTAGTCGAGCAGCTCGTCCTCGAGGTATTCGACTGGTCCATAAGCGGAGGCTCGAAGGACCATGTCGATGTCGATTGACAGTCCAACCTCCTCCCGGAAGAAGCCGCCCATGACTTCCCAGACGTGCCGGGCTAGTGCGACAGAGCCGACGTTCCACGGCACCTGCCCAGGCTCCGCCACATGTCGCAGCCACTCTGCCGGTTCGTAAGTGCCGCTGCCAAGGCGCTTGAGTCGCCAACTGCCGCTGAACGCATGCCGCGCCTCGGTACCATCCTCGAACACCGGCCGGCAGGCCGTGATCACGAGTGCGGGCTCGCGCGCGGCCGCCCTCGCCTCGTCGATCCGGGCGGCCATCCGCTCGAGACAGCCGGGCGCCAGGCGGTCGTCTGCAGAGAGGATCTGCAGCCAGTCGTTGCGACACAGGAGAATCGTCCGGTTGTGGTTATCGGCGATGCCGGTGTGCCGCTCCCATCGCTGAAACCGGATCCGCGGATCAGGATAGCCGGCTACGATCCGCTCAAGGTCACGATCGGACGCGTTGTCCCCGATGACGAGCTCCCAATGGGAATACGTCTGGCGGAGGACGCTCTCGATGGCACCCGGAAGCCAGCGCGCGTCGTTGTAAACGGGCGTGAAGACGGAGAACGTCGCGCTCACGGACTACCTCGCCTAGTTCGGATGGCGACAGCTGCAGCGACGGTCGCCGGGGACACGGTGCGGCCAACGCCGGACCTGCATCGGGTGCATAGCCTATGCGGCACAGCCACTGGTGCGCCGAAGCAACACACGGCAAGTACCACGTAAAAATTAGTACTTTCCTCCTACCCGTATGTTCGGCTATTGTGGAAGCCTCCCGCAGAGGGGGAGCGATCGGTTCAGGCTGGAGGGGGCCGATCGCCATCGAGCGCAGTTCCTGACGTGCACCTTTTCGGCGCCTTTCGCGTCGCAAGCCGACTTTTGCCTGCAGCCTAAAGAAGAGCGCAAATCGAGTGATCCGCCGTTACGCGACCGAGCTGCATGCCCTGTTCATTGTCGCGGACATCGTCATCGCTGCCGTGCTGGCGGTCGCGTTGGTCCAGGTGGACCCCGATCGATTCCGGGACCTGTCACTCGCAGAACCGGTCCTCGGATTGGCGCTATTCGTATCGGCCTGGGTGACGATCCTGTGGTCCCATGGCGCCTACCGGCTTAGAGATCGCTGGTCCCTCAAGAGCGATGTCAGGGTCGTCGTCCGGGCCGTCGCTTTGCTCGCCGTCGCGACCTTTGCCTTCCTTTTCCTTGTAAAGCTCCCCGACGTCAGCCGACTCTATCTCTTCTCGCTGTATAGCCTCTTGCTCCTGGCAACTGTGGCAGCGCGTGCCGCGATCCGCTGGGTCTTTGGTCGCGCCCGCCGCCGCGGTCGCAATCTCCGCGGCGTCCTGGTCCTTGGTACGGGCCCCATTGCAGTCACCTTTGCCCGGCGCCTGGAAGCCCATTCGGAGCTTGGCCTTGCGATCCTCGGCTTCCTCGGGGAGCCGACCGAAGCCCTTCCTGCGCGATGGGCCTACCTGGGGTCGATCGATAGGTTGCCTGCAGTCATCCACGACGGGGTCGTCGACGAGGTCGCGATCTGCCTGGTCACCGAGGACTGGGCGCTCGTGGAGTCGATCGCAGGGCTGTGCGAGACGGAGGGAAAGATCGTTCGGATGCCCGTCCCAATGCCACATTTGTCGATCGGCACGGGGCACATCGAGGACCTCGACGGCACGCCGGTCCTGTCGATCATCACCGGGCCCAATGCGACCATGGCCCTTGCGGCCAAACGGATCATGGACGTCGCGTTCGCAGGGCTGGCATTGGTCGTCCTCGCCCCACTCCTCGGAGCCATCGCCGCGGCCATCTCCCTGGCGGATCGTGGCCCGATCCTGTATCGCCAGGAGAGAGTAGGACTCCACGGCCGCCGCTTCCGCGTGGTCAAGTTCCGATCGATGGTGACGACGGCCGACAATATGCTCGAAGACCTGCTCGCCCACAACGAGGTCAACGGGCACGCCTTCAAGCTGACAGCGGACCCGCGAGTGACGCGCGTCGGTCGCTTCCTGCGACGATCGAGCCTCGACGAGCTTCCCCAGCTGTTGAATGTCGTCCGCGGCGATATGAGCCTCGTTGGCCCTCGTCCTCCGCTACCTCGGGAGGTTGCCGGGTACGACCTTTGGCATCGTCGGCGGCTGTCGATGAAGCCGGGCATCACGGGTCTGTGGCAGATCGAAGGCCGTCGCGAGCCGGACTTCGACCAGTGGGTCCAGAAGGACCTCGAGTACATCGACCGCTGGTCGACCTGGCTCGACATCCGGATCATGCTGCGGACGATCCCGGCGATGCTCCGAGCCGAGGGCCGCTGACCGCTTGTCAGGCCGTCCTGGGCGCTCAGGCAGGGCGAGATCGCTGCCGATCCCGCCCCAGGATCTGGCGCACGAGCAGGTACGCGAAGCGCGAGTTCGTAACCGTGTAGCGTCTGGCCAGCCGCCGCGGCTCCGCCAGCAGACGGAAGATCCACTCCGTCCCGGTTCGCTGCATCCAGCGTGGAGCGCGCCGCAGGTTGCCGCTGTGGAAATCGAATGCTGCGCCCACCGCCAGCACAACCGCCGCAGTAAGGCGCGCCCGATGTTCCATCACCCATCGATCCTGTTTCGGTGACCCCAGGCCCACCCACACGAAGTCGGGCCGGGTCGCATTGATCTGGGCGACCTCGGCAGCGTCCTCATCGGGGGTCAGTGGCCGGAACGGGGGCGAGTGGGTCCCGACGACATTGAGACCTGGAAAACGGGCTGTCAGACGCTCGGCCAGCCGCTCGGGGACCCCAGGCGCTCCACCGTAGAAGAAGTGCCGGCCACCGGCCGTCCGCGACTGATCCATCAGGGCGAGCATGGTGTCAGGCCCGCAAACACGCCCGACTCGCTGGCCCATTGCCCGACCGACCCAGACCAATGGCATGCCGTCCGGCGCGGCGATCGCATCGTCCGCGTTGAGGCCGTCTCGAAGCCAGGCCTGATCCTCCGCCTCGACCAGCGTGTGGGTGGTGCAAAAGTGAACGCCCAGACGCCGGCTGCCGGGCGCCTCCAGCATCAACCGGACGGCATCGTCCAACGTCAGCGCGGCCACGCGAACACTGAGGACGTCGTATCGGGCCGGAAGGTCCACGCGGGCGCTGCTCTCCTCTCTTCGTCGCCGGCGCCACCGTCGGAGGTCATGGCTGAGGGCAGACGAACCCCGAGGCTAGCACGCGTCCCTTGGTCCTGCCCCAGCCACGGGTTGACCGGCCTGTACTGCCCGCGCGCTGCTCTTGGGTGGGACCTCGACGGGCGCAGACCGCACACCGGGCCTCGTTTCGTCACCGCTCCATGCACCACCCCGCGGCGGGCGCTGGGAGGAAGAGGCTACAGACACCGACCGCTCGGCGGCGCAAGACTCTGCCCGACCCATCCGACCGAAGGGGCACACCCGCTGTGAGGCGGGGCCGCAAAGCCACGGACCTGCGCGGGGCAGGTGGCCGGGTTGCCGATGTCGAGGGGCCTGGGCGGAGCACGCCCATGGCTTCGCGCGCCTCCCGGCAGCCGCTGCCGAAGGAGGACTGTGCGAAATATCCGGATCGCCGATCCGAAAGACAGGGTCGCGCAGACCTTCGATGTCCTGCCCACCGGTGATGTCCTACCCACCGGGCCTCGCCCGCGCGCCCAGTGGCTGGCGGTCGCTTCTGTCCTCATCCTCGCCTTGACACTCGGGGTCCCCATCGTCGTGGCCGTGGCTTCGACATCTACCCAGGGCGGCACGACAGCAGCCCGACCGGCACCGCACAGCGCCGGCCCGGCAGCGGCGCGCCCTCGAACTGCGGCAAGCCCCACCACGCGTCCACGGACTGCTGCGGGCGCCTCGGCCGCTCCGAAGCAGTCCGCTCCGGTCAAGGGCACGGGCCCTGGAGCTCAACCGCCGGTCTCCACCGATA
>JALZAF010000108.1 GCA_030948505.1 Chloroflexota bacterium
CCCGCTGCTGCTCGCCGCCGGAGAGCTGGCCGGGTCGATGCCGTTCGCGACCCTCCAGGCCGGCCGCAGCCAGGGCGGCGCGTGCAGTGTCGTTGTCCCCGGGCCGCCCGGCCAGGGCGCAGGCCAGCACGATCCCTTCCTGCAGGCTGAGGAAGGGGGGCAGGTTCTGGCTCTGGAAGACGACCCCGACCCGCGTCCCGCGAACGCTCGCCCGGGTCGCCTCGTCGGCGTGCGACAGGTCGACGCCGTCGACGATGACCCGGCCGCCGGTCGGGCTGTCGGATCCGGCGAGCAGCTGGAGAAGGGTCGACTTGCCTGACCCGGAGCGACCCATCAGGGCGACGTATTCGCCCGGCTGGACCCGCAGGTCGATGCCGCGCAGGGCGATGGTTTCGACGTCACCCTCGCGAAAGATGCGAATCACGTCGATCAGCTCTACGGCCGCAGGAACCGCAGCGACGCCCTCGCCCCCCCGTCGCTCGGGCCGCGGCCGTGCCGACGGTCGGGTCACGACTACTTGAAGCTCGTGATCAACTGACGGAAGGCGTCGACGTTGTCGACCCCGTCGGGCGTCGACAGGCTGACGATCGCCAGGCCGGGGCCCGGGACGTAGAAGCGGTCGACGGTCGAGCTCACCTGCTTGCCCGTTACCGGATCCGGGTCCGACAGCGCGTGGTAGGCGAGGTGGATGTAGGTCTGGCTGCCAACCTGGGCGGTGTTGCGCTTCACGAGGCGGAAGCCGGCGCTGGCCTGCAGAGCCGGCAGGTCCGTCCCGCTCACGTAGGCGGCCACGTCCTTGGGCAGAGGAATCACCCGGACGGCCTCACTGCTGTCCTTGTCCCGGATCGTCACGCCGTCGGTCTGCGTCGTCACCTGCCAGCCCTCGACGTACTGGATCGAGAAGCCCCACGCGGCCGAGTGATAAGTCAGGAACACGGCGTTGTCGGGGATGTCGCCGTGGGCCGTCCCCGCGCCGGTGTCCGGCGCCTGTGACGCATCAGGGATCGGCGTGAAGACCGGCTCCAGGGTCGAGTTGCCGGAGGCCGCTGGTGCGGCGCTCCCCGCACCGACCGTCGACGAGGGCCTGGGACTGGCAACCCCCCTCGTGACCGACGGCGCGCTCGTGCCACAGGCACCCGCCAGCACGGCGACGGCCGCGCACAGGCCGAGACGGGCGGCACGGGATCCGGGTGAACGCATGAATCGACCTCGAGTGGGAACGCCGGCGATTGGGAACCGGGTCACGAGAGTCGGCGAACGACCTGAATCTCACCTGAGGCGGGGCAGCACCAGCCGGAAGGCGGACCCGCTGCCGGGGATGCTGGTCACCGTCAACCGGCCACCGTTCCTGGCCGCCAGGTCAGCCGCGATCGCCAGCCCCAGCCCGCTGCCGTCCATGCCCAGATGGGCCCCCACGCGGTAGAAGGGCTCGAAGATCTGGTCGATGTCGGCGGCCGCGATGCCGGGGCCGTCGTCGGCAACCTGCAGCACGACTTCGCGGTCCCCCGCCCGTGTCGCCACCGTGACGTGGACTCCGGGGCCTCCGTGGCGAAAGGCGTTGTCGAGCAGGTTTCGGACGATTCGGCCGATCTCGTCCGGGTCGGCTGCGATCGGCAGGTCGGCGGCGAAGGTCGCCCGGACGGCTCCGCGGGCCGAATCGATCGGCCCGTATCGTTCGACCGTCTCGGCGACCACGACCGACAGGTCACAGCGCTCGACCCGATGCTCGACGAGCGCTCCGTCGCTGCGGGCCAGGGTCAGCAGGTCGTTCGTCAGCCGGGTCAGGCGGTCGGTCGAATCGACGACGGCGGTCAGGGCCGTCCGCATTCCGGCGGCGTCGCCTCGACCTGCGAGGGCCGCCTGGGCGGTGCTCTTGATCGCCGCCAGCGGGTTGCGCATCTCGTGCGACGCGTCGGCCACGAACCGCTGCTGCCGCTGGTGTGCGTCGCGGATGGGGATCAGCGTGCGCGTGGCGAGAATCCAGGCGACCCCGCCCACCACGGCCACCGCGGCCAGGTCGGCGATCGCGAGGGCCACGGCGATGCGCTCGATGGTCGCCCGGTAGGCGACCTCCGCGGCCTGGGTGTTGGACAGCTCGGGGGCGATGTCGAAGGCCGGCTCCAGGACCGTCACGAAGGCGAGGTAGAAGACGGCGCTGAGGACCATCAGGACCAGGGCGAAGAGGCCGATATAGAGCAGCGTGAGGCGCAACCGGACACGGCGGAAGATCACGGCGGTGGTTCCGCGCGCAAGCGGTAGCCCGAGCCTCGCACGGTCTCGATGATGCCGTTCCGCCGGCCACCGTCGATCTTGCGGCGGAGGCTGCGGATGTAGACCTCGACAACGTTCGACTCGGCCGCGAAATCGGCGTCCCACAGGATCTCGATCAGGCGGTCCTGGCCGAAGACCTGCCCGGGGTGGCGGGCCAGCAGCTCCAGCAGGGCGAACTCCCTGGCCGTGAGCCGGATGGGCCGGCCCGCTCGCCGCACACCCAGGCTGGCGGGTTCGAGCTCGAGGTCGAGGACGGCGATGACGGGCGCCCGATCCGGCCCGGTCCTGCGGCGCAGGGCACGCACTCGGGCGCGCAGCTCCGCCATCTCGAACGGCTTGGCGAGGTAATCGTCGGCGCCGCTGTCCAGGCCGGCCACGCGGTCGTCGACGGAGTCGAGGGCGGTCAGCATGAGAATCGGCGCCGGGTAGCCCCGGGCCCGAAGTTGGCGGCAGACCTCCAGACCGCTCATGTCGCCCAGGACGATGTCGAGCACCACGAGGTCGTAGGCGTAGGTGGCCGCCCAGGCCAGGGCTTCGTCGCCCGATCCGACCGCGTCGACGGCGTGGCCGTCGGCCGCCAGGGCGGTGCGCAGAGCGGTCGCAATGGGAGCCTCATCCTCGACGACCAGGATTCGCAGAGTTCGCTCTCCCCCACGATGGCATCCCCGCGGCGCGGGGCCGAGGGCATGCTAATCCGGTTCGCCTGAATCGGACCTGATGCGCGGCGCGGCGTCGCCCGGGTCGAGCCTTGCCCGTCATCATGGCCGAGGTGAGAGGGATCGACGGGCCGGGCGCCGCCGCGCGAGCCACCGCAACGGCGCGAGCGATACGCGATCGCTTCCTGCCACAGGGCGCCATCCTGCTGTCCGTCCTGAGCTTCGGCGGCTACGCCATGGGTCTGGTGCGGGATCGCATCTTCGCCCGGACCTTTGGCGCGGGCGGCGAGCTCGACGCCTACAACGCGGCGTTCGTCCTGCCGGAGCTGCTGTTCGACGTCCTCATCGCGGGCGGGCTGGCGGCCCCGTTCGTGCCGATCGTCATGAAGCTTCGGGCCGAGGACGAGCGTGCCGCCGACGACTTCGCCCGCACCATCCTGACGCTGGCCGTGCTGGTCATGGCACCGCTGGCGGTCGTCCTGTTCCTAATCGCGCCGGCGACCGTCGACCTGGTAGCGCCCGGCTTCGACGCAGCCGGCCGAAGGCTGTACACGGACCTGTTCCGGGTGATGTGCGTGACCCCGCTCATCTTCACCGCCTCGATCGTCCTCGGCGAGATGCTGGTGGTGAAGCGGCGATTCCTCTTCTATGGCCTCGCGCCGCTGCTGTACAACGGCGGGATCGTCGCCGGGACCGTGCTGCTCGGCGGGCGGATCGGCATCTTCGGCGCGGCGTACGGGGCGGTGCTGGGGGCGTTGTTGCACCTGCTCGTCCGGCTGGTCGGGGTGATGCTCGCCGACATCCGCATCCGGCCGCGCCTGGCCGTCCGGACGGCGGCGGTCCGCGAGTTCCTGACCCTGATGGTCCCGCGCATGGCCGGCGCGCCGATCGAGCCCCTGACCTTCCAGTTCTTCACCAGCGTCGCTTCGGCCTTCGTGGCCGGCAGCGTGTCGTCGGTCAGCTTCGCCCGCAACTTCGAGAGTGTCCCGGTCAGCCTGATCGGGGTCGCCTTCTCACTGGCCGCCTTCCCGGCGCTGTCGGCCGCGGCGGCGATCGGCGACCGGTCGCGGTTCGTGGCCGTCCTGCGATCGAACGTGCTGACCATCGGGCTGCTGACCACGGGTGCCGCGGCGGTCCTGTTCGTGCTGAGCACGTTCGTGATCCGCTTCTTCCTGGCCGGCGGAGCGTTCGACGCCGAGGACGTCGATCGCACGGCGACGTTGCTGGCGGCCTTCGCGGTCGCTGTCCCCATCGAGAGCCTGACGTACCCGCTGGCGCGAGCCGTGTATGCCACCCGCAATACCGTCCTGCCGGTCTCGGCGTCGGTGGCCGGGCTGGGCGTCACGATCCTCGCGACCCAGGGGCTGGTGCCGAGCGTCGGCCTCATCGCGATCCCGATCGGGTTCGTCCTGGGCAGCCTGACCAAGCTGTTCCTGCTCTCTGCGATCGTCCCGTTCCGCGTTCGCCGCTTCCCTGCGCTGGCCGCCGAGGACCTCAGCCGGGCGGATTGAGCGGCCGCGTGGGCACGACGATGATGAACTTGCCGTCCCGCCCCGGGTATTTGCCCTCGGGGCGATCCCAGCCGATGAAGTTCCGCTTCATCTCCGCCGCATCCTGGAACGTGCCGGGCGGATCCGACGCTCCCCAGATGTTCGAGACGAACGGATACCACGGGTCGAGGATGTACGTGCCGGTCACCGTGGCGTCGGCGAAGATCGTGGGGTCCGCGTCGGCCCGGTAGCCGGTCATCACCCAGGTATGCGCGCCCCACCACGGGAGCAGGACCACCGGAGCGCCGGTTTTCGACAGCGCGACCGCCGCGTCGCGCAGGGCATCGGCACGCGTGGCATGGATATGGACCTGGTAGCCGGGGACGCCATAGGCGGCCAGGGCCAGGGCGATCGCACCCGGCCCCCACCTGCCGTTGTGGCTGTCGCGGTAGCTCTCCCACTCGCCGACGCGGTTCTCGAGCGTCTGTTGGAACTGGTCCGACGTGGTCGCCCGGCCGTTGATGACGAGGACCATCTGGGTACCCGCCGCGGCGCACATTTCCTTGTTCAGCTGATGGGCGAAAACGGCCTTGGGGTTGGCCGCGATCTTGACGTCGACCGCCTTGCGAACGGGCGCCGGGGTCGGCGGGGGAAGGGTCTTGCCGGGCGCGAGTGAGACGGATGGCGCAGGCGTCGGTTCGATGCTCGGAGGCGGCGTGACCACGATGTCAGGGGCGGAGGACCGGTCGGGTGGCGGGTTGATGGCCAGCGCGACGCGGCGGGCGAGATGCTCGAACTTGTCGCCGGCACCGAACGAATTGGTTGCCACGGCCGCCCCGCCCAGCAGGCCGCCCAGGACGACTGCGACCACGACCACTGAGACCCAGCGGCCTGACGGCCGCCCTCGACGCGCCCGCACGCCCGCGCGGGCCGCCCGAAGGCTCGCGGCGCGCTGGTTCAGGCGTTCCGGATCGAGGCGATAGGACACGGGCGCTCCTTGCGATTGGGGGCCTAGGAGACGACGGTCGGACCGGGCATGCTGCGACGGTACCCCCTCGGCCGGAGGAGTGCGGCTGGGCGGCTCGCCGCCCAGCCCTCAGACCGCCGGCAGCGCCGCCAGGGCCGCCTCGTCCGGCGCGTACTCGTAGTCCTCGAGCTCGCCGCGCAGGTACTTCTCGTAGGCGGCCAGGTCGAAGTGGCCGTGCCCCGACAGGTTGAACAGGATCACCTTCGGCTGGCCGGCCTCCCTGGCCAGCAGCGCCTCGTCGATCGCGGCCCGGATTGCGTGGCTCGATTCGGGCGCCGGCAGGATGCCTTCCGTTCGGGCGAACGTGACCGCCGCGTCAAAGGCCTCGCGCTGGTGAACCGCCCGGGCCTCGATGTCGCCGTGGTCGGCCAGCAGGGACACCAGCGGCGCCATGCCGTGGTAGCGCAGCCCGCCCGCGTGGATCGGGGCCGGGATGAAGTCCGAGCCCAGGGTGAACATCTTGACCAGCGGGGTCAGCTTGCCGGTGTCGCCGAAGTCGTAGGCATACCGCCCCCGGGTGATCGAGGGCGCGGCAGTCGGCTCGACGGCGATGACCCGGTAGCGGCGCCCGCCGCGGAAGGTCTGGCCGAGGAAGGGGAAGGTGAGGCCGGCGAAGTTCGAGCCACCGCCGGCGCAGGCGATGATGACGTCAGGCTCCTCGCCCGCCATCTCCATCTGCTCGATCGCCTCCTGGCCGACCACCGTCTGGTGCAGCAGGACGTGGTTGAGCACGGAGCCCAGGCTGTACTTCGTGTCGTCGCGTGTGGCCGCGTCCTCGACCGCCTCGCTGATGGCGATGCCCAGCGAGCCGGGGCTGTCGGGATGCTCGGCCAGGACGGACCGTCCGTAGTTGGTCGTGGCCGATGGGCTGGGCACGACCTCGGCGCCGTAGGTCTCCATCAGGATCCGCCGGTACGGCTTCTGGTCGTAGCTGGCGCGCACCATGTAGACCTTGGTCTCGAGGCCGAAGATCGAGGCGGCGAAGGCCAGCGCACTGCCCCATTGCCCCGCTCCGGTCTCGGTCGCGATCCGCTTGGTCCCCTCCTCCTTGTTGTAGAAGGCCTGGGCGATCGCGGTGTTCGGCTTGTGCGAGCCGGCCGGGCTCCCGCCTTCGTACTTGAAGTAGATGTGGGCCGGCGTGTCGAGCTTGCGCTCCAGGCGGCGGGCGCGGACGAGCGGGCTGGGCCGGTACAGCCGATAGGCCTCCCGAACCGGCTGTGGGATCTCGATCTCCCGCTCGGCGCTGACTTCCTGGCCGATGAGGGCCATCGGGAAGAGGGGCGCCAGGTCTGCCGGACCGATCGGCTGGCCGGTGCCGGGATGGAGGACCGGGGCGGGCGGCACGGGCAGGTCGGCGACGATGTTGTACCAGGCCCGCGGGATGCGGTCCTCCGGCAGCAGGAATCTCGTCTGGTCGGCGTCGAGGACGGCCGAACGCTGGCTCATCGCAATCGCTCCTCTCGCTTCCGTGGACAGCCGGACTGAGGAGACTGCGGAACGGGGCGCGGTAAGTCAAGGGCCCAGGCTGGCATCCACTCCGGCGCGCTGGCGGGATGGCGCCGCTTCTGCGACCATCGTCCCTGCCTGTCGCAGCCCTGCGACGCCCCTGGAGGACCGCGTGGACCGCTTCGAGCCGAACCTTCGGATCCCCGGGCCCACGGCCCTGCCCCCCAGCGTCCGGGAAGCCGGCGGCCGCCAGATGATCAATCACCGCGGGCCGGAGTTTGCGGCCATGCTCGGCCGCATCGTCGACGGGATGCGGCCCTTCTTCGGCACCCGAAGCGATATCGCGATCCTGACCTGCGCCGGTTCGGGCGGGCTCGAGGCGGCCGTCGTCAACGTCCTGTCGCCCGGCGACAGGGTGCTGGGCGTGTCGATCGGCGCATTCGGCGATCGGTTCGCGAAGATCGCCACCGCCTACGGCGCGGACGTCACCAAGGTCGATGTGGCGTGGGGCCAGGCCGCGGATCCGGCCGAGCTCCGCCGCCAGCTCAAGGCCAACGGACCGTACGCGGCGGTGCTGCTGACCCACAACGAAACCTCAACCGGGGTGATGAATCCCATCCCCGAGCTGGCCGCCGCGGTGCGCGAAGTCGATCCTGACGCCCTGGTCCTGGTGGACAGCGTGTCCGCCCTCGGGGCCGTGCCGTTCGCCATGGACGAGTGGGGCGTCGACGTCGTCGTCACCGGCTCGCAGAAGGCCTGGATGGCCGCTCCGGGGCTGGCCATGATCGCCGCTTCGGCGCGTGCCTGGGAGGCGATGGAATCGGCTCGCATGCCGCGCTTCTACCTCGACCTGCGGGCGCATCGGGACGCGCACCAGAAGGGCGAGACGCCGTGGACGCCGGCCATCGCGGTCGTCTACCAGGTCGACGAGGGCCTGCGGCTGATGGCGGCCGAATCGCCGGCCGGAGTCTTCGCCCGTCACGAGGCCTGCGCCGCGGCCGCCCGGGCCGGGCTGAGCGAGCTCGGCTTCGAGCTGTTCGCCGATCCGCGCTACGCGTCGAAGACGGTGACCGCCGTCCGCGTGCCCGACGGCCTGGAGTGGAAGGCGTTCAACGGCGAGCTCAAGCGGCGTGGCCTCGTCCTGGCCGGCGGGCAGGGCAAGCTGACCGGACAGATCTTCCGCCTGGGCCATCTCGGCTCCGTGACCGTCGAGGAGATCGTCGGCGCCATCGGCACCCTGGAGGCGGTCAGCCTCGCGGTGGGCCGCGACGTAACGCCGGGCCGCGCGGTGGGTGCCGCCCAGGCCGCCGCGCTCGAGGCTCGGGGCATCGCCAGGCCGGCTGCCGCGACGGCATGAGGGTCCTCGTCGCCGAGCCCCTGGCCCGCGAGGGCGTCGAGCTGCTGCGGGCGCAGCACGAGGTCGATGAGCGCCCCGGGCTGTCGCGCGAGGAGCTGTGCGCGTCGATCGGCGAGTACGAGGCGCTCGTCGTGCGCAGCCAGGTGGCGGTCGATGCGGAGCTGATCGCGGCCGGCGCGAAGCTGGTCGTCATCGGCCGGGCCGGGGTCGGTGTCGACAACGTCGACCTCGACGCGGCGACCCGCGCCGGCATCACCGTCGTCAACGCTCCCACCGGCAACACGATCGCCGCCGCGGAGCACACCCTGGCCCTGATGTTCGGCCTGGCCCGGCACATCGCCGCGGCCGATGCGTCGGTCAGGCGGGGCGAGTGGAAGCGCGGCCAGTTCACGGGTAATGAGCTGCGCGGCCGGACGCTGGGCATCATCGGTCTGGGCAAGATCGGCCAGGCGATCGCCGACCGGGCTCGGGCCCTGGAGATGCCGGTCCTGGGCGTCGACCCCTTCGTGACCGCCGAACAGGCCGCGCTGCACGGCGTCGAGCTGGTCGATCTCGACGGCCTGCTGACCCGTTCGGACGTCGTCACCGTCCACGTCCCGCTGACCCGGACGACCCGCGGACTGATCGGTCTCGACGCCGTGGCCCGGATGAAGCCGGGCGCGCTGCTCCTCAACGTGGCTCGCGGGGGCGTGGTCGACGAGGCCGCCGTCGCCCAGGCACTCCGCAAGGGCCGCCTGGGTGGCGCGGCCATCGACGTCTTCGAGCACGAGCCGCCGACCGATTCTCCCCTGCTGGATGCACCCAACACCCTCCTGACGCCGCACCTCGGCGCATCGACCGAGGAGGCCCAGGTCCTCGTCGCGGAGGAGGTCGCGAGCCAGGTCCTCGACGTCCTCGCCGGGCGGCCGGCACGCTATGCCGTGAACGCCCCGCTGCTGACCCCGGAGACGGCGCGGGCCATCGCTCCGTACCTGCCGCTGGCGGAGACGCTGGGCCGCTTTTTCGCCCAGTTCTCGCGGACCGGGGTTCGGGCCCTGACCCTCGAGATCGCCGGCGACCTGGCGGAGTACGACGCCTCGCCGCTGGTCGCGGCCGTGCTGCGCGGCCTGCTCGAGACGGCCACCACGCAGCGCGTCAACCTCGTCAACGCCGGGGCCCTCGCCCGGGCGAGAGGCATCGCCCTGGTCGAGCGGAAGACGCCCGACGCCGGAGCGTTCTCCGCTTTGCTCAGCCTGTCCGGCCAGTCCGGCGACCGAACCACCACCGTGGCCGGCACCGTCGCCAACGGCGAGCCGCGGCTGACCCGCCTCGACGACTACTGGCTCGACATGGCGCCCGCCGACGTGATGCTCATCACCCGCCATCGCGACAAGCCCGGCACGATGGGCCGCATCGGCCAGATGCTCGGCGACGCCGACGTCAATATCAGCGCCATGCACCTGGCCCGGACTCGTCCGCGCGAGGATGCCTTCATGATTCTCGCCCTCGACGACGAAGTGCCGTCGTCGGTCGTTGACGCCATCCGCTCCAACGACGCGGTCCTCGACGTCTGGACGATCCGCCTGGCGGGCGAGCACTGAGCGAGCTCATGGGCCGCCCGGCGGCGGAGGGGTTGCCCGCGGAGCGCTCGGCCGCGGAGCGCTCGGCCGCGGAGCGGTTGGCCGCGGAGCCGCCGATCCCGAACGGGCTCGATGCCAGCCTCGTCCTCCTGCGTCACGGCGAGTCGACCGCCATCGCCGAGGGCCGTTTCCAGGGCGCAAGCGACGTGACGCTGTCGCCCGCCGGGCGGCGCCAGGCCCAGCTCGCAGCGATGCGCCTTGCTCACCCCCACGCCTCGCCGGCGTTGCCCGTCCCGCTCGGTCGACCGCTGGAAATCGTCCATTCCTCGCTCGCCCGCGCGACCGAGACGGCGCGCTTCGTCGCCGAGGCCGCGGCCGCGCCGGACGCGTTCGACCACCGGCTGACGGTCAGGCCGGATGCCGCGTTCGTGGAAGTTGGCCAGGGCGAGTGGGAGGGACAACTGGCGACCGACATCGCGGTTCAATGGGCTGACGTCCTCGCCGCCTGGCGCCGCCGACCGGCCGAGACCCACGCGCCGGGCGGCGAATCGCTGGCTCAGGTCCAGGCCCGAGTTCGGCCGGCGCTGGGGCGGATGCTCGAGTGCATGGCCGAAGGCCGTCCGCCGGGCACACTCGATCGGCCCCAGGTGCTCGGCAACGCCGATCCGATCGAGGACCGGCCGTGGTCGATCCTCGTCGCTCACGACGGCGTCTTCAAGGTCGTGCTGCTGACCCTGTTCGGGATGGGACTCGACCGCTTCTGGACGTTCCCCTTTGCCCTGTGCGGGATCAGCGTGGTCGAGTTCCGGGCCGGCCGGGCGACCCTCCGCGCCCACAACCTGACCGAACACCTCGCTCCCCTGCTCGAGGAGCGCGCGCAGGCCGTGAGCGACGCCCGCGAACGATCCGGGGCGCTTTAGCCCGCCGGACGCTCCAGCGCGCCGGACCCTCTAGCCCAGCCGGCCCCGGCGGCGCTCCCGGCGCTCGCGTCGACGGAACGCCAGGCGCAGCAGGTTTAGCCGCAGCCGGCGCGACGCGTCGCGCAGCGGCGCCAGCCGATCCGCGCCCAGCTCCCGGCGACCGTAGGCAACCTCCACCTTGGCCCGGGCGACGGTCTCCAGCTCCGGTCTGGACGCGGGCAGCATCTCGCCCAGCGAGCCGGCGTACTCGTAAACGGTCTGGGTTGGCATCGGTCCGAAGCCGAAGCGGGCCGCGGTGCGGCCGATGCTCTGCCAGACCGACTCCGGCGTGACCGCGCCTCGCGGTCCACGCTGCCAGGCGACGAACGCGATCGCGCCGACGGCGATGAGCATGAGGATCGCGACCGCGATCAGGAGCGCAGGCCCGCCCGGCTGCGCCGGCCGCGTCGTGCCACCGCTCAATGGATTCCCAGGATCGTTGATGCGCACGGAGGCGCGCGGCGCCACAGTTCCACTACCCGCCGGAGCAAGGCTCGCCGACGGCACCGCGGACCCGGCCGGCAACGGGGCGTTCTGCGAGAGGCCGCCACCGGTCGGATCGAACAGCTGCCAGCCGTAGCCCGGGAAGTAGACCTCCACCCACGCGTGAGCCTTGCTGGCCAGGATCGTCTCGTTGCCGCTGGTGTCGCGTGTGGCGGGCAGGAAGCCCTGGACCAGGCGGGCCGGGATCTTCAGCTGGCGCATCAGGATCGTCATCGTGCTGGCGTAGTACTGGCAGTAGCCCTCCTTGATCGTGGCGAAGCACTCGACCACGCTCTGGCCGGGCGGACAGCGGCCGATGACGTTCGTGTTGTAGCGGAACGTCTTGAGCTCCGACTCCATCGTCGTCGCCAGGTCGTACGGGTTCTTCGAGCCGGCCTTGGCCACGATGTCGGCCAGGAGCTTGGTCGCCTCGGGGCCCATCGCCCCGTCGGGGACGCTCTCGTACAGCTTCACGATGTCGGCCGGGTAAGCGACGCCTGCGGCGCGCAGGCGGTTTGCCGTTCGCCCCCCAGCCTCGTCCTTGTTGACGGGGATGAGCGCGGTGACGGTGTAGGAACGAGCGGGCTCGGCGAGCCCCAGGGCGCTGAAATAGCCGCCCCTACCGACGACGAACAGCGTCGAAGCCTGGTCGACGGACGACGCATCCAATGGACTGACGACGTACGGATTCCGCCCGTTGGCCGGCGTTACGGTGAACTCCACCTTCGTGCGCAGGCCCAGCCCGTCCGGATTGTCGGCCTGGCCCAGCAGCGCTGGCGCGGCGCCTGCCTGACCGATCTCCCTACTGTCGGTCCACGCCCACGCCGTGCCCTCGAAGCGATCATAGGCGACGGCTCGCCAGTAGTAGTGGGTTGTGTCGCCGGGCGGGACGTGGATCGTGACGGCCAGTTCGTTGTTCTGCGACCAGCTGCCGCTGATCGGCGCGCTCGAGCCGAATCCGAAACCGACCGGGCGAGGTGCCCCCCCGAACGGCAGGTAGCGCTGCAGCGACTGGCTGATCTCGACGAGCTTGTCGCCGAACCCGGTCCACGCACCCGCCAGGGGCGCAGACGATGCGGACCCGGTGAGCAACAGCGACCCGATCACGGCGGCCGCGATGAACACGCTGCCGCCGCGCAGGTAGAGGGAGCGAACGGAGCTCGCGTCGCCGATGCGGCGGCGCAGCCAGGCCGTCTCCTCGTCGAGGGCGTGGGACCGGGCGAGGACGCACAGGGCGGCAATGCTGAACAGGACCAGCAGCGGCAGCTGGTCCCTGACGGTCAGCGCCATGTTGCCGAGCAGCATCATGCCCACGACGATCACCGCGTCGAGCGGCCGCCGGTGGCCGAACACCGCGTACGAGGCGAACTGGCCGACCGACCAGACCAGCAGGCCCAGCACCAGCAGGTAGTGCCCGATCTCACGGGTCACGGCCAGGTTGAGGATGGCCAGGTCGTACCAGGCGTTGACCATCGACGCGGCCGTGGCGCGATACATGTCGCCCAGGCTCGCGCCCGGCACGAGGATGGCACCCACGAACAGGGGCACCACCAGGGCCGCTGCGCAAGCTCCCAGGAAATGCGTCAGCCAGCGCGGCCAGTGAGCCTGCGCGCCGACGAATCCGATGAGCGTCGCCAGGATCGCCGGATAGACCAGGAAGTCGCCGTAGGTCGGATCGCCGAGCACCCAGGCGGCGTCGTCGATCGACCAGGCGACGGTGACCGACATCAGCGCGACGAGCGCGAGCGTCACCAGGCTCTGGAACGACGGGCGCGGCAACCGTGACATGCGCTCGGCCATCGACTCGCGGCGGATCTCTCCGGCGGCAGCAGTCATCCGACGAGCACCTCAGCCAGGGGACGCCCGGGCGTGATCGAGTAGGTCTGGAGCTCGTACTCGGCCAGCGCATGACGCAGCGCCCGGACCCGCTTGGCGTGCGTCTCGGCCGCGTCGGGATCGGGACGATACGGCGCCCGCCCCTCCAGCCGATGGTGCTCCTCGAGTGCGACGCGGTCATAGGCGTCGGCATCGAGGGTGACGGCGACAGACCCGACGCCGCGCGAGCGAAGCGTGGCCAGCGGCCGCACCCATGAGGTGTCGAGCGAGGACGTGATGACGACCGCGGTCATGCCCCGGCGCAGGCGCGAAGCGCTCGCCACAAGCGTCTCGACCAGCGGCGTGTCGCCGTCGCCATCGACCGCCGCCAGCAGCTGCATGATCTTGAGGTGCTGGCGCCCACCCCGGTCGGCCGGCAGGATCGCCATGCGATGGGCGTTGACGGTCATGCCGACCGATCGATTCTCGAGCAGCGCCTTGTCGGCGATGGAGGCCGCCGCCCGAACCGCGGCCTCGACCGTCGATTCCTCACCCTCGCCGGTCTGGATCGAGCGGTCCAGGTCGAGCACGATCCAGGCGTCGGCGGTCGTCTCCAGGTCGAACTCCTTGACCTGGATCTCGCCAAGCCGGGCGGTCGTTTTCCAGTGGATCCGGTTGAAGCTGTCGCCCGGGGCCCACGGTCGGACGGACGCCGCCAGGGCGGTCGTCTGGAGGCTGCGCTCGGGCGACGAATGGCTGCCTTCGATGCTGGCGGCCGGGATGCGCCACAGCGGCAGGGGCTCGATGCGTGGATAGACGACGACCGTGACACCCTGGCCAACGGCGGCCGACGCCTCGAAGAAGCCGAAGGGATCGCCGGTCTGGATCTGCAGCGGCTCAATTCGGAAGTGGCCGCGGCGCCCGAGCGGGGCGCGGATGAGCCACGACCGTTCCGTTCGGCCGCCCAGGCTGATCGCCCGTCCCGGCAGACCCCCCGGCAGGCTGGTGGGGTTGTGAATCTCGAGCCAGAACTTTGGCACGCGGCTGGTGTTGCGCAGCGTGTAGGTCACCTTGAGCTTGTCGCCGACATGGCCGTGGAGCTGGCTGACCGCGTAGCCCGCCTCCAGGTCAGCCAGGCCGAGGCGGGTCAGGACGTACGACCCGCCGACAACGAGGATGGCCAGGTAGACGAGGTAGAAGAGGAACGGCAGACCGGTCGAAAAAGCCGCGATCAGCAGCACCGCGCCGATGAGGAACAGCTGCAGCCGACGGAACACGGCGTGCCTTTCCGGGTCTCGCGGGGTCGCCTTGCGGCGTCAGACGCCGGGGGCCTGCGACGCCCGCGCCCGGAGATCGCGCGGCCCGCCGGTCTGGCCGGTCGGGTGGATGTTGTCGATCGAGATCGTGTCCAGTAGCTCGCGCGTGACCTGGCCAGCCTGGACGTCGTGAATCGTCGAGCTCGTCTTGATGATCAGGCGATGGGCCAGGGCCGGCTCGGCGAGGGTCTTGATGTCGTCGGGAATGACGTAGTCGCGCCCCAGCAGGCCGGCCAGCGCCTGGCCGGCGCGATAGAGGGCGATCGAGCCGCGAGGCGACGCACCGAGGTAGACGTCGGGGTGGTTTCGGGTCGCGTTCACCAGTCGCACGATGTAGTCACTGACGGTGGAGTCGACGTAGATCTCGCGCACCGCGTCCTGCATCTCCCGCAGCTCCTCGACGGAGCACACGACCGACAGCTCCTCGAGCGGATGCGAGCGCTTCTGCTCGTCGAGGATGACGATCTCCTCGATCGGCTGCGGATAGCCGAGCCGGATGCGGAGCATGAACCGGTCGAGCTGGGCTTCCGGCAGGGCGAACGTGCCCTCGTACTCGATCGGGTTCTGGGTGGCGATGACGAGGAATGGGTCGGGCATCGGATAGGTCGTGCCGTCGATCGTCGCCTGCCGCTCCTCCATGCACTCGAGCAGCGCGGACTGCGTCTTGGGCGTGGCCCGGTTGATCTCGTCGGCCAGGACGACCTGGCTCATGATCGGACCCGGCCGAAATTCGAACTCCTGCGTCTTCTGGTTGTAGATCGACAGGCCGGATACGTCGGACGGCAGGAGGTCCGGTGTGAACTGGATGCGCCGGAAGGTGCAACCCAGGCTGCGCGCGATCGCCTTGGCGAGGACCGTCTTGCCGGTGCCGGGCACGTCCTCGATCAGGAGGTGGCCACGGCACAGCAGGGCGACGAGGGCGAGGCGGACCTCGCCGTGCTTGCCAACGATCACGCGTTCGACGTTGGCAAGCACCTTGTCGCCGGTTTCCTGGATCTTGGTCATCGGGATCCCCTCGGGGGACGCGCCCCGAGGGGACACGCCGGGTTGGAATCTGGCGGTGGACGCCGGTCGGACGAGCGACGGGTCGGCCGGGTTGCGATGGATAGTACGTCGCGATCGCCAATTGGGTTCGCGAAGGGTGGTCGCCCGGCGTCAGCGGGGCGCTAGCATGCGGTCATGCCACGGCTCGACGACTCGGCGATCGCGGAGGCGCTGGTCGGTCTCCCGGGCTGGAGCCGGGACGGCGACGAGCTTGTCCGAAGCGTGCAGGTCCGCGACTGGCGGGCGGCGATCGCGCTGGTCGACGCCGTGGCCGCCGAGGCGGACCGGCGGGACCACCATCCCGACCTGTGCGTGACGGGCTACCGGAACGTGACCTTCCGCCTGACTACGCATTCGGAGGGCGGGATCAGCAAGCGGGATGTCGGCCTGGCGCAGGAGATCAACCGCCTGGCGGCGGGCCTCGGTTAGCCGCGCAGCAGCGTCAGCGCCCCGACCCACAGCGTCATCAGGCAGCCAATCGCGCCCATCGCGGACAGGAAGACCTCTCCCCCTGACCAGGCCGTGACCGCCACCGCGCCGAACAACGTGGCGAAGACGACGGCAATGAAGGCCAGCCCAATGCGCTCGATGAGCGGACGGCGCTCGCCCTGACCCGGGCCGGCGAGCATCAACCCCCGCCGAGCGTCTTGAGGGCCAGCGCCATGAGGTCCCCGGCCATCGGTGCTGCCCGTTCTCCGCCCCGGCCGCCGTGCTCGACGACGATGGCGATCGCGACCCGCGGAGCGTTGGCCGGGGCAAAGCCGATGAACCATGAGTTCGGCTCGCCCGATCCGCCCAGTTGGGCCGTGCCGGACTTGCCGGCCGTTGGCACGCCGGGGACCTTGGCCCCGCTGGTGAACTGGCGGCCGAGGGCGCCTTCGACCGCTCGCTGCATCGCCTGCGTGATCTCGTCCGCGACGGTCGGCGAAACGATGTCGCGCCACTGGCGCGACTGGATCGACTGCGTGCCGCTCTTCTTGCCGGTCAGTGAGGTGACGATGTGCGGCTCCATGAGGACGCCATGGTTGGCGATCGCCGCGGCGACGAGGGCCATCTCGATCGGCGTGACCAGGGTTTCGCCCTGGCCATACGACGCATTCGCCAACTCGACCGGGTCCTTGAAGCCGCCGCCGAAATTGCCGCCGCCATTCGTCAGCTGCGACCTGCCGATCGGCAGGTCGAACGGAATCGACTGACCGAAGCCAAGGCGCGCCGCCATCGCGGCGAACGCTTCGCCGCCGGTCTTCAAGCCCGCCAGGGCATACCAGATGTTGCACGAGACTTCGGTCGCTTCATAGAAGTTGAGGGCCTTCGTTCCTGTCTGCGGATGGTGGCCGTCGCGAACACGAAAGCCCGACACGAGCAGGCCGTCCTGCTCCGCCTTCGGTTGCTGGGCGAACGTGGTCCCGGGCGTGACCGCAGCGGAGCTGAGACCTGCCATCGCGGTCACGATCTTGAGCACTGAGCCGGGCACGTATTGGCCCTGCGTGGCGCGCGGCAGCAGAGGCCGACTGCCGTCCGTGCGCAATTGCGCGAAGGCCGCCAGCGAGGTGACGGGATTGGCGACCGCCGACGCGTCGAACGTGGGGCTGGATGCAAGCACGAGCACCTCGCCCGTCCGCGGGTCCAGCATGACGACCGCGCCCCGGTCACTGCCCAGCGCCGCCGCAGCCGCTCGTTGGAGGGGCAACGAGATGCTGAGCCTCAGGTCCTGCGGGTCGAACGGGTTGGCCTCGAACTTCTTCAGCAGGTCGGATACCGGGTCCGGTCTGATCGCGCCGATGAGCTCGCCGTCATACGTTCGTTCGAGGCCAGCGGTCCCGAACTGTCGCGACGCATAGCCGATGACCGGGCTCATCACGGGATCCTTGTAGACGCGATACGGCTCGCCGTTCCTGTCCTTGCGGTTGTCGGCCAGGACGGTCCCATCGCGGTCGACGATCCGGCCGCGCAGAGCCCTGCGCGTCGCCGCAATGACGGCCGGATTGTCGGACGCGGCCGACAGCTGGGCCGAACGCACGACCTGCCAGTAGCCGGCACCGGCCGCGAGGACACCGAAGGCAATGGCCAGGGCCAGGCCCACTCTGGCGATATTCGGGCCCACCGGGCGTCGCGCCCGCATGCGCCCCGGCCCCGCGCCCGCGCCGAGATCATTGGCGCTCATGCGGCGGCGCTCATGCGGCTCCCCTATCGAAGAGGCGGGCCAGGCGCCGCCGGCCACGCGGCGGAGGCGGCTCGACGCCCCGGTCGGACAGGGCCAGCAGCAGCCCGATGACGACTGCATTGGCCAGCAGCGAGGAGCCGCCATAGGAGATGAACGGCAGGGTGATCCCGGTCAGCGGGATCAGCTTCAGGTTGCCGGCCGCGATGATGAACGCCTGGACGCCCACAACGAGTGACAGCCCCGCCGCCAGGAGCGCCCGGAAGTCGTCTGCCGCTGAAGCGGCGATCCGCAGCCCGCGGACGATGACCACCAGGTACAGCCCAAGAATGGCCATGATCCCGATCAGGCCGAGCTCCTCGCCCAGCGCGGCGAGTGGGAAGTCGGTGTGAATCTCCGGGATCGGCAGCCGCCCGGCGATGGTCGGCAGGCCGTTGCCCAGGCCCGTCCCCAGGATTCCGCCACGTGCGAAGGCGTACAACGCCTGGACGACCTGGTAGCCGGCTCCGGACGGGTCGGCGAACGGGTTCAGCCAAATGTCGACGCGCTGCTGGACGTGCGCGAACAGGCGGTACATCAGCGCGCTCCCGGCGACAAACAGGACGAGGCCGATGGCGACGTAACTGGCGCGCGCCGTCGTCACGTACAGCAGGAGCAGGAACACGGCGAAAAACAAGAGGGCCGCGCCCAGGTCGCGCTGGATCACCACGATGCCGAGGGCGATCGCCCACATCGCAGCCATCGGTGCGAGGTAGGGAAACGGCGGCAGGTGAAGGGGTCCAACGCGGGTGGATTGCTCCACCAGGAGGGCCCGGTTCTCCGACAGGTAGCCCGCCAGGAAGACGACCAGGATGACCTTCAGCAGCTCCGAGGGCTGACCGCTCACGGGTCCCAGGTCGAGGGTCAACCGGGCACCGCCGACGTCACGGCCAAAGATGAACGTAAGGAGCAGTAGAGCGATCCCGGCCGCCGCCCAGGTGTACTTGTAGAGCCTCAGCCAGGCGTCCGAACGGACCACGACGGCGGCCACGGCGATCACACTCACGGCCAGCACGAGCCATACCAGCTGGGTCTGGGCGAGCCCGCCGAATTGACCGGCCAGGTCCTGCGGCAAGCGCTCCATCAGCAGCAGGCTGATCCCGCCCAGCAGGCCCACGGCCGGCAGCAGGATCTGGTCGCTGCGGCGGCCCGCCACCACCAGCGCCACGTGGGCCGCGAACAGCGTCCCGACGTAGATCGCCAGCAGCGTCGCCGCCTGCGGGACGAAGGAACCATCGGGGATGCCGGCCCCCTTCTCCGCGTCACGCGCCCGGAGCGTCGCCCCCAATGAGAGGCTGCCAACGGTCAGGGTGATGGCGACGATCCCCAGCAGAGCCAGCTCGCGCCAGCGCATCCGCGGGCGGATGCCGGCCAGGATCGCCGGCAGCTCCGCCGCTCGCGCCTCGCCGCGCCGAGCTGCGACAGCCTCCGGGGGCCGCGGGTCTCGCGCGTCCGAAGCCAGGATCATCGCCGGACCCGGTCGAGTCGAACGCGGACCTGTCCGATCTGCAGCTCGTCGCCGAAGCCGATCGGGGCAAGACCGTCGATGCGGCTGCCATTGACATAGGTGCCGTTGGTGCTATCGAGGTCCTCGACGTACCAGGCTCGGCCGCGGAACGTCAGCACCGCGTGCTCAGCCGAGGCAAACGGGTCCTCGACGACGATGGTGTTGTTGACGTCGCGGCCCAGGCTGGTGAGCGCATCGAGCCCGAACACCGCGCCCACCGGGGGCTCGCCGCCGGGCGAGGTCAGGACCTGCAGGCGTCCGAGCTCCGCGGCCGGCTCTCTTGCCGCCGCGCGCAGGTCGCGGACGAGGACCCGGACGACGGCGAAGAGGAACAGGTAGAGCAGGGCGAGAAACAGGAAACGCAGCAGCCACAGGCTCGCTGCGACCGGGTCCATCCCTCAGCCGCCGGGGATCAGCTCGACGACGAGGACCGTATCGCCGAGCTCGATCCGGTCACCTTCGCCCAGGACCACCTCGGCGATCCGCGCGCCATTGACCCGGGAGCCATTCGTGCTGCCCAGGTCGGTGAATACCAGCGTTCCGCGCCGTGCCTGCATCCGGGCATGGTGCCGCGAGACCCGCGAGTCGTGGATCACGAGGCCATTGTCCGGGGCTCGGCCGATCGTCAATGGCCCGCCGCTCAGCTCGATCTCGTCCTGCGTGCCGTTCGGCCGGATCTCCCTCAGGCGGGCCAGTGGCCCGTCGACGGTCGGCACCTTGAAGACCATCGTGTGGCCCACGAGCTGCGGATCGCCCGGGTCGAGGCCGCCGTCCTCGGCGGCGCCGTCGTCGCCCGCGTGGCCGGCCCCGATGGTCGGCATGACGGCGGAGGGCGGGTCGACGGGACGTTCGGCGAACCGCGCGGCAACCCGGATCTCGCCCTGGCCGACGTCCGGATCAGCGATCAGGTCGACCCGCGGCCGGTCGACCAGCGTGTAGCGATGGGCGCGGGCAAAGCCCAGCGCACCGTTCGCCAGCTCGGTCGCCAGGGTGGCCGTCAGGTCGCCGAATGCGGCCAGGTCGTCGGGGTGCAGCCGAACGCGGAACCGGTTGGGGACGAGGGTCCGTTCGGCGCCTGACATCCGCTCCGTCTCCATCGCCCGCTCGATCCGGCGCTGGAGCTGGACCGGCTGAAGGCGGGGTCGGAAGAGGCGAGCGGCGGGTCGTTCAAAGAGTTGCTCGAAGAAGCGCTCGAGAGCGGCAAGGGGACGCATGATGGGTGCCGGAGTCTAGCAGAGGGCCCTTCTCCCACCCCCCGCAGCGCGGCTCCGGCCGGCCCCCGCGAGAGGTCGGGACCATCGGCGTCCGGATCGGGGTACCTGCGGATGGACCCACCTGAATCGGCCCGCGATACTCTCGATCTCGTTCGGCCGATCCGTCCTGTCCGGACGTGTCCAGAGCGAGTGCCGGGGGCCAGATGCCCGAGATCCTCACCGAGTCCTTCTGCGAACGTTGTGGCACCCGCTACACGTTCGAATCGGCCGCGCCCACGGGCAAGCGGATGGGCAAGATCAAGGTCTTGTCCAAGGGCTTGAAAAAGTTCGTCATGGACGACGACTCGTCCCTCGACGAGGCCCTGCAGGAGGCTCGCACCGAAACGGACCGGGAGACGAGCAGCCAGCAGCTGGACGCCTTCCACCAGACCTTCAACTTCTGCATGTCGTGCCGGCAATACACCTGCGCGACCTGCTGGAACGATGCGGTCGGCCGGTGCCTTACCTGCGTTCCCCTGGCCGACGACTTCCTGGAACGACCCTTTGCCCGGCTTCGGCCGGCGGGCTCGCCCAATGGCCATCCGGCCAGCGGGGTCGAGAATCCAGGGGCGGATGCCCTGGCCTGGCCCACCACGGACCTGCCGCGCATCGAGCCGGAGCCAGAACCCGAACCGGAGATCATCGAGCCGGCCGCGGCG
>JALZAF010000129.1 GCA_030948505.1 Chloroflexota bacterium
GGGCAGCAGAGCTACGGTCTGATCAGCGGCGGTCGACCGTAACCTCGATCAGCGGGCTCATCCTGACCATCGTGGGCAGGTCGTGGCGCTGCCAGGTTCGCGCCACATCGGTGAGAACGGCGCGCCGCTCCTCGTCTTCATCGATGACTCGCGCGGTGGCCGGCAGGTCGACCCCGATCCCCTCCTTCAGATGCAGCGTCAGGTGCGGATCGGACTCCAGGTTGACGAGCCAGCTCCGTTTCTCAGGCCGTGGGATGCCGCTGATGTAGAGGCGCCCGCCGATGTTGTGCATGAAGATCTCGAGGCGTCGCGGCTGCCCGCTGCGGCGCCCCATGGTGGTGATGTCGACGAGCTGGTTCCGTTCGAGCGCGGTTTGGATGCCGTCCTGGGTGATTGACATGTCAACGAACTTGAACCGCGCAGGCGGCCGCCTACTTCCGGCCCCGGGCCGACGGGGCCGGTGGAACGGTCCGGGCCGAGTCGAGCGTCAGCCGTCGTCCTGCTCGACGCCGCCTGCCACCCGGTGGGTGAAGACGTCGGTCGGATCGCTGCCGCCCGTCGGAGCGCCGGTCGGGTTCTCGATCGCGGTGCAGCTCGTGTCCGCGCAGTCGGTGCCAACCCAGGCGGCACGGAAGCCTCCGGTTTCGGGATTGAAGGTCACGCCGCTGTAGTCACCCAGGAAGAAGCCCTGGCCGGCCTCCACCGGCGCGGCCTCCGCGTTGAACGTGCCGCCGACGTGTACCTCTCGGTCGAAGTCGAGAGCCGGACCAGCGGCTACCCGCACCCAGGCGTCGGTGGGCAGGATGGTGGTCGGGGCATCGTCGAGCTTGCGGAAGTCGAGGAAGACGACCCACCTAGCCGTTGCCGTTTACCGTCACGTCGGGGTTGAAGGCGGCGGGGTCGCCGGGCGGGCTGACCAGCTTGGGCGCCGTCCACGTCCCACTTCGGCCCAGGGGGTCGGCGGACGTGGCGATGACGACCTGGTCGTTCCGGCCGGCGTTGAAGCGGGCATCCTGCCAGACGAGGTAGAGGCGCCCGCTCTCCGGGTCGATGGCCGGCTCCGGGATGATGTCACCGGTACGCAGTGGGGCGCCGGTCCTGGGGTCGACGACGCCCCCCGGTTGGCCTGCAGCGCGGCGGACGCGATGTCCGCGATCGCCTGACGCCGGCTCCAGGTCAGGCCTTGGTCGCGGGAGAAGACCATCTGGGCGTGGAAGACTCCGTCGGCCGTGATGTAGTCGAAGAAGTCGAACAGCACCCCGGTCCGATGGTTGACGACGATCTGGTTGCCAATGGTCTGCTCGTTGATGGCGGCGGGGACGATCGGGCGCGCCGGCTCCCAAGTCAAGCCGCCGTTTGTCGTCCGCGAGAAGTAGCTCGGTCCCGTGAAGCAGTTCAGAGCGCCGGACGGACCACGCAATGCCGGGTGGTCGTCGATCTGCGGGTTGACCCGCCGGATCGCTGAGCCGCACGTGGTGAGGACGATTCGGTCCCAGACCGCGTAGGCCGAGCCGGCCAAGGCGGGATCGGCTGTGACCGAGTTCTTGTCGTCGCCTGGCTGGGTTGGGTCGGAAGCCGGGTCGTCGATCAGCAGCCGCAGGTTCTGCCAGGTTCGGCCGCCATCGGCCGACGCCACCGCGGCCACGCCGTTGTGGGTGTCGTTGGCGTTGAAGACGAGGCGCTGCCCGTACGTCTTGCCGTCAGGTCCGACCGAGTCCCAGGGGTCAGAGGCGCGGTCGAACGGCGCCACCCTCTCGTAGAAGGGCGCGGCGCACTGGCTGAACGGCAACGGCACCTCGGACCACGTCGCGCCCCCGTTGAACGAGGAGCCGGCGACCAGCCCCTTCGCGCCCCCGTCGTTCCACCGGTCCTGCTGCCAGGTGGCGACGACGTTCCGCGAAAGCCGCGGGTTGTTCGCAATCCAGGGCTCGACCTCGGCGTTCGGGTTGTTCAAGCCCCCAATGGTGTCCGTGCCCACGCCCACGCACGACGCGTAGGGATCGGCGAGCGCGGACCGGCGGCGCTGCGGCGGCGGCCGGAGCCGCCAACGCCAACACCAGCACTGCTGCCGCAACCGGTGACATAACGAGTCGTCGTCTCATGGCTCAACCCCCTCAACCGCGTAGCCGCGATCGGCACCTCGATGCCATCGGCCAACCCACCGATCGCGAAGATCGTATCTGCCACGGTGCTCAACTGTCCATCGTCGGCTCCTCTCGTCCACGCCGACGACCTGCCCGGTCGCGAGCTGCTCCAGCACACGAGTGCCGACCAGCTCTACGTCTTCGGGTCGATGGAGATCATGCCCAAGGTGCCGCACTGGCACCGGGGCCGGATGGTTCTGGTCGGCGACTCCGCGCACGCGCCGTCCGCCAGCTCCGGCCAGGGGCGCGTCTCTGGCCGCGGAGAGCGCGATCCAGCTGGCCCGGTGCCTGCGCGACATACCGGACCTGTCAGCGGCTTTTGTCGCCTACGAACATCTGCGGCGCGCCAGGGTGGAGAAGGTCGCCGCCCGCGCCGCCAAGGCCAACAACCAGAAGGCGGCCGGCCCGGTGCCGCAGCGGTGCACGTCCACCCGAAGGACGCCGGTGGCGCCGACACGCTGGACGGCGCCACCGT
>JALZAF010000131.1 GCA_030948505.1 Chloroflexota bacterium
CCGAGGCCGCGACCATGGGTCAGAAGGACCGGCTGCTCGGACTCAAGGAGAACGTCATCATCGGCAAGCTCATCCCCGCGGGCACGGGGCTCCAGTCCCGGCGCGATCAATTGGACTGGATGCCCAAGCCCAAGGCCCTCGCCGGCCTCTTCGGCTCGGACGAGGACGAGGAGCTGCCCACGCTGCCGGCCGAGGAGCTCAGTCTCGAAGACCTCGACGATGACGACGAGGACGAGGACACCGACACGGATACGGACATCCTCGACCTCGAAGGACCCGACGGCGAGATCAAGGAAGAGACCCCCGCCGCCGAGTAGCCCCGCCCGATCTCGCTTTCCGCCGCAGGGCCGCCCAGGGGCGGCCCTGCGTTGTTATTGCGGCGCGGGGGACATCCGGGCGGTGGAGCGCTCGTGGAGGAGCGCCGCGCCGAGCAACGTGACGACTGCGGCAACGAACGGGACGAGGCCGGCGAGCGACGTGGCGTCCGAGATCACCACGGGGATCTGGATGACCCACGGGACGAGCACGAATGCGCACGCGATAAGCCCGAGATACCAGCGACGACCGCGTCCGATTGGATCGCGATACGCGATCGCGACAAGCATCGCGGGCACGAGCAGGAGCTGGTCGTGATCCTGCACGTACGGCACGAGCGCGAGGCTCGCGACCAGAGACAGTGCGACGGTCGCGTGCGTGCGTAGGGACGGTGGGGTGAGGCGGGCAGCCAGCACGCATGCGCACAGCAGGCCGACCTGGAACACGACCACCACGGCCGGGACCGCTGTGCCAAAGATGCCCGCGACGAGCGTCCAGGTCGTCGCGCCTTGACCGGTGGCCCGTTCGGCCGAGCCACGGCTCATCGCCATGAACGCATCGGGATACGCGAGGAAGGAGATGGCTGCCACGGGGAGGGTCGCCCCCGCGATCCAGCCGAGGGCGGACCAGCGCCTCCGCCGGACAAGGATCACCAGAACGATGACGGCCAGGCCGAGGACGAGGTGCGGCTTGAGCGACAGCAGCAGTGCGCCCACCACGAGCGGCCCGGTGCGTTCCCGAACGAGGCCGTGCTGGACGAGCCACACGCCGAGCAGCAACACCCCGACGAAGTGGCCGCCGCGTGCTCCCAGGATGAACGGCTCGAACAGGGCGAGCAGGACGAGACCGACTGCCTGGCCTCGCGGATCGTGCCACGAGGCCGAGCGGCCGAGTCCGACCGCGCCGGCGATCGCGGCCGCAAGCGATACGAAGTGGAACAGCGGGACGCCGATCTCAACGGGCAACGCCCCGAACGGCGCGAGAGCGAGGCCCGTCCACGGGGGGTACGTCCACAGCACCGCGCAGCACGCGGCGATCACCGGTCGCATATCCACGACCAGTCCGCTCGCCGCCGCGGCGTCGAGCGCCGGATCGGACCAGGCGCCGGCCACGTAGGGAGAGCCGCCCGTGGCGACGATGTGGCCGGCCGCCCACAACGTGAAATGGTCCCCCGGATAGGTTGCGAGCGGCCAGAGCAGGGGGAGCGTGATGGCGATCGCTGCGGAGAATGGCCCGTACGTCGCGAGCCGGCCACGCCACTCGCGGCCGCGCGACCTCATCGGATCGAGACCGCCTGCAACCACCACACCGGGCGCGCGTCACCCGCCCGGAGGCGCTTCGCCCAGCTCGACTCCGATGCGGCCACCTCGATGGCGGTCGCCCGGCGCCATGCCTCGACCCGTAGGCCCGAGCACGCGTACGCCCCCCGGTCGATCGAGCCGGGCCCGAGCGGGGTGCCCCCGTCGCGCGTGGTGATAGAAAGGAGAGCTCTGAACGTCCCACCGGGCTGGAGGACCCGGGCGAGGCCGCCGAGGAGCGCCGGCGAGGGAGTGACCAAGCCTCGGAGCAGCGAGCCCCACGGAAAGCACACGGACAGCTCCGCTATCGCGCCGTCGAGCTCGATGGGAAGGCCCTCGGCCCCTGCGACGACGAAGAGCGCGTTGCCCGGGGCATGCTGGGACGCCCGCCGCATCCGGGTCGGGTCCGCATCAAGACCGATGAACAGGACATCGGGGCGCTTGCGGGCCGCGCGGACGACCGAGCGGCCGTCTCCCGTGCCCAAATCGCACGACACGGACCGGTGCGCCGCCGCACGCCGAGGGAATTAGCCGACGTCCACCTCGGTGAGCTTCCGACCGTTCAAAATGCGCATGTCGCGCAGTTTACGAGCCGATCCGGCCCTCCGCGTTGACGGTCGGGACGCCGACCCGTCATACTTTCAGTCCGGCTGTCTTTCGAGACGGTGACCGCCTTCCCGAGCGGGGTAGGGCGGTCATTTCGCGCATCGGCCAGTCG
>JALZAF010000094.1 GCA_030948505.1 Chloroflexota bacterium
CGCCCTGCTTGCCCCCACGGACCTGCTCGCGCGCCAGCACCACGCGACGCTGACGGACCTGCTCGATGACGCGAACCTGCCCGTCACGCTGCTGACCGGATCGCTCAGTGCGGACGGCACGCGCAACGCGCTCGAGGCGATCGCGTCCGGGCAGGCCGGGGTCGTCGTCGGGACCCATGCCCTGATCCAGGAACGCGTGGCGTTCGCGGCCCTGGGACTCGTCGTCATCGACGAGCAGCACCGCTTCGGCGTGGAGCAGCGCGGCCAGCTGGAGGCCAAGGCCGATGGCAACGCGCCGCACGTGTTGCTGATGACCGCGACGCCCATACCGCGCACGCTGGGCCAGGTCCTGTACGCCGACCTCGACGTGTCCGACCTGCGAACACCGCCCGAAGGCCGGCAGGCGGTTCGGACCGGCATCCGTCATCCGGACGATCTCGATCGGCTGTGGCAGTTCGTGCGGGCCGAGGCGAATTCGGGCCGGGCGACGTTCGTGGTGGTGCCGGCCATCGAGGAATCGGACGACGCCGACGTCGTGGCCGCCGAAACAGAGGCGGCCAGGCTGTCCAGCCTGCTGGCACCGCTGCGGGTTGGCCTGGTCCACGGACGGATGAAGGCAGCGGAACGCGACGTAGCCCTCGGGCAGTTGCGAGACGGCGCGCTTGACGTGCTCGTCGGGACGACGGTGCTCGAGGTCGGCGTCGACGTGCCGCGGGCGAGCGTGATGGTCGTCGAGTCGGCCGACATGTTCGGGCTGGCCCAGCTGCACCAGCTGCGCGGCCGGGTCGGGCGGGGCACCGACCAGTCATACGCGGCACTCGTCTCGGGCGCGGCGACGACGGCCGAATGGGAGGCACTCGTGGCCGGCCGTCGCGACCCGGGCACCACCGAGCAGGCTCGCCTGATCGCGGTGGCCCGCACGACGGACGGCTTCGAGCTCGCCGAGAAGGACTGGGAGCTGCGACGCGAAGGCGACGTCCTGGGCCTCGTCCAGAGCGGCCTGCCGCGGCTGCGGGTCGCCTCACTCCAGGACACCGGGCACCGCGAGATCGCACGGCGTGCGCGCGAACACGCCGAGGCGTTGCTCGACGAGGCCGGCACGATCCGGCGAGGCAACGAGGCGCTGGTCGGGGAGCTCGAGCACGGCTGGCTGGCCCGCGTCTTTGCCGCCGAGGCAGCGGGCGCGACATGACCTTGGCGACCGCCACGCCGGCCGCCCGTGCCTGACGCCGGCCGCGTCATCGCGGGTTCGGCGCGCGGCCTGCGGTTGCTGGCTCCCGGACCAGCCACGCGGCCGCTGGGGGATCGGGTCAAGGAGACGCTGTTCGCGATTCTCGAGCCGGACCTTCGTGGCGCTGCGATCCTCGACCTCTTCGCCGGCAGCGGCGCTGCCGGGATCGAGGCCCTGTCGCGGGGCGCGACGAGCGCGACCTTCGTCGACCGCGACGCGACCGCTGTGCGCGTCATCGAGGACAACCTCGGGCGGGCCCGCCTGACCGGCGGGCGGGTCGTGCGTGCGGACGTGGGTGGCTGGCTCGCTTCGCACGCCCGCGCGGGCGATCGATTCGACATCGTCATCGTCGACCCGCCGTACGCCGACACGGCGATGCTCGCAGCGACCCTCGCCCGGCTGGGCGATCCTTCATCCGGGCTGCTGCGGCCCGGCGCCCGGGTTGTGGCCAAGCACTTCTGGCGCGACCGTCCGGACGCGGTCGTCGGGCTGCTAGCATCCGAGCGCGAACGGCGGTTCGGTGAGACGGCGCTCACGTTCTACCGCCGGGCGGGAGAATCGCCGGCCAGGGTCGCGGACGAGGAGAGTGGATGAGCGTCGCGGTCTATCCGGGCTCGTTCGATCCGGTCACCAACGGCCATCTCGATGTCGTCGGGCGGGCGAGTTCCGTGTTCGAACGATTGATCGTCGCCGTGCTCGCCAACCCACGCAAGACGCCACTGATGTCGGCCGACGATCGGGTCGCCGCCGTCCGCGAGGCGCTCGAGTCGGCCGGGCTGTCGAAGCGCGTGACGGTCGAGACGTTCGACGGCCTGACGGTCGATTTCTGCCGCGCCCAGGGAGCCGAATTCATCGTCCGTGGGCTGCGCGCGATCAGCGATTTCGAAGCCGAGATGCAGCTGGCCCACAACAACCGCCGCCTCGCGCCCGCGGTCGACACCGTCTTCCTGATGACGTCGCTCGAACAGGGCTACGTCAGCTCCAGCCTGGTCAAGGAGATCGCCCAGTTCGGCGGCGACGTGAGCGAGATGATCCCGCCCGCCGCGGAGTCGCGGTTGCGGAAGGCCCTGCGAGGCCGATAAGCGGGCAGCCCTTTGCGCCGCGTCCAGTAGCGCTGCACGGCGCGTGCGATAATCGGCCCGACGCCGGCACCGGAGCACCAGGAGATCCTCCGATCGACATCATCTTCCTCGTCGAGCGCCTCGAGTCGCTCATTGCCAACGGCAAGCGGCTGCCCCTGACCGGCAGCATCGTCGTCGACCAGAACGAGGCACTACGGCTGATCGACGAGCTGCGCGTGGCCGTGCCGGAGGAAGTCCGCGCCGCCAAGCGGATCAACTCGGAAGGCGAGCGCATCATCGACAAGGCGCAGGAGGAAGCGGAGCGCATCGTCGCCCGCGGCCAGGAGCAGGCCGCGTTCCTCATCGACGAGCGTGGCCTGACGCAGTCGGCGCACGAGCAGAGCAAGCGCATCATCGCCCGCGCCCAGACCGACGCGGACGAGGTGCGGCGCGGCGCCGACGAGTACGCCGTGTCGGTCCTGCTGGGGCTGGAGAACGAAGTCGCACGGACCCTGCAGAGCATCAGGAAAGGCATCGACCTCCTGGATGCGCGGCGAGCGGATGACGAGGCCGAGGATTCGTCGCACAACGGTCACAACGGCACGGCCGTGAGCGCCGAGCAAGAGGTCGAGGGGGCCTCCCAGCCAGCCCGACTGTGACGACCCGGCCGCTCGCCGACCCGCTCGCCTGGAACGTCGCGGCGCTGCTGGGTGAGCTGCCCGGCTCGAGTCGCGATTACCTTGTCGCCGGCGTCACCATCGACCTGGGCGATGACCTGCGACTTGCGGACCCGATCGAAGGTCGCGTTCACCTGGCCCGCACCAACCGCGGCCTCTATGTCGACGCCGATCTCGAGACCAGCCTGGCGACGACCTGCAGCCGATGCCTGCAGGACATCGAGGTGCCGATCCAGGTCCGCATCAGGGAGGAGGCGTTGCCCGCGCTCGACCTCGGGACCGGCCGGCCGCTCAACGTTGCCTCGGAGCCTGACGCCCTGCGCCTGACCGAGCACCACGAGCTGGACATCGAACAGGCCGTGCGCGAGGCCATCCAGCTGGCCGAGCCGATCGCCCCGTTGTGCACGCCGGACTGCCCCGGCCTGTGCGTCACCTGCGGGGAACGGCTGGCCGGTGGGCCGCACGACCACGGCGAGGACGAGATCGATCCGCGCCTGGAGGCACTACGCGCCTTCCGCGTGGACTCCGACGCCCAAGACGGGAGCTCCCGGCCGGACTGACGGTCGCCCGGGCCGGCGAGCATGTCGCTGGCGCGGCCCGGGCAAAGGCCGTAGACTCGCGCCTCGGCGCTGGCGTCGCGCCGCGGCCTTTCGGGTGCATCACGGCCCGGCCGCCCAACACCATCTGCCAGTCCCGGACGGCCGCCGGCCGCACGATCCACGACACGGAAGGAGCACCGCGCACCATGGGTGTGCCCAAGCGAAGGGTGTCCCACGCTCGCCAGGGCGAGCGACGAGCGCATCTGGCCATCAGTTTGCCGACGCTCGAGGAATGCCCTCATTGTCACGAGCCGAAGCGGCCGCATTACGCCTGCCCGAACTGTGGCTACTACGCCGGCCGCCCGGCGGTCGAGATCAAGCGGCCGAGCGAGGAAGCCGCGTCCTGACGCGGTGACCGGCGTGGCCCCGTCCGACCGCGCCGGGGCGAGGGGCGTTCGGATTGCGGTCGACGCCATGGGCGGCGATCACGGCCCCACTGAGGTCGTCAGCGGCGCCCTCGACTACGCCCGCGACCACCCCGTCGATCGCGTCATGCTCGTCGGTGACGCGGCGACGCTGCGCCGCCTGGCCGGCGAGCTGCCGCCGAACACGAGCATCGTCCATGCGCCCGAGGTGATCGGCATGGACGAGCATCCCGCGCGGGCCCTGCGCGACAAGAAGGGCGCCTCGATTCTCGTCGCCACGGACCTCGTCCGCAAGGGCGACGCCGACGCGGTCGTGACCGCCGGCCACACCGGCGCGGGGATGGCAGCCGCGGTGCTTCGCCTCGGCCGCGTCCCGGGCGTCGACCGGCCGGCGCTGGCCGTGCAGATGATCACCGAGGCCGGCCCGTTCGTCCTGCTGGACATCGGAGCCAATCCCGATTCGAGCGCCGAGAACCTGGTCCAGTACGCGCAGATGGGTTCGATCTTCGCCGACCGCGTCCTGGGCGTGGATCGGCCCCGGGTGGCGCTGCTCTCGATCGGCGAGGAGAAGGGCAAGGGCGACGCGAGGATCCAGCGCGCCACGGAGCTGCTGGACGATACGGACCTCAACTTCATCGGCAACGTCGAGGGCAAGGACCTGACCCGTCAGCTGGCCGACGTCGTGGTCTGCGACGCGGTCCTCGGCAATGTCGTGATCAAGTTCTTCGAAGGGCTGTCGACCTTCATCTTCGACCTGTTCCGGACGGAGTTCCGGCGCTCGCTGCGCGGCCGGCTGGCCTACCTGCTGCTGCGGCCCGGCATTGCCCGGATCCGCGGCACGTTCGACTACGAGCGCGTCGGGGGATCGCCGCTGCTCGGCGTGCGGGGGACGGTGATCATCACCCACGGCCGGGCGCGACGACGGATGATCGCCTACGCCGTCGAGGTCGGCGCCCGAACCGCTCGCGCGCGAGTTCCTGACCTGATCGCCGAGTCGTTGCGCTCCGCCGCAACGGGCAGCATCGCGGCCGCGCAGGGCACCCCAGCCGCGCCGTCGACCGCGTCGCCGAGGAGCGGGTCGTGACCGGCCCGGGTCTGACGGTCGGCAAGCCCGTCATTGCGGAGATGGTTCGCCTCGCGGCGTTCGAGGTACCCGGCGTGCAGGACGTCGGTCGCGCCGGCCCGCGCTGGCGACGCCTGTTCCTCGCCCCCGCCGTCGGTATCCGCGTGCAGGACGGCAAGGTCACGGTTCGGCTCGCGATCGTGGCCCGACCGGGCCAGGCGCTGCCGCCACTCGTGGCGGCCGTGCGGGCGGCCATCGGAGCGACCGTCGAGCGGCTGCTCGGATTGGAGCTGGAGGCGGTCTCGGTCGTCGTCGATGGCGTCGGGTGACCGGGTCCGGTCCCTGCGCATGGGTCGCCGGCTGGCATTGGCGGCGACGTTCGAGGCCGACTTCGGGCAGCGCACCGCGTCGGCGGTCCTGGAGCGACATCTGGCCGAAACCGAGGGCGACGCCCAGGCCGCCGAGCTCGCTCGCGAGCTGGTCGCCGCGGTCGTCGACCATCGCGACACCATCGATGCCCGGATCGAGCTGCTGGCGCCGCAATATCCGGTCGTCCAGCTCGCCCGGATGGACCGCGCCCTGCTCCGTAGCGCCGTTGGCGAGGTGCTACACTCCCGCACGCCGACCCGGGTGGCGATCGCCGAGTGGGTCGAGCTGGCACGGATCTACAGTGGCGACCCGATGCGACGCCTCATGAATGGCGTGCTAGGGCAGCTTGAACCGGCAACCAGCGGCCCAGCGAGATCGGCACCACCACCCAGCTCCGAGGAGGGAGTCAGTGGCCACCACGTACGATCGTCTGAAGAAGATCGTCGTCGAGCAGCTCGGCGTCGACGAGGATGAGGTCAAGCCGGAGGCCTCGTTCGTCGACGATCTGAACGCGGACTCCCTGGACCTGGTCGAGCTCATCATGAGCCTCGAGGAGGAGTTCGGAACCGAGATCTCCGACGAGGACGCGGAGAAGATCCGAACCGTCCAGGACGCCGTCGACTACATCGACGAGCACGCGGCCTAACTCGCCCCCGGATCCGGTGGGCAGGGCAGCCGCCTTCGCGCAGCGCCTCGGCCTCCCGATCCGCGACCCCGGCCTGCTCGAGCAGGCGCTCGTGCACAGCAGCTATCTGCACGAGCACCCGGAAGCCGCGGCCGGCCACAACGAACGGCTCGAATACCTTGGCGACGCCGTGGTGAACCTGGCCATCTCCGAGGTGCTGTACGCCCGTCACCCGGACGACGACGAGGGCATCCTGTCCGCGCGTCGGGCGGCGATCGTGTCGACCAGCGGCCTGAGCCGCCTCGCCGGCCGGATCGAGCTGGGCGAGCTGCTGCTCCTCGGCGAGGGTGAGGCCGCCCGCGGTGGACGGCGGCGGCCGTCCCTGCTCGCCTCCTCATTCGAAGCCGTGACCGGTGCGCTCTATCTCGACCTGGGCTGGACGGCGACGCGTGACTGGCTGGTTCGGCTGGCGGCGCCGGAGCTCGACCACGACGTCCCGATCGGGGCGTTGAAGAGCCCCAAGAGCCGCCTCCAGGAGCACACCCAGCGGACGACCGGCGGCCGGCCTTCGTACCACCTGCTCGACGCGACCGGCCCGGACCATGAGAAGCAGTTCCAGATCGAGGTCTCCGTCGACGGGGTCGTCCTGGGACGGGGCCTGGGGTCATCGCGACGCATCGCCGAAACCGAGGCTGCCGCCCAGGCGCTGGAGTCGCTGCGTTCGACGCGTTCGAACGACCGGGCCGCCGGCGACGTGGAGGGCAGCCCCGCGTGACCGCGCCCGCCCGCCTGCTGGCGCTCCGCCTGCAAGGCTTCAAGTCGTTCGCCGAACGCACGGTCGTCGAGTTCGGGCCGGGCATCAGTGCCGTCGTGGGTCCCAACGGCTCGGGCAAGAGCAATCTGGCCGACGGCCTGCGCTGGGCGCTCGGCGAGCAGGGCCGGGCCCTGCGGTCGCGCAAGGCCGAGGACGTCATCTGGGCCGGGTCGGACCGCCGGGCCGCCCTCGGCATGGCCGACGTGACCCTCGTCCTCGACAACGCGGACGGGCTGCTGCCGGTCGACTACAGCGTCCTCGAGCTGGGGCGCCGGCTGTACCGATCGGGCGAGAACGACTACCTCCTGAATCGGCAGCGCGTCCGGCTGCGCGATCTGGTCGACCTGCTCGATGCCGCGAACCTGGCCGACAACGCCTTCCTGTTCATCGGCCAGGGGATGGTCGACCAGGCCCTGTCCCTGCGTCCCGAGGAGCGCCGGCCGCTGTTCGAGGAGGTCGCCGGCGTCCGGCGCCACGAGCGACGGCGTCGCAAGGCCGAAGAGCAGCTGGGCGAGTCGGAGGCGAACCTCGCCCGGGTCGAGGACATCCTCGGCGAGCTTCGGCCCCAGGCCCGCCGGCTGGCGGCCCAGGCCGAGCAGCAGGCAACGCGCGCGACGGCCGGCTCCGAGCTGGCCCAGGGCCTGATCCTGGCCGCCCATCACCGCTGGCACGAGGCCGCGGGACGGCTGGCGGCATCGGGCACCGATCGCGCCCGAGCCGGCACGGAAACGGAGCGGGCGGCGGCAGCGCTGCGGATGGCGGAGCAATCGGCTGCGGCCATCGCCGCGGAGCTGACCACGCGCGTGGCAGCCGAGCGCGACCGACGCGCGGCGCACGAGCGGGCCCGTGCGGACCTCACCGCCCTGCAGTTGCGCGAGGCGCGGC
>JALZAF010000214.1 GCA_030948505.1 Chloroflexota bacterium
ACGAGGAGGTGGCGGTCGAGCGGCAGGCTGGCCCCACCGGCAAAGAGCTGGGCCAGAGATCCCGTCGCCCAGCGTTCGACCCGATGGGCGAGTGGGGCTCCCCCGTCCGTTCGCGCGAGCTGGTCACACAGTTGCGCGAGGGTCGGCGGCTCGCGGTCGAGCGACGCCGGATCCGGACTGATGCCCGCGGCCGCGTAGACGCCCCGGAGGGCGCGATCCAGGGCCGGTCGCTCGTCCCGGGTCACGCCGCCGGCCATCGCGGCCACGAGGCGGGTGAGCGACGCGATCTTGGCCGTGAGTGCACCGTCGGTCGCCGAACCGGTCATCGCGAACGGGTTGAGGCCGACGCCTGTGGCCCCAAGCTCGACGTACGTCCCGCCGAGCTCGTCGGTCAGCCGCCGATAGTCGCCGAGCGGGTCGACCGCCAGCACCCGGATGCCCCGGATGAGGCAGCGGCTCATCTCGGCTCCGGTGAACATCGTCTTGCCCGTCCCGGTCTGCCCCAGCACGATCGCGTTGTGGCTGGCGTGGGCGAACCGATCGAGGACGATCGGCGCGCCGCTCGTCCGTGCCCGCCCGTACAGATGCCCGCTCGGCTCATATAGATCGGATGCGGCATGAAGGAGGCTGGCGGCGAGCGAGCCTGAGTCGAGGTTCCGCTCGGCCAGTGGTCGCGGCGCAGGACCCGGCAGGACAGACCGCCAGGCGTCGCCGAGCCGGAACGTCGCGACATCGAGATCGAGCCCGAGTCCTCGCCCTTCGAGCCGCACCGACTCCACTCGCTCGCCGAGGGTGGCGTGGTCATCGGCGCCGACGAACGCGACCGTGTCGACGAGGTAGATCCGCCCATGGCCGGTCTGGACGGCGCGCCGGGCGGCCATTGCGGTGGCCCCGACGCGCTCACGCTCGACGTCGACGAGCTCCCCGCGCTCTGAGGCCAGTCGGTCGGCTGCCCGCACCTGGCGCAGGCGCACGGTCATGAACGACATTGCCTCCGAACGCTGGAGCGGGCGGACCCGCATCGCAACGGCTTTGACGCCATCGACCGCGAGGAGCCCGCTGAGCCATCCGGGTTCCACCTCGGCGGGCCAGCGCCGTCCGACCGACACGGCGGTCGCCAGGTCATCGCCGCTGATCACCCTCGCCATGATCCGATGGTCGCCGTCCGTGCGCCCGACCGTCGTCCAGAGCGTGGCGAGCTCGGTCGGGACGACCTCGCGGGCGATGACCCCGCGCTCCTCAGCGACACGGGAAAGGCTCGTCACGATCCGGCGAAGTTCGGGTTCGCTGCCTGCATCGAGCAGCAGATACGTCCGCCGCAACGGTCGACGAGGCGCGGCGGCGATCTCGCGGTACAGCGCGGCGTACGCGGCCAACGAGCGTTGCATCCGCCGGCCGTCGGCCCGCTCCTCCATGCACCCGAGGTGCTCCTCCGGGCTTCGATCGGCGGGGACGGACAGGAGCTGGAACGATCGCGGGATCGCGTCGTACACGGCCGCCAGGGCATCGAGCGCGGCCTCACGCTCGACCTCGGCCATCAGCTCGAGGTTGACCGGCGCGAGCTCGAACCCGGCGACGAGGCGACCGTCGGCTCGGAGGCCATCGTCGGTGACCTGCGCGACGGGCCACGACGCGGTCGGGTGCCCCGTCGGTGTCGCTCCGCGACCCGGCCGTGCTCGGCGCAAGAGCGAGGTCATGGCGTGATGGTTGCCCCGGGCGGAGCCGGATCGAGGGCGAGGTAGAAGGACGAGGTGAGCGACGCCGTGGCGAAGTCGGCAAGTCGCGCCGCCGGGATCGCGACCACGACCGAGCCGAGCTTCGGTGGGACGACCACTCGTGTCGAGCTACTCGAGCTCGTGTCGTCGCCGAGCGGGTGGCCGTCCGTCGTCCGAAGGGCGAGGATCGTGAGGCCCTGGCCCATCATGACCGCGGGCGGACCGGGGCTGGCCGAGACGCCGATAGTCTTGAGCGAGTTCGGCACCGCGATGATGTCGACCCGGGCTCCGGCCGACAGGGCCCCACCGACCGCCTGCTCGGCGGCCACGGGCAATGCGAAGGCGACTTGCCCCGGCGCGAGCGGCGCCCCGAACCCGAACGCCCGTGACCCGGGCGTCGCCTCGATCGCCCGGGTGTCGACATCCTGGCCGGCGAGGATCGGCAGGGCCGCATACCGTCCGACGACCGCGTCGACCGAGCGGGCCGTGCCCTGCGGCGCATCGAGCGGGCTCACCCGGACGAGCTCGACCATGTCCGGCGTGATCTGGGTCAGGACCGGGATATCGACCTTCGCGCGCACCAGCTCAAGCCGTGGCTGGGCGACGTAGTAGACACCGGCCGCGACGACGCTCGCGACGAGGAAGATCACGATGTAGACGGTCCGTCTGGCGCGCATCGCTTCTCCCTACTGGCTGATTGCGGAGTAGATGACGGTCACCGACACGTCGCCGGCAACCTGCGAGGTCCGGACAGTCCCGTCGTCGTAGGTCGTCTCGAGATCGAGGACAAGCCGAACCGGATAGGTCTCGACCCCTGGTAGCGGCGTATCCCACTGGATCGAGATCGCGGTCGTGGCCGGATAGGTGCCGCTCCTCGTCGCGTTCGAGGCGTCGTTCGGGCCGGCTTCGTAGTGGTAGCTCAGAAGGCGCGTTGTGGCGCCGCCGATGACCACCCCGCCAGAGCGCATGAAGCCCTCGCGCTCGATGATCGGGCGGACGAGCAGCGCGCACGGCAGGCCGCGCGGCCACCACAGCGCAGCGTGACCGGCGACATCGGCCGCGACCGCAACGCCGTTCGGCAAGGTGCCCGAGGGGCTTCCGCCGACGGTCACGACAGGCGGGATGTAGTCGATCGGGAGCGCCGCGACGCCCGACGCGACGTTGCTGATATCGAGCGCGAACGGCACGACGCGTTCGAATGGTGTCCCATCGGGCGCGAAGAACGCCCCGTA
>JALZAF010000246.1 GCA_030948505.1 Chloroflexota bacterium
CACATGCCGATCTCACGGGCGGCCCTGGCGGCGAGGGCCGCCCGAGGGGTCAGCCAGCGGTCGGCGATCACCTCGCCACCGACGAACGAGGGCTCGATGCCGGCCGGCAGCTCGGCGGCGAAGAAGCGGACGTCGAAGCGACGCTCCACGAACGGCGGCGTGACCCAGCGGCTCAGCGGCACGAGCAGGTCCGTCCGCAGCTCGAGATGGAGCCGGGCTGCCACCTCAAAGATCGTGTGGGCCCGATCGAGCAGCGCCTCGCGCGCGACGGCCACGTCGTGCGGGGTCGGCGGCGTTCCGCGGGGGTCGGCCAGCAGCACGCCGGCCTCCTCGAACAGCTCGCGGATCGCGGCCACCTCGAACGCCGCAGGGTCGAGCGGGTCGCCGTCGGCGGGATCGACCGCGCCGCCCGGGAAGACGTGCATGTCGCCGGCGAACGCCATCGTCGCCGGCCGATGGGTCAGCAGGACCTCGAGGCCGTCCGGCCCGGGTCGAAGCAGGACGACGGTCGCGGCCGGCCGAGGGACGGTCACAGTCCCAGCCGATACCCCCACAGCCACTCGCCGCGCTCGAACTCCCAGTCGGCGGCCTTGTCGCGCTCGAAACCCAGCGTCTCGTACAACCTATGCGCCGTGCGCATCGACGGCCGGGTGAGGATCGCAATCGCGCTCCTGCCCTCCGCGCGGGCGCGGCCGATGCACGTCTCGACGAGCGCGCGACCAACGCCGCGGCCCTGCGCCCACGGCGCAACCGCGAGCATCCGAAATCCGGCTTCGTCCTCGCGCTCGGATTCGGCGTACGGACCGGGGCCCGGCACGTAGGTCACCGTGCCGAGCATCGTGCCGTCAGGATCCACCGCGACGAGGACAGGCACGACACCCGCTCGCGATGCGACGTCGCGGAGCTCTTCGGCGTAGCCAATATCTGTCTCGCCCAGGGCCGCGTAAGCAATCACGGTCAACTCGCCGGCGGCCTGGTACTCCTCCGGTCGCGCCTCGCGAATCTCGAACCCATCAGCCACCGCTCCCCTCCTGCGCCTCGTGGAGCATAGCGGCCAGCGCTTCCGGTTCGGTCACAGGTTGGCGGCAAGCGAAGTTGCGACAGACATACGCAGTGGGCTCGCCCCGGATCGCGAAGCGACCGCCCAGCAAGGGCACGATGCTGGTCGCCGGGTCGCCGACGGCCACCACCTGGTTCGGACGGAAACCACCGAAGACGGGCTCGAGCAGCCGCCGAACTCCGGCATCCCCCGGGTCCCCGACGATGGCCACCTCTGCCACCGATGCCAGGGCAAAGTCGATGGCCGTCAGCCAGTTGCCGAACCCGGTCGGGTAGTTGCCGACGAAGCCAGCCACCTGGGCGATTGCCCGTTCCGCGGCGGTCCGGTAGCTCCCCTCCCCCGTCAGCGCGGCAAGGCGGAGGAGGACAAGTGCGGCCATCGAGCCGCCCGCCGGAACCGCGTTGTCCTGCACGTCCTTCGGCCGGGTCACCAGTCGCTCGTGATCGTCGGCCGTGTCGAAGAAGCCACCAGCGGGGTCGGCGAAATGGCTGAGGATCACGTCCGCCAGCTCGCGCGCCGCCGTGAACCAGCGCTCATCGAAGGTCGCCTCGTACAGCGCGAGGAGGCCCTCGGCGAGATGGCTGTAGTCCTCGAGGACGCCCTCTCCCGTCGCTCGCCCGTCCTTCCAGGACCGCTTGAGCCGGCCCTTTTCCGATCGGAGTCCGGCGAGGATCGCTGTGGCGGCGCGAACGGCAATCTCGCGATAGCGCTCGCCTCCCGGCTGCCGCGACGCCTCGGCGAAGGCCGCGATCGCCAGGCCGTTCCAGGCCGCGAGCGCCTTGTCGTCGCGAGCCGGCTGCGGCCGGCGGCCGCGGCGCTCGAGGAGAACCTCGCGGGCCCGTGCGAGCCGCGTTTCGGTGGCCTCGTCCCCCGGCGGGCTGACCCGCGACAGGATCGTCCGGCCCTCCCAGTTGCCGTCGTCCGTGACGCCATACGCTGCCGTGAATAGCGGCGCGTCGTCGCCCAGGGCCTCGCGGATCTCGACTGCTGACCAGGTGAAGGTCGCGCCCTCTTCGCCTTCGGTGTCCGCGTCCTGGCTGGCCGCAAAGGCGCCGTCTTCGGTGGCCAGCTCGCGAGCCATGTAATCGAGCGTGCCGGTGGCGACGTCGCGGTAGCGCGGGTCGTCGGTCAGCCGGAAAGCGTGGACGTAGACGCGGACCAGCTGGGCATTGTCGTACAGCATCTGCTCGAAGTGCGGGACCAGCCACTTCTCGTCCGTCGAGTAGCGATGGAAGCCGCCGCCCAGCTGGTCGTGAATGCCGCCATTGGCCATTCGGTCGAGACTTCGTCGGGCGATGGCCAGCGGCCGCTGGTCGCCGCTGGCGAGGTGGCGGCGGAGGAGGAATTCGATCGTCATCGGCTGCGGGAATTTCGGCGCCCGGCCCCAGCCGCCGTTCAGGTCGTCGAACTGCGCTTCGATGGCGGCGACGGCGGTCTCGAGCAGCGCCTGGGAAGGTTCGGTCGTCGTCGACGGCAGCCGCTGCTGCTGGACCAGGGCATCGACGAGCTTGGCGCCCGCCGCCTCGAGGTCCGCGCGCTGCCCGCGCCACGCGCCGTCGATGCCCGCCAGGACCTGGCGGAAGGACGGCATCCCGTGCCGCGGCTCGTCGGGGAAATAGGTCCCGCCGTAGAACGGCCGCCCTTCGGGGGTGAGGAAGACGGACATCGGCCAGCCGCCCTGGCCGGTCATTGCCTGGACGGCGGCCATGTAGATCTGGTCGATCTCCGGCCGCTCCTCGCGGTCCACCTTGATCGGCACGAAACGATCGTTCAGGAAGCGCGCCGTCTCCTCATTCTCGAACGACTCGCGCTCCATGACGTGGCACCAGTGGCAGGCCGCATAGCCGACACTCAGGAAGATCGGCTTGTCGAGCAGCTTCGCGCGGGCCAGCGCGTCGGGTCCCCACGGAAACCAGTCGACGGGGTTGTGGGCGTGCTGGAGAAGGTACGGGCTGGTCTCGTTGGCGAGGCGGTTGGGCACCGCCCGATGTTAGGCCGGGTGCCGTGTCGACGCGTCCCCTGCCTCCATGCGCAGCCGGGCAAGGTAGGCCGATATGCCTCGGTATCTCGGCCAGCTCGGCTGCCTGCTCGCGTAGTGCGGGGGCTCTTCAGATAGTCGATGGTCCGCACCGGGAACGGCTATCGGCCGACTCGCCGCTGCGAGGAGTCCTCGATCCGCGGTCAGAAGTCGCCCATCGACCGATTCCGCGAGCGCGAGATAAGCGGCGTCGTGCATGGACAGCCCGTGACGGTCCGCGAGATCGAGGGCCAGGAGAACGAGCGGGCGACTCAGCTCAATGGTCTTGAGTCCCAGCTCGTCCAACGCGTGGATCGCGGCGATGACCAGGCTGGACGGTAATCGGTGTCGGCGGATCAAGGCGTTCGCCACCTCGAGCCAGAAGTGCGACGGCACCTGCACCGAAACCCCGGCGCGCCACCACGCCTCGAGCTTGGCGCGCACCACAACTGAGCCCGACTCGGACAGGACCAGGTTGAGTGCGGCTGACGCGTCGACGACAACAGCCTCGCTCAACCGGACTTCTCCGTCTGTGCCGTCGCACTGCCGCCCGATCTCGCCGCCTCGTCGATGCGATCCATCCGCCGCTCACGCTCTTGCTGCAGCCATTCGGCGTCCGTCAGGCCGTCGTCCGGAGGCGAGTAGTCCCGCGCGATCTGTAGCCGGAGCGCCTCGAGGCGATCGAGGGCAGCGAAAGATCGCGCGATCCGCTCCTCTTCCCCGTCCAGGCGCCGCCCGTCCTCCACCGAAACGAGGTAGGCGAGCGGCCGATGGTCCCGCTCGATGAGGATCTGCTCGCCGGAGGACGCGGCATCGAGTATCTCGCCAAGGCTCTTGCGCAGATCTGTTGGCGTCACGATCCTCATGGTCACCCATCATACCCAACCATGAGGGCGTGTCAAGTTGAGCGTGTTTGGGCGCGGCCGCCGAGGTCCCGGGCCGACGATGCGCCGGGCCGGGCCGGGCCGCGGAGCCCTAGTTGCGCCGGGCCGCCTCGAGATGGGCCGGCGTCAGCGCCGTGCGCTTGCCGCGGTTCCGCATCGCCTTGTCCAGCGCGACGGTGTGGGCCCGCTCCTCCAGCTCATCGGACAGCGGCGCCAGCTCGACCGGGGCAGAAGCCTTCCGGTTGAGGGCAATCCCGATCAGCTGATCGGTCAGCCAGGGGTTCTTCGGCAGGACCGGGCCGTGAAGGTAGGTCGCGAACACCTGATCGCGTACCGCGCCC
>JALZAF010000265.1 GCA_030948505.1 Chloroflexota bacterium
TTCGAGATCCCGCACGGGCCCATCTGCTCGTTCCACGCACCGGGCGGCCAGCGCCTCGCGGTCTACCAGCTGACGCGTCCGGATGTCGGCGCTCACTTCAACGGCCGCCGCGACTTCTGATGTCGCAGGCGATCAGGCGCTGGGGCCGCCCCGTCGCAGCGTGGAACGTCCGCTAATGAGCAACGCCCCGGCACAGGCGAACCCCAGGACCCCCAGACCGAGCATGGCGGCCGGCAGCCCGACCGTGACCGACATGAAGCCCATCACCGGCGGGTACAGCACGGAGCCGATCACGGCCGTGCCAGCGAGGAAGCCGCTGACCGCCGCCGATCTGTCGGGGAAGCGCTCCCCGGCGATGGCCATGATGACCGGATAGATCGGGCCAAAGGCAAAGCCGACGATCCCGAAGAGGACGATCGAGGCGGGCAGGGCCGGCACGACGACGGCCGCCACGAGGGCGACTGACGCGATGAGCGTCGAAGCGGTGGCGAAACGCGTATGGTCGAACCGATCGGCCACCCGCGCCGACACGAGCCGGCCGACGGTCAGGCCACCCCAGAACAGCGAAAGCGCGCCGGTCGCGGTGCTCAGCGGCGCGCGGTCGAGGAACCGCACCAGCCAGTTCGACACCCCGATCTCGGCTGCCACGTAACAGCCAATGGCGATGGCAAGGGCGAGCAACGGCAGCATCAGGCTGATCCTGGGCCCGCTCGCCGTGGCGGCCGAATGGCGTCCCGATGGGAGCCAAGCCACCGCGAGCAGCGCGGCCAGCGGAAAGGAGATCAGGGCGGTCGCCAGCACCAGGCCCTGCCACGACGCGCCGGCCCCGACGAGCAAGCCGACTGCCAGTGGCGAGCTCAGGGCGCCCAGGGCGAAGAACAAGTGCAGGACATTCAGGGCTCGGCCACGTGCTGTCGGGTACAGCTCGAGGTAAAGCCCGTTGACCCCGCCGTCGATGGCCCCGGAACCAAAGCCTCGCGGAATCCCAGCCACGAGGAATATCGTCCACGACGGGACCGCCGCCTGGACGATCAGGCCGCCGCCGTGCAGGAGGGCGGCCGTCACGAGCACCGTGCGCCAGCCGAATCGCTCGGTGAGCAGCCCGCCGCCATACGAGCCCGCGACGTAGGCGATCGCGTTGACCAGGTAGAACAGCCCGATGCCCGCGTCGTTCTGGCCAAAGTCGGACTCGATCGAGCGAATCAGCGACGGTACGAGCAGGCTGCTCCAGCCGATGAGCAGGAATGCGGCACAGCCCAGGACAGCGGCCGCGGCACTCCGCGGGAGCAGGCGGTTGGGCACGTTCGGATCCTAGCGGCTCCGCGGGTTGTTGGGCTTGCGCACGTCCTGGCCGCCGATGCCACGCTCGACCAGGGCCGCCGCCAGCCCTCCGAGATCCTCGACCGTGACGTACAGCGCCGGGATGTGGAAGAAGAGGAACGGCACGCGCTCCTTGAAGTCGATCCTGACGCCGCCGCGCGGACTGCCGCCGAACGTCACATCGCGGTGGCGGAGGCTCGTTCGTACACCGATCGCCGTGATCCACAGCCAGGGGCCCTCGATGCGCCACGACGCAAGGTTCGCGACGGGCGTCCTCAGCCGGAATCGACCGAAATGGGCGTCGAGATAGCCGTCAAGGTCGACGTAGGCGTTGTCCGGCCGCACGCCAAACAGCAGCGCAAGGAAGAGTCGCGATCGGCGCCCGATGCGGATCGGAAAACGCTCGCTGGCCATGAAGGCGTCAGGCCAATCGACGCGGAGCCCGGCGGGGGACCAGCTGGTCGAGCGGACCGTCGGTCATCGGGCTCGTCCTAGGCGGGCCGGATCTCGAAGCGTCGCAGCCGCTCGCCGGGCAAGGCGACATGGTGCTGTCCGCCCGGCCGAGGCTTTCGGGGCCGCTGTCCGCCTGGCCGAGGACCGCTGGTCCCCTGGTTTCGAGGCATCGTGGGCTCGGGGGGACGATTGCCGATCCCGGCGCCGGCCTGTGGTCGGCCACGACGGCCGCTGTGTGCGGGCG
>JALZAF010000301.1 GCA_030948505.1 Chloroflexota bacterium
GGCCCGATCCTGGGACGTCCAGGACGGCGGCCACAGGATCGTCTTCCACCTGCGCGACGGCCTGACCTTCTCGGACGGCTCGCCCCTGGCGGCCAACGACGTGGTCCGCAGCTGGCTTCGCCTGATCGACCCGGACGCCCCGTCGCCCCTGGCTTCGCTGATGCTCGACGTTGCCGGAGCGGCCGATTACCTTCATCGCTCGGCCAAGGCGGCCGATGTCGGGCTGCGCGCCAACGGCGCGGATGTCGAGGTCGATCTGGTCCGTCCCGCCGCGGACTTCGCGGCAGTGGTCGCCGGGCCGTCCTTCGCGATCGTGCCGCCCGGCATCGCCCGCGGCGTTCCGCCCGATCCCGCGCACTTCGTCGGCAGCGGCGCCTACGTCCTGACCGCGGCCACTCCAACGGAGCTCACCCTGCGTGGCAACGATCGCTACTGGGCCGGATCGCCGCCCCTCCGCACGATCCACGTGATCGGCAGCATCAACGGTCGCAGCCCTGTGGACGCGTTCCAGGCGGGCGACCTCGACTACACCGGTGTCGGTGACTACGACGCCTCGTGGATCAGCTACGACGCGACGCTCGGCCCGCAGCTCCGCAAGGTGCCGTCGCTGTCAGTTGACTACCTCGGCTTCGACACGTCGCGGCCGCCGTTCAACGACGTACGCGTCCGGCGCGCGTTCGCGGGGGCCGTCAACTGGCGGCGCATCGTGACCCTGGGATCGTCGACCGCGGTGCCAGCGACGAGCATGGTCCCGCCCGGCATCCCGGGTCGCAGCGAGAAGGACTTCCTGCCGGCGTTCGACCCGGCAGCCGCGCGGGCTGCCCTTGCCGAGGCTGGCTTTCCGGGCGGTCGCGGCTTCCCCGACGTGACTTTCGTCGATCCCGGCTCCTCGTACGGCCGGTCGATCCCGGCCGACATCAAGCGTGAGCTGGGCATCACCCTGCAGGTCGAGTCGATGGACTTCGATACCTACTTCAAGCGTCTGGCCGTCGATCCTCCAGCGATGTGGACGCTGTCGTGGGTGGCCGACTACCCGGGACCGAACGACTTCCTGGGGGTCCTGCTCGGCAGCGGCCAATCGAACAACTACGGCCGCTGGTCATCGGCCGACTTCGACAAGGCCATCGCAGACGCAGGATCCGCGACGAGTGCATCCGCTGCCGCGGCGGCGTTCGAGGCGGCACAGGCCGTCGTACAGCGAGACGCGCCGGTCGTGCCCCTGTCCTACGGACCGGGCTGGGCGCTGTCGCGCGATGGTCTGCTGGGAGCGGGCCAGAACGGGATGGGCATCCTGCGCATGGCGGGCCTGGCGTGGAAGTGATGCGCCGGCCCCTGGCGCTGTTCGGCGCGGTGGTTTTGGTGTTGAGCCTTGCGCCGGCCGTCCTCGCGGCCAGCCCCACGTTCGGCCAGCCCACGGCGACGGCGACCTACGGCACGTCCATCGAATTCGTGCAGCCGGCGACGGTCCCGGCTGGGATCAAACGGGTCGAGATCCTGCTCTACTTCCCGGGGTCTGCGGGCCCAGTGGCATCGGAGGTCGCGAATCCGGCCGCGGGGGGCGGCGACGTCACCTACCGCCATCAGCTCCTGCTGACAAATGGCCACATCCTGCCCAACACGACCATCGGCGCACGCTGGCGGCTGACCGAGGCGGACGGGACGGCCAGCACAGGGCCGCTCGTCAGGGTCCTCTACGCCGACACGCGCTTCAAGTGGCAGACCCGGAGCGGCGACCTGCTGACCGTCCACTGGTACGACGGTGATGCCGCATTCGGGCAGCGCGCCCTGGCTATCGGCGAGAAGGGCATCCGCGACGCCAGCGCGCTGCTCGGCGTCAGCGAGAAGGAGCCAATCGACTTCTTCGTCTACGCCGACCAGACCGCGTTCTACGACGCGCTAGGTCCGGGCACTCGCGAGAACGTCGGCGGCCAGGCCGACGCAGACATCCGGACGCTCTTCGCGCTCATCACGCCGGCCGAGATCAACCTCGACTGGGTGGGCACCGTCATCCCCCACGAGCTGACCCACCTGGTCTTCAACACCGCCGTCGACAACCCGCATCACTTTCCGCCGCGCTGGCTGAACGAGGGCCTGGCCGTCTATCTGTCCGAGGGTTACGGCTCCGGCTACCGCGGCGCCGTGGTGAATGCCGCCGCAAGCGGCACCCTCATGCCATTGAACAGCCTGTCCGGGCAGTTCCCCACGACCGGTGATCGATTCCTCCTGGCCTACGGCGAGAGCGTCTCGTCAGTCGACTATCTCGTCCGCAAGTACACCCGCGACGTGCTCGTGTCGTTGATCAAGTCGTACGCCACCGGGCTCACCGACGACGAGGCGTTCAAGGCCGCGATCGGCCTCGACGTTGCCGGATTCGATGCCGCCTGGCGGGCAGAACTGAAGGCCAAGGATCCGACCGTGCACGGGCCGCAGCCTGTCCCGCCCGGTCCGCTGCCGTCCGGCTGGACCGATGCCAGTGGCGCGCCGGGCGCACCCCTGCCGTCGACCCGGCCACTCCCGCCTCCGTCCACGTCGCGGCCATCGTCGCCGTTGCCCCCGGGCGGCGGAGGGTCGATCGGGGCGATCGCGGTCGGCGTCGGCCTGCTCCTCGCCGTCGTGGCGGTCGGGTTGCTCGTCGCAGGGCGGCGTCGACGTGCCCCGGTCGGGCTCAACGTGCCGCCGCCGGCCCCCGGCTGGTGGGACCCACCGGCGCCACCCGGGTCGAATCTGCCACCCGGGTCGAATCTGCCACCCGGGTCGAATGCGCCACCGCAGCCGCCCGGGTCGGGCCCGCCGCCGTGACCACGCTCGGGATCCGCCTGCGGGCGATCCCCAGCTGGCAGATCACCCTGGGCCTGGCGCTTCTTGCGCTGGGCTTCCTGATCGCCGCCCAGCTGGCCTCCGAGGGGCCCCGGATCCGCTACACGAGCCAGGAGCGCTCGCCGCTGGTGGAGACCGTCAACGGGCTGCAGGCGCAACAGGAGGTGCTCAAGGACCGCATCCTCGCGCTGCGCGCCCAGATCCAGACGGCAGAGCAGCTTGGACAGGGCTCGGCGGCCCTGGTGCGGCAACTCAACGACGACCTGCAGAAGGCCCGCATCGCGGCCGGGCTGGTGCCGCTGGCCGGGACCGGCGTCGTCTTCCAGCTCGAGGATTCGACCCAGCCGACCTCGCCCGGGGCGAACGAAGGCGACTATCGGGTGACGTCGCAGGACATCCGCACCGTGGTCGAGGAGCTGTGGCTGGCCGGCGCGGAGGCGATCTCGGTCAACGGGGAGCGAATGACGACCTCGACCGCCGTCACCGACATCGGCGGCTCGATCCTCGTGAACTCGGCGTTCCTCGTGCCGCCTTACCAGATCTCGGCCATCGGGCCCAGGGACCTGTACGAGCGGGTCGCGTCGTCGCAGGGGTTCCGCGAGTTCGTCCGCGCGCGGGCGGAGACGTACGGCATCGGACTGTCGTTCTTCGAGCCTCAACAGGTCGATGTCCCGGCCTTCGCCGGAACCGTGTCTCTGCCGTTCGGGCGAGTGACGACGGCGCCGAGCGCAGCACCCTCCGGCCCGGGCGGGAGCTCGCGTCCGGCGAGCTCGGCGCCCTAGGAGCGGCGGGCCATGCATCGCTGGCGCAACCAACTCACGGTCTCGATCGTGGCCGTCCTGCTCGGGCTGCTGGTGGTCGTCCAGCTCCGAACCCAGCAGGCATCGTCCGCGCTGGCCGGCCTGACGGCCCAGGAGCTGACCGTGCTGGTGGCCAACCTCAACGCCCACAACGAGCAGTTGCGCCGGGAGATCGTGGGCCTCGACGCCCAGCTGTCGGACCTGACCGGTGCGGAGTCCCGCGGCGAGACTTCGGTCGACCAGATCAAGCGCGACCTTGCCCGGGTCAGGGCGTGGGCCGGACTGGAGCCGCTGAGTGGTCCCGGTATCGCCATCACCGTCAGCGGCGCGATCGCCGGTCCGGGTGTGGAAGACGTGATCAATGAGCTCCACAACGCGGGCGCGGAGGCGATCGCGGTCGACACGGTGCGGGTCGTGCCCGGCTCGGTCGTCGCCGGACCGGCCGGCGGCCTGTCGATCGAGAACACGGCCCTCGATGACCCCTTCCAGATCAAGGCCATCGGCAGCCCGGAGAGCCTGACCGGGTCGCTGACCCGGATGGGCGGGGTAATCGCCCAGCTGTCGGCCGCCTACCCCTCCGCAGTGCTGACGGTGACGCCCATGGACATGGTCAATATTCCGGCTTCGGCCCGGTCCCTCATTCCCACCAACGGCGGCCCAAGACTCTGATAACGTGACCGCCCGAATGACCGACCGACCCATCCTTGGGCTGCTTCTGGGCGACGTCCTTCGGCTCAAGCGCCGGCACCCGTGTGGCGGGCACGAGTGGCTGGTCGACCGGCTCGGGGCGGACATCGGGCTGCGCTGCCAGACCTGCGGCCGGCACGTCCTGCTCGAGCGCCGGGCAGTCGAGGGGCGCTTCGATGGCTTCGTCAGCCGGGGCGATCCGGCGCTGACCGCGGCCGTCACGGGGACCGCCACAACCGAGCCCGGACAGGCGACGTGACGGGGGCGCCGTCGGTCGCGACGGAGAGCACCGGCACGCGGGCGGTGCTGCGCAACCGGCCGTTCCTGCTTCTCTGGCTCGCCCAGGCGGCGACCCAGCTCGGCGGCAACATGGTCCTCTATGGCCTGACCGTCATCATCTTCGCCCGCACCGGCTCCAGCTCTGCGGTCGCCGCTCTGATCCTGACGTTCCTGGTCCCGGCGGTCCTCTTCTCGGCCGTGGCCGGCGTCTACGTCGACCGACTCGACCGGCGGCTGATCCTCGTCGTGACCAACATCATTCGGGGCGTCGCCTTCGTCTTCATGTTCCTCGTCGGCGACCACGTACTCGCGATCCTGCTGCTCAACACCTTCGTGTCGACGGTGACCGTCTTCTTCGCCCCGGCGGAGGCGGCGATGATCCCGTTCCTGGTCCCGCGCCACCAGCTCCTCGCGGCGAACGGTCTCTTCACGCTGACCCTCAACGGCGCGTTCGCACTGGGCTTCGCGCTGATGGGGCCGCTTGTCGTGACCCTCTTCGGCGCGGACAAGCTGATCCTGCTGGTGGCGGTCCTGTTCTTTATTGCTGCGTTCTTCTGCTCGACCCTGCCGTCGGCGCGACCCGTCCCGGACTCCGAGACCGACACCCGCATCAAGCCACGACAGGCGGTCGCGGACGCAGAGCACGCAGTCGAGTCCACGCTCGCCCAGCTGCGCGAGGGCCTGTCCTACATCCGCGAGCACCGCAACATCAGCTGGTCGCTGGTCTACCTGGGGATTGCCGCCTCGCTCGTCGGCGTCCTGGGCGTGCTGGGTCCCGCCTTTGCGACGAAGGCGCTGGGACTCCAGCCCAAGGACTTCGTGGTCGTCGTCCTGCCGCTCGGCGCCGGGATCGTGATGGGCATCCTCATTCTCAATTCCTATGGCCGCTACCTGCCGCGCCGCCGGCTCATCGAGGTCGGGTTGATCGCCCTCGGCGTGTTGTTGGCGCTGCTGTCCGCCGCCGGCCCGATCAGCCGATTCCTCCAGGCGGCCGACACGTCGTCGTCGCTGGTCGATCTCTCGTCGTTGACGTCGCTGCTGGCCGTGGTCGTGCTCATTGCCTTCGCCGCCGGCAACGCCTATGCCTTCGTCGCCATCCCGTCGCAGACGCAGCTCTCGGAGGAGCTGCCGGAGGACGTCCGCGGCCGGGTATTCGGTGTCCTCAACATGCTCGTGTCCGTGGCCAGCTTCCTGCCGATCGTCGTCCTCGCTCCGATCTCCGACGTCGTCGGCACGACGACGGTCATCTTCGTGGTGTCGATCATCATTGGCCTGTCCGGCGTCGCCTCGATCGTGCGTCGCGGCCCGCTGCGGCCAGCCGAATCTCGCTCCACCGCAGATGCAATGGTGCATCCCGTTGCCCTTGATCCCGTCGCCGTGACCAGTGGCGAGACGGCTCGCGCGTACGAGCGAACGCATCCCGCGACGAGGCGCGGGGCCGCGGACACGGTCACCGTCTCGGTGCCCGGGAGCGGGCCCGACGGCATCGTCCACCGCCCTCGCAAGGACGACACGCCGCATGCCTGACGCGGGGCCGGCTACTCCACCGGCGACGCCTCCCAGCTGGCGAGTTGCCGCGCTGGCGACCCTCGGCGGCGGCGCTCTTCTCGGCTTTCGCGCGGCTGTCGGGGGGGCCACAGGTCGCCTCGCGGCGGCGTCCCTGGGTGCTGGCCTCTTGTCCGCCGTCCCGATCGCGCTCGCCAGCCGGCGCCCTCCCATCACCCCGCGCACGCTTCCCGTTGACGGCACCACAGCTACGTTCACGATCCTCATCGCCGCCCGCGACGAGGCCGCGGTGCTGCCGCAGGTCATTGCCGACCTCGGGGCGCAGGACCATCGATCGGCCGAGGGCCGCCCGTTCTTCGAGCTCATCGTCGTCGACGATCGTTCGACGGACGGGACGCCGCAGGCTGCCCTCCGGGCGTCGGCCGCGGCGGGACTCGGTGGCGTCACCCGGCTCATCCGCCGGGCGGGCTCCGATCTGCCGGACGGCAAGGGCGCGGCGCTGACCGCGGTCCCGCCGGACGCCTGCCACGGTGACCTCATCGTCGTCCTCGACGCGGACGCACGCGTGCTGCCGAACTTCCTGAGCACGTTGGCCACGTATGCCGCGGCGGGCGCGAAGGCGATGACCGGCCGGCGCCGGATCATCGGCGCGGAGCGCTCGCATCTGGCGGGCGCGCAGGCCGACGAACAGACGGTCGACGGCGAGATCCAGGGTGGCCGCTGGGGCCTGGGCGGATGCTCCGAGTTCCGCGGCAACGGCATCGTCGTCCGCCGCGAGCTGCTGGCCGCGGTCGGCGGCTGGCGCGCCGAGGCGTTGACCGAGGACCTCGACCTGTCGAGCCGGGTTGCCGCACAGACGGGCCTCACCGTCGCCTGGGCCATCGAGGCCGAAGTCTGGGAGGAGCCCGTCCACACCTGGTCGGAGCTGTGGCGGCAGCGCGTGCGTTGGGCGGAGGGTGCCATTCGCCGCGCGCTCGAGCACGGCCCCGCGGTCCTCCGCAGCGGGCGTCTGCCGCCCATGGCGAAGCTGGACTTCGCGGCCTACGTGGCGCAGCTGGGGGCACCGCCGCTCATGATCGGCGCAGTTGCCGGGGCGCTGGCGACGGGACGGAATCGGGCGGCGCTCGCCCTGCTCGGTGCCTACGGCTCGGCGGCGGGAGGCCTGGCCTTCGATTCACTGCGCTGGGAGACGCGGCCGGATGGGTCAGCGCTGTCGCTCGTCGAGCGCCTGGGCCGATCCGTCAGGCTCGCCCTGTTCGGGATTGTCTGGCTGGCCGCGGTGCCGGCGGCGTTATGGCGCGTCGGTGCCCGCCAGGGCCCGGTCACCTACGACAAGATGGCCCACCACGGCGAAGCCGAACCAGTCGAGCCGGTCCAGTCGCGGCCCGGGGTCGAGACGACCACCGAACCCGAAGTCGCTACCACCGAAGCGGTCGTGACCGAAGCCGCCGCCGCGGAGCTCGCCGGCCGGTGAGCACCGTCGCCGTGATCTTCACTGGCGGCACGATCAGCATGCAGGCGGATCCGGTCGCGGGCGGCAACGTGCCCACCCTGGACGGCGCGGCGATCCTGGCCCGCACTCCTGGCCTGGACGAGATCGCGGAGGTCGTGCCGATCGATCGGGGCCTCACCCCGGCCAGCCACTTCACGTTCTCCGATCTATTCGGGCTGGCGGCCGCGGTCGAGACGGCGCTCCGGGCCGACCGTGTCGATGGCTGCGTCGTCGTGCAGGGCACGGATACGATCGAGGAAACCGGCTTCTTCCTCGATCTCGTGCTGACGACGCCGAAGCCGGTGGTGGTCACGGGCGCGATGCGTTCCGCGAGCCAGCCCGGCTACGACGGGCCCGCCAACCTGCGCGACGCCGTCCGTTGCGCGGCCGCGCCCGTGCTGCGCGACCAGGGCGTGGTCGTCGTGCTCGCCAGCTCGATCGATGCCGCGGACGACGTGACCAAGACCCACGCGTCGTCGCTCGAGACGTTCCGCAGCCTCAATCTCGGGCCGCTCGGGCGGGTCGAGGGCGATCGCGTCGTCGTCCTGCGCCACCGCGCCGGACGGCGCCACGTCGCGACGCAACGCGCGGCCGAGCGCGTCCACCTCATCACCGCCCACGTGGCGATGGACGGTTCGCTGGTCGATGCCGCGCTCGCCGCGGGCGCGGATGGTTTCGTCGTCGAGGCGACCGGTGCCGGCAACACTTCGCGCCATCTGCTGGATGCCTGCTCGCGGGCGATGGCGGCCGGTCTGCCGGTGGCACTGACCACGCGCTGTCCCGCTGGTCAGGTCGGCTCCGGCTATGCCTTCCCGGGTGGCGGCGCGACGTGGGTCAAGGCCGGGGCCATGCTCGCCGGTTACCTCGGCGGCCCGAAGGCACGCGTCGCACTCGCCCTCGGCATCGGTGCGGGCCTCGACCACCAAGGATTGGCCGGGCTTCTCGCAGATCCGGTCTGACACCGTGCCCGCGGACCTCGTCATCGAGGGCCGGATCGCCACGCTTGCCGGCGACACCGGGCTCGGCTGGGTCGAGGCATTGGCGGTCAGCGGAGGCCGCGTCGTCGCGGCGGGCAAGGCCTGGGAGGTCGCGGCGCTCGCCGGGCCCCGGACGCGCCGGATTCAGCTGGCCCCCGACGAAGTGGCGCTGCCCGGGCTGACGGACGCGCACCTCCACCTGGCCGAGTGCCGGCTGGCCGCGGACCGCCCGGATCTCACGAGCCTCTCTCTCGAGGACGGACTGACGAGGCTTCGTCGAGCCCACGAGCGACTCCCCGCCGATCGATGGCTGCAGGGCCGCGGCTGGGACGTCGACCGATTCGGCCGCTGGCCGACCGCCCGTGACCTCGAAGCTGCCGCGCCGGGACGGCCGATCGCAATCTGGGCGCAGGACCACCACTCGCTGTGGGTGAGCGAAACGGCTTTGAAGCTGGGGGGCCTGGATGGCCTGACGGGGGACCCGGCCGGCGGAATCATCCGTCGCGACCAGGACGGCGCTCCCAGCGGTGTGCTGCACGAATCCGCGGCGCGGCTGGTCACGGATCGCATCCCGGCGCCATCCGTGGAGGAGCTGGAGCAGGGGATCCTGACCGTGGCGGCGGAGCTCATCGCGTTGGGGGTTGTCGCCGTGCACGACCCGGGCATGCTGACGCTCCAGGCCGGCCTCGATGACCCGTTCGACGCCTATCGCCGCCTCGCCGACGCCGGCTCGCTACCCATCCGCGTCCACGCCTGCATCCGCCAGGAGCAGCTGCCCTTCGCGGTCGAGGCCGGCCTGAGGAGCGGCGACCCGATAGGACCACCTGCCGGCCGAGTCCGCTTCGGCTGGCTCAAGCTCTTCGCCGACGGGACCCTCGGGTCGCAGACAGCGGCCCTCCTCGAGCCGATCGAACCCGAAGCCGGGCCGCTGCGGTCCGGCACGGAGCGCGGAATATTCATGACCGAGCCCGGAGAGCTAGCGCGCCTGGCCGAAGCGGCTGCCAGTGCGGGGGTCGCCACGATGATCCATGCGATCGGCGATCGGGCCGTTCGTGCGGCGCTCGATGCACTCGAGCCGACGACCGGTCGAGCCGCCCTCATGCCCCGCGTGGAGCATCTGCAACTCGTGCATCCCGTCGACATCGCGCGATTCGGACAGGCCGGCATTGCAGCCTCCGTCCAGCCGATTCACCTTTCATCCGATGCCCCCGCCGCACGCCGGTCGTGGGGCGCGCGCGCAGAGGCGTTCGGGTATCCGTGGGCCACGCTGGCGGGCGCCGGCGCGTCCCTGGCGTTCGGCACGGACGCGCCCGTCGAACCGATCGATCCGTGGCCGGGACTGGCGATGGCCGTCACCCGGCGCGACGAACACTGGGACGGCGAACCGGTCTTCGGCCCGGGCAACGCGTTGTCCGTGGATCAGGCCATCCGGGCCGCGTGCATCGGGCCGGCCGTCACCGCAGCCGAACGCGATCGCGGCCGGTTGGTCGCGGGCCAACGCGCTGACTTGATCGTCATCCCGGCGGCCGCGCTCGATGTGCCCGTCGAGCCGTCCGGTGGTCTCGCGGCGGCCAGACCAAGGCTCGTGCTCGTCGATGGTTCGGTGGCGTTCGAGTCGTAGCACTCGAAGCCGTCAGGCGGTCGGGCGGGATCCGTCCAGCTTCCGGCGCGCGTCGGCGAACAGGCCGTTGAAGATGCGCGACGTCGACGGGAACGCGTGGATGGTTTCCGCGAGGACGTCGATCGTCACGTCCGCCTTGATCGCGAGGACACACTCGTGGATCGCCGCGGACGCATCCGGTGTCGCCATCGCCGCGCCGACGAGCCGCCGCGATTTTGCGTCGACGATGATCGTGACGTGGCCCGTCGTCGCCTCGACGGAGTATCCCTTGGACGTCCTGGGAAAGTCGGCCACCAGCTCGAATGCGTCGATGCCGGCCTCACGCGCCTGCTCCAGCGTCCGCCCGACAAAGGCGGCTTCGGGGTCCGTGTACGTCGCCCGCGGCAACGCCCGATAGTCGGGCTCAACGGGCTCGCCCAGTGCCATCCGCACCGCCAGCTCGCCCTGGTAGTGGCCCTGGTGCGTGTGGAGCTCCGGCCCTGCGACGTCGCCCACGACATAGAGCCCGTCCGCGATGCGCAGCCGGCCGTCGCGGGGGAACGGCGTCCGGCCGGTCGTGTCGATCCCGTAGTGCTCGAGCCCGAGATCGTCGATGGGGAATGTGCGCCCAACCGCCAGCAGGATCGCGTGCCCGGACGCGGAAGAGCCGTCGTCGAGCTCGACGAGGTCGGAGCCATCCGGCCCGGCCCCTGCCCTCGCCCGGAAGGCTCGCGCGCCCTTCCGGATCTTCACGCCCGAGGCCAGCAGCCCGGCCTCGACCGCCTCCGCGTTCCGGGGATGGTCGGTCGGCATGAGGCGCGGTCCCGACTGCACGATCGTCGTCGGCACGCCGAAGCGGACGAAGACCTGGGCCAGCTCGCAGCCGGTCGGGCCGCCGCCCAGCACGAGCAGGCTTTTCGGCAGCTCGCGGGTGAGGGTGGCTTCGCGGTTCGTCCAGATCCGGGTCTTGTCCAGTCCCTCGAGCTCCGGCATCTTGGTGCCCGAGCCGACCGCGACGATGACGTTGCGGGCCTCGATCGTCTCGCTGCTGTCGCCGTGGCGAACCTCGACGCGACCGACGCCGGCGATTCGCGCCGTGCCGCGATAGGTGACCGCACCGGCTTTCTCGAGCGCCTTGACGTGACTGGAGTCGTCGGGCTCGTCGGCGTCCGGCGCGCGGTTGATCATGAAGTCCCGGCGCGCCGATGCCCGCCCCCACGGATAGTCGTCGCCGCAGGCATGGCGGGCCGCGGCGTTCAACAGCGACTTCGACGGGATGCACCCGATATACGGGCAGCTGCCACCGAACCACAGGCGGTCCGCGATGGCAACCGTCGCGCGACGTTCGCGCGCCATGTTGGCCGCCGCCTCGCCAGCGGGTCCCGCGCCGATGATCGCGAAGTCGACCGGCTTCACGTGGTCCTCAGTACCGTTGGTCCGCGTTGGCGACGAGCCTCGTAGAGGAGGATGGCGGCGGCGACCGAAACGTTCAAGCTGTCACCCACACCGAGCATTGGCAGACGGACGGCCATGACGTCCGGCCCGGACCAGGCGCCGGACAATCCGTCGGCCTCGGCGCCAAGGGCGATGGCGAGCGGACCACGCAGGTCTGCGTCCGTATACGCGGTTTCGGCATCCACGCGGGCAGCGACGATCCTCATCCCGGCAGCGCGCAAGAACGCCAGCGTGTCGGCGCTCGAGGCGCTCGCCAGTGGCATGGCGAAGGCGGCTCCCAGGCTGGCCCGGATCGTGTTGGGGTTGAATAGGTCCGTGCCGGGATCGGCCGCGACGAGGGCATCGGCTCCGGCTCCATCGGCGCTTCGCAGGACCGCGCCGAGGTTGCCCGGCTTCTCGATCCGCTCGAGGACGGCGACGAGCGGGTCCGGCGGCAGATTCAGATCCGAAAGCGCCGTGGCCGGCACGCGCACCACCGCGACGACGCCTTCAGCGCGGTCGCCGAAAGCTACTTTCTCGAAGGCCGCCATCGACACCTGGAACAGGCGCCTCGCCCGTTGCGTGGCGGCGACCACCGCCGCTCGCGCGTCGTCGGATCGCACCAGCGCCTCGCACACGAACACGTCCTCGACGGTCACGCCCGCGTCGATGGCGCGAAGCAGCTCGCGGGCACCGTCGACGATCGTCAGGCCGGTCCGCTCGCGGTCACGCCGATTGCGCAGCTGAGCGGCCGCCTTGACGTGCGGATTGGATGGGCTCGCGATGGCCTGGCCGGTCACGTCGCCATCATCGCGCGCCGGCCGGGCGTGCAGCTCCACTCCAGCGAGCAAACGAGCCGAGTGGCAGCCGCGCCCCGCTCTTGGCGTTCAGCACGAGCTCCCCGGACTCCATCTTCCCCCGCGCGGGCCCGATGGCGCCGGCGAGCGCGCGGGCCAGGGATCCCGCCAGCCGCTCACCTCCGATGCCAGGCGTGTGGGCCGTGAGCAGCACGAACGCGGGCCCGGCGCCGCTGACGCGGAGACAGGTCGCGAGCAGGCCGTCGAGGTCCTTCTCCAGCCGCCATGTCCGGCCCCCGGGGCCGTGCCCGTAGCTCGGCGGATCGAGGATGAGGCCGCTGTATCCCCGCCCGCGCCGGGCTTCCCGTTCGACGAACGCGGCCGCGT
>JALZAF010000346.1 GCA_030948505.1 Chloroflexota bacterium
TCTAGGTCCTACCCAACTCAAGCGCGAAGAGCCCGGGCCCAGCGGCCCGGGCTCTTCTCTTTGCCGCGCCCGTGGCACCCGGCTGGCCCGCTCCGGGGGGTGACTCCTGACCATTTGACAGCCGGGCAGGGGCAGGTCAGGCTACCCCGCGGTCGGCCAACCAATCGCCCCCCTTCGGAGGAACCATGCCCCGCCGTCTCCCCGCGATCCTCGCCATCATCGGCGTCTTCGCCCTCGTCGCGTGCCAGGGCGCACCGGCCGTGCCCGCCCTGTCGGACCCCAAGGACATCCTGGCCCGCACCGTCCTGTCGCTCAAGGACATCAAGACGATCACCGTCCACGGTGAGCTGACCGGAACCGCCACGATCCCCGGCAGCGGGACGATCGACCTGAAGGGCACGACGCTCGACGCCGCGTACGACATCGCGGGCAAGAAGGGCCGCTTCGCGGTCAGCGCGCCATCCCTGCTCGGCACGACCGCCGAGGTGCTTTACGTCGACAACGCCGCCTACTACAAGATCACGGGCCCCCTGGCCAGCACGCTCGGGGCCGACCCGACCGGCAAGTACAAGAAGACCGACATCTCCCAGCCCGGTGCCAATCCAAGTGCCATCGCGGCCGACCCCGCCATGGCAATCGACAAGATCAAGGCCGCCCTGGACAAGCTGCCGACCCCGCCGACCAAGGCCGCCAACGAGAAGTGCGGCGACAAGGACTGCTATCACATCGTCCTGACCTTCAGCGACAAGGACCTCGCGGCGATGAGCTCGACGGCCAGTCCCGCGGCGACTCCGACGGCGACTTCGTCCAGCGCGCCGGTCAGTGTGACGATCGATGTCTGGTCGCAGACCGACAACCTTCGGCCGGTTAAGACCGTCGTCGCCGTCGACGCTGGCGCCACGGGCAAGGGCAGCCTCACCTTGACGCTGACCTATGACCAGGCGGTCAACGTTTCGGCGCCGCCGGCGGACCAGATCGTCCCCTGACCCTCGACTAAGCCGCGGACGGAAGCGGGGCCCCGGCAGGCCATTTCGCGCCCCCCGGAGTCGGGCCCCGCGAAGGTCCGGCTCAGCGCGCCCGCCTACAATGAACGGGTGAGCCCCACCACCCGTCGCGGCCGTCGAGGCCGTGCCGTCGCGGATGCCCCGGACGACCCGGGAACGGCCTTCGCGGACCTCGAATCGAGCGCCGTGGCCGCCCCGGACGAGCCCGCGTGGATGCGCGACGCACCCACCGGCGAGGGGCCGCAGACGGCCGATCCGGCTGCCATCGCAGCGCGCGAGGCGGCCGCCGCCGCGGCTGTCCAGGAACGCGCGGCGGCAATCGTGGGCCGGCTCAATCCGGAGCAGGCGCGGGCGGTCACGACGACCAAAGGGCCGTTGCTGATCCTGGCCGGCGCGGGCAGCGGCAAGACGCGCGTCCTGGCTCATCGGATCGCCTACCTGATCGGTGTCACGGGCGTCCGGCCGTGGCAGATCCTGGCGGTCACGTTCACCAACAGGGCCGCGGCCGAGCTGCGCGACCGGATCATTTCCCTCGTCGGCGAGCCCGGCCGGGACGTCCAGGCGGGCACCTTCCACGCGCTCTGTGCCCGCGTCCTGCGGCGCGACGGCGAGGCGATCGGGATCGACCGCCGCTTCGTCATCTACGACACGGACGACCAGGCCGCCCTGATGAAGCAGATCCTGCGCGAGGAGGACCTGCCGCTGACCGGCGAATTCCGGCCATCGGCCGTGTTGGGGGCGATCAGCCGGGCAAAGAACGAGATGCTCGATCCGGCCTTCCTCGACGCCAACGCCGTCAATCGCCACGAACGGACGATCGCCCGGCTCGCGGTTCGCTACCAGGCGCGGCTGCGCAAGGTGGGCGCGCTCGACTTCGACGACCTCCTTCTCGAGGCGGTCCGCTTGTTCGACGAGGCACCAGCGGTGCTGGCCCGCTACCAGGACCGCTGGCGCTACCTCCACGTGGACGAATACCAGGACACCAACCGGCCGCAGTACCTGTGGGTCCGCGCGCTGGCCGCGAACTATCACAACCTCGCCGTGGTCGGTGACGACGACCAGTCGATCTACCGCTGGCGCGGCGCCGACCTGCGCAACATCCTCGACTTCGAGCGCGACTGGCCCGACGCCACGGTCGTGAAGCTCGAGCGCAACTATCGCTCGACCCAGCTGATCCTCGACGCCGCCCACGCCGTCGTCTCGCGCAACACGGAGCGGACCGACAAGAAGCTGTGGACGGAGAACGCCGGCGGCCTGCCCATCCAGCGCTTCGAGGCCTACAACGAGGAGGAGGAGGCGGAGTGGATCGCCCGCCAGGTCGAGGGCCTCGTCGGCGGGCGCGGCTCCGCCCTGACCCGCAAGGCGGATGACGTGGACGGCCGGTTCCGGGCCCAGGACGTCGCCGTCATGTACCGCATGAACGCCCAGTCCCGGGCCATCGAGGAGGCGTTCCTTCGCTATGGCATCCGCTACCAGCTCGTCGGGGGGACCCGGTTCTATGCCCGGCGCGAGGTCAAGGACGCGCTCGCCTACCTGCGCATCCTTCGCTCCGACACGGACGTGGTGAGCTTCGAGCGAATCATCAACGTGCCGGCACGGGCGATCGGCGACAAGACGATCGAGGTGCTGCGATCCGTCGCCACGCGGGAGGACGTTCCTGCCTGGGAAGCCATCGAACGGGCCGCCCGCGGCGAGGTCGAGGGGCTGGCGCCGCGAACCCGCAACTCGCTGGCGGAGTTCGCCGCCCTCGTCCGCCGACTGCGGAGCCGAGTGGGGGCGCTGCCCCTGCCGGAGCTGCTGGACGAGGTGCTGGAGGCGTCCGGCTACCGGGCCATGCTGGCCGACGGCTCGGAGGACGGCGAGGAGCGCTGGGCCAACCTGCTCGAGCTGCGCTCCGTGGCAACCCGCTACGACGACCTGTCGCCGGAGGATGCCCTCGACCGCCTGCTCGAGGAAACCGCCCTGGTCGCCGATCAGGACTCGTACGAGGGCAACCAGGACGCGGCGACGCTGATCACGCTGCACGCCGCAAAGGGCCTCGAGTTCCCGGTCGTCTTCATCGCCGGCCTGGAGGAGGGGATCTTCCCCCACAGCCGGGCGCTGGACGACGAGAAGGAGCTGGAGGAGGAGCGCCGCCTGGCGTACGTGGGGATCACCCGTGCCA
>JALZAF010000007.1 GCA_030948505.1 Chloroflexota bacterium
GGCCGGGCGCGGTCGAGTTGCGCCGGCCCGGTCGAGCCGCGGATCTCGAGGCGAACCGGCAGCAGGACGGTCTCCGGCGGAGGATGGCCATCCCCGCTGAGCCGGTCGAGCAACTGGCCCACGGCCCAGCGCCCCATCCGCGCCGTCTGCTGGGCGACCGTCGTCAACGGCGGGTCGGCGTAGGCCGCGAGATCGACGTCGTCGAAGCCGACCACGCTGACGTCGCCAGGAACAGTCAGCCCGCGGCCGCGGATCGTGCGCACCGCGCCGATGGCACTGAGGTCGTTGTAGGCGAAGATGCCGCTGAGTGCCGGCTCGCGATCCAGCAGCAGATGCGCCGCCGCCGCACCGCCGGCCACGTGGCCATCGCCCTCTGCCACCAGCAGGTCGGCCGGATCAAGGCTGGCCCCGCGAAAGGCTTCGCGTGCCCCCTCGAGTCGCTCGGCCGCGGCCTCGTTTCGGCTCGGGGCGCTGATGTGCCCGATCCGACGATGGCCCAGCGAGATGAGGTGCTCGACCGCCAGTCGCGCGCCCAGCCGGTTGTCGCTCAGGATCGTCGGCAGGGACGCCGCCGGTGACGCGCAGTTGACGAGCACGACGGGCAGAGGCGCCTTCGCCAGCCACGCCCCGTGTCGCACGCCGACCCCGCTCGAGGCGATGACGATGCCGTCGACGCGGCGTTCTGCGAGCAACTCCAGGTAGGCCGCCTCACGCTCACCGTCCTCACCCGCGTTGCACAGCAGGACCGCGTAGCTCCGGGCACGCGCCGCGTCCTCGACGGCGCGCACTAGCTCGGGAAAGAAGGGATTGCCGATGTCGGTGATGACGAGCCCCAGGGTGCGCGTCGTCTGCAGCTTCAGCGATCGGGCAACACCGGACGGTCGGTAGCCCAGCTCGCGGGCGGAGGCGATGATCCGTTCGCGCGTTTCCGGCCGCGCTCCCCCCCGGCCGGCCAGCACACGGCTGACCGTGGCCGTCGACACGCCGGCCCGGGTGGCGACGTCGGCGATGGTGGTGGCCATGGTCGGCCTCAGAAGTGCCTGGTCTCGCCGAACACCTCGCCCGCCAGCGGCTCTGCCAGCGGAACGGTCGGGACGTCCTCGCCGGCGGCCTCGCGCCTGGCCAGCATCTCGAGGTCCGCCTGCAGCTCCTCCAGCTCCGCCCCGCCGCCCATCATCCGGTGCAGCTCCGCGGCGTTGAGCTCGCCTCGCTTGAACGTGCCGCCCGAGCGGCCGCGGTTGAGGATCGTGAAGGAGTCGCCGATCGGCAGCGCGTGCTGCACGTTGTGGGTGATGAAGATGACCCCGAGGCCCTTGTTGCGGGCCGAGATCGCGTGTCGCAGCACGATCGCCGATTCCTTGACACCCAGCGCCGAGGTGGGCTCGTCGAGGATGAGGACCTTCGCCCCGAAATACTCGGCCCGCGCGATGGCCAGCGTCTGGCGCTCGCCGCCCGACAACGTTCCCACGAGCTGCTCCGTGTCACGCACGTCGATGCCGATGTTCTTCATCTCCTCGCGTGCCACTGTCGCGGCTCGCCCGGAGTCGAAGCGCTTGAACGGCCAGATGCCCTTCGTCGGCTCGTTGCCCAGGAAGAAGTTGCGGCTGATGCTCATCAGCGGCATCACCGACAGGTCCTGGTAGACCGTCGCGATGCCCGCGTCGAGCGCGTCGCGGGGCGAGTTGAACTGCACCGGCTGGCCGTCGACGGCGAGCGTGCCAACGTCCGGCGAATAGACCCCGGACAGGATCTTGATCAGGGTCGACTTGCCGGCGCCGTTGTCGCCGAGCAGGCAGTTCACCCGACCGGCCCGCACCTCGAGCGACACGCCTTCGAGGGCGATGACGGCGCCGAAGAACTTCGACACATCGCGCGCCTCGAGCAGGGCCGGTCCGTCTGCGGGTGCGGGTTTCCTGGTCGCTGGAGCCGTCGTCGACTGCATCACATCACCTCGCTCAGCGCAGCCCGGCGAAGCGGCGCCGGATCCAGTTGTTGAGGACGACGGCTGCCAGCAGCAAGGCACCGATCGCGATCTTGTACCAGTCCGCATTGATCGAGGCGTACACGATCCCGATGTTGGCCATACCGAGGGCGAGGGCGCCGAGGGCGGTCCCGACGACCGAGCCATAGCCGCCCGTCAACAGGCAGCCGCCGATGACGGCCATCGTGATCGCCGTCAGCTCATAGCCGCCGCCGCGCTGGATGTCGGCCGACGCAAACTGCATGCTCTGGCAGGCCGCCAGGATCGATGCCGAGAACGCCGTCGCCGCGAAGAGCGTGATCTTGACGCGGGCGACCGGGACGCCGAGGTTGCGCGCGGCGCTCGGCGACCCACCGACGCCGGTGATCCAGTTGCCGAACTTGCGACGACCAAGGATGTAGGCGCCGACGGCCGCGATCAGGATCCACCAGACCACCGAGACGTACAGGTCGGACGTGGCCAGGTCGAATTTGAACGACAGCTTCCAGTTGAAGAACTGGGCGAGGGGATCCGCCGCGATCAGTTCGGGTGCGATCCGAATGAAGGTGATGCTCGTGAGCCCCAGGACCAGGACCGATGAAAGTCCGGCGATGATGAACATCGTCGCGAGGGTGACGATGAACGACGGCAATCCTGTCCGGACCACGATCAATCCATTGAGCACGCCGAGGCCCGTGGTGAGCGCCATCGAGATCAGGATCGACAGCCAGATCGGGAGGCCCCAGATCGTCGAGCCAATGCCGATGATGATCCCGGAGAAGCCGACCAGGGACCCAACCGACAGGTCGAATTCGCCGGCGATCATAAGCAGGGCGACCGCGGTGGCGACGATCCCGACCTGGGACGCGACGCCGACGTAATTCAGCACCCCCGGGATCGACAGGAACGCCGTGCTGCCGCGCAACGCGGAGAGCAGGGCGAAAACGATGAACACGAAGACGACGATGAGCAGCGCGCCCGCCGCTGGCCTCGCCAGCAGGCGCTGGGTCAACGAGACGCTTCGAAGTCGCGCGGGCGCTGGACCCGCGCTCGCTGTGGTCGTCGCCATCGCAGTCTCCGGTAGATCGAGGAGGGGCCGGGTGTGGACCCGACCCCTCCGAGGACGCGTCGGAGAACCGACGCGGGAAGCTCAGATCAGCGAAGACCCTTGGCCGCGAGCGCGATGACGTTCGCGGCATCCTTCTGGGTGACGAAGCCCGGGCCGGTCATGATCAGACCGGTGCCATCGCCTGTCGGGAGGTTGCGGGTCTCTGCGTAGTTCGTGAGGATCACGATCGGCAGATAGCCCTGCAGGAACTGCTGCTGGTCGATGGCGAAGTCCATCTTGCCGTCCTTGATCGCCGTGAGCACGTCGGCGCTGAGGTCGAACGTCGCGAGATGGATCTTCTTGCCGGAAGCGGTCACGGCTGCGAGCGCCGGGTTGGCGACCGACGGGCCGAGGGTCAGGAGGCCGTCAATCGTTGGATCGGTCTGGATGGCAGCAGCGATCGTGGCCTGCATGCCGGCAGGATCGGAGATCTTGCCGGTCAGGACCTTGCCCGCCTTCGGGTCAGCCAGGCCGAGCCCGGTGAAAAACCCGTTGCAGCGGAGCGTGAGCGCCTGGTTGCCGACTTCCTGGTTGAAGCAGACACCGTTCTTGACGCCGGCGTCCTTGAACCGCTGGCCTGCGCCGAGGCCGGCCTGGAACTCGGTTTGGCCCACGTGGGCGAGGATGCCGAGGCTCTTGAAGACGTCGGAACCCGAGTTCATCGACACGACCGGAATGCCGGCCGCGACGGCCTTCTTGATCGCTGGGCTGAGGGCGTCCGGGTTCGGGATCGACACGACGAGGCCGGTCGGTTTCTTGGCCACGGCCGCGTCGATCAGCGCCGACATCGCCGGCATGTCGCTCTCGGCGGCAGGCGCGTTGTAGTTATAGGTCACGCCCATGTCGGCGGCGCCGGCCTTGAAGCCATTGCGGACGACGCCCCAGAAGCCGTCGATCGCCTGGCCGTGGGTCACGACCTCGATCTTGATGTCGCTGCGCTTGACGAGCGCCCCGTCGGGACCCTTCCCGCCGCTTGTGGTGCCGGACCCGGCTGGAACCGCGTTACAGGCGGCCAGCATGAGCGCGGCGATGCCGAGGCCCGCGAGGACCTTGCGAAGCTTCATTCCGTTGATCTCCTCCATCGAGCGGGCGCCGAACATCGGCGGCCTCTCCTAACCTCAGTCGCGGGGACGTGACGATCGCACTCGCCCGGCGGTAGACGGACGCCAGCGAGAGGCCACCTCCTTTCGACCCGCGGCGATGCTAGGCCCGCCGGGGCGCAAGGTAAAGTCCAAGGACAAGTTGGTCACCGTGGGATCTCCGCCAGCTTGACGATCCGGTGCTCCTTGACGGCCAGGGTCGCCGCCTCGGCGATGCGCAGCGCCTCCACGCCGTCGCGCGGCGTGCACGGGCTGGGCAGCTCCCCGCGGGCAACCCGGACGAAGGCGGCGAACTCGGCCCGGTAGGCGTCCTCAAAGCGGACCAGGAAGTTCTGCCATACCGGTCCGCCCGGTGGGGGCACGCTCGGCTCGACGGACCGCAGCGGCATGCGTGGCCCGAGGCCCACGGCAACGCTGTCCTTCGATCCGAACAGCTCCGTCCGGATGTCGTAGCCGAGCGGATCGTGGCGGGCGACGGTCATGACGGCCAGGGCTCCGCCGGCGAGCCGGAGCGTCGCCGCCGCGGTGTCGACATCGCCGTACCTGGCGAACACCTCGAAGCCCAGAACGGCGCCGTCGGCATAGATCTCCGCCACCTCGTCGCCGGTCAGCCAGCGCAGGACGTCGAAGTCGTGGATCGAGAAGTCGCGGAATAGCCCGCCCGAAGCGGGGATGTACGACTCGTGCGGGGGCGCCGGGTCATGTCCGGCAAGGCGAACCGCGTACAGCGTCCCCAGCTCACCCGATTCGACCAGTCTTCGGGCCTCCCGATAGGCGGCATCGAACCTGCGCTGGAAGCCGAGCTGGAAGGGAACGCCGGCGCGCTCGATCTCCGCCGCCAGGGCGATCGTGTCGCCCAGGTCGAGGGCGAGCGGCTTTTCGCAGAACGTCGGCAGGCGGCGGGCGAGCGCGGCCCGGATGAGCTCGGCGTGGGCGTTCGTGGCCGCGGCGATGACCACCGCGTCGGCGCCGTCCATGGCCGCGTCGATCGAGGCGGCCGCCTTCGCACCCACCTCCGCGGCGACGGTCGCGGCGCGATCGGCCATGGCGTCGGCCACGACCAGCTCGTCGACTCCGGCCGTCTCCGACAGCAGGCGCGCGTGAAGCGTCCCGATCCGGCCCGCACCGACGAGTGCGATGCGCATCCTCGTCCGATCCTCCCTCTTCGTCAGCGCCTCAGGTGGCGCCGGCGCGCCCGACCTGGCGCAACGCCTCGGCCAGCACCCGCCGTCCGATCGCCGCGCTCTCCGCCGCTGGCCCCCAGCCGCTGTCCTGCTCGACCATCAGCCAGCCGCTGTAGTCGCGTTTCGCCAGGACTGACAGGACGCCCATCAGGTCGAGCACCCCGGCCCCCAGCTCGGTGAACAGGCGGGCCCGGATGGCCGCGTCGAGGTCGGGGATGCGACCGGCCCGCAGGTCGGCGAGCACCTCAGCGTCGACATCCTTCAGATGCACGTGCCGAACTCGCCGGCCGTAGCGCCGCAGGGCGGCGACGGGATCGCCACCGGCCACGGTCCAGTGACCGAGGTCGAAGCACACCCCCAGCACCTGGCGGTCGGTCAGCTCGAGCAGGCGATCCATCTCCCCTGGCGTCTCGATGAACGTGCCCGCGTGCTGGTGGAAGGCAGCCTCGTGGCCGGCCGCGACGGCCTCGCCGGCCAGGACGTCCACGACGCTGGCCAGCCGCGCCCACGCATCGTCGGTCAGGCGCGGGGCGTCGGGCGCGTCGGCCCGGCCGGACACCCGCGACCGCTCGGGTGACCCGAGGATGGCCAGGGTGAGCACGTCGCCGCCGCCTTCGTGGAGCAGGGCGAGCCGCTCCCGACCGACGTCCAGCGCGTCGTCGGCCGGGCCGTCGGCCGAGCAGGGGAGCGACACGTAGACCTCGGCCAGTCGCAGGCCGCGCTCGGCGAGCATCGCCCGGAGCGCCTCGCCGCGAGGAAAGCCGTTGCCCAGCTGGGTGCCTTCGTAGCCGGTGCGGGCGATATCGTCGAGGACCTTGGCCGCGTCGACGGCTGGCGCCAGGTCCGGCTGGTCGACGTTGTTCCACAGGATCGGCACGGTTCCGATGCAGGCTCGCGACAGGGCGTCGCCCGGTCGTCGCAACGCGCGACGGACCTGCTCGCGCTGGAGGGCGGCGCTGCCCGGGCTCACAGATGCTGCTCCTCGGCCCGCCCGGCGAGCTGCTCGGCGCGCTGTTTCGGGTGGGCTTCCGAAACGGGAACGTCCCACCAGCCGGTCTTGTCGGGTCCGGCCCGTTCCAGGTCGCGATCGACCTTGATTGCCACGACCGACGGACCGCCCGACGCCAGCGCGCGTTTCACCGCCGGGCAGACCGCGGCCGGATCCGTGACCAGCTCCGCGTGCAGCCCGAACGCCTCGCCGATCGCCCGGAAGTCGGGCGAGTAGAGCTCGCCCCGGCGCGTGAAGTCGGTCGCCGCGGCGCGTTCGAAGAACGTCTCCTGGCCGCCCTTGATGCTGATCCAGCCGGAGTTGTCCAGGATCACCTGGCAAACCGGCACGTCGAGCATCGCGGCAGTGGCGAGCTCCTGCATCGACTGCAGGAAGCTGCCGTCGCCGGAAATCGACACGACCTGGCGGTCGCGGTGGGCCAGCTGGGCGCCGATCGCCGCCGGCAGCTCGAAGCCCATCGTCGAGAACCCGCCCGACGTGATGTGGGTTCGCGGCAGGCGGGTCACCCAGCGCTGCTTGACCATGCCTTGCGGCAAGCCCGCGCCGGTGACCACGATGGCGTCATCACGGGTCGCGGCCTGGATCTCGCGGACGGCGCGGGCCATCGTCATCGGCGTGGCAGTAGCGCCGGACTTGACCTCGAGCCGCTCGAACCAGGCTGCCTTGCGGCGCTGGATCTCCTCGAAGTAGGCGCTGCCGCGGTAGGTCTTCGGGCCGCCGCCAGACCCGAGGGCCGCGAGCAGGTCCTCGAGACCGGCCCGCGCATCGCCGACCAGCGGCACCGCGACCGGGTAGTTCTTGCCGATCTCGCGGGCGTCGATGTCGAGCTGGATGAGCTTCGAAGGTGGGATCGAGAAGGTCACCCCCTTGCGATACGAGGAGGCCGACCAGTCGGTGAACCGGCAGCCCACCGACAGCAGGACGTCGGCGCTCGCCGCCAGCTCGTTGCCGCAGCTGGACGCCGTGTCGCCGATCGTCAGCGCCGCCAGCTCGTGCGACTCGTCGATCGCGCCCTTGCCGTTCCAGGTAGTGACCACGGGCGCGCCAAGTCGCTCCGCCAGCGCCCGCACGCCGTCGTGCGCCTCGGCACCGATCGCCCCGCCCCCGGCGACGATGACTGGCCGCCTGGCCTCCGCCAGCAGCCGCGCCGCGCGCTCGATGTC
>JALZAF010000040.1 GCA_030948505.1 Chloroflexota bacterium
GGCCCGACGGCGGGCTTGGCGGCGCTCACCGTGGCCACGGGCTTCCTCCACCGTTCCGGCTCCGGGGCGCGACCGGGACGCAACCTTCGGACGCCGCCCCGATCCCTACGCTTGTATCGTGACTTCCGTGGCGGCGACGGACGTGGCTCCCCAGGCGGGCGCTGAGCAGCTCGAGCAGCTGCGATTCCTCCACCGCGTCGCGCGCCTGGCGACCACGGCCCGGACGTGGGACGAGCTGCTCGAGACGGTCGTCGACGGGACCCGCGACGCCCTGCACGCCGATGTCTCCTCGCTCTACCTGCTCGATCGGGACGGAGCGTACCTGACGCTCGCTGCGACCAATGGCCTCGACCGCTACCAGATCGGCCGCGCCCGTGTGCCGTTCGGCGAAGGCGTGACCGGCCGCGTGGCCGCCAAACGCAAGCCGCTGGTCATCCCGGACGTCGGCCAGGACCGGCGCTTCCTGTGGGTCCGCGGCATCGACCAGCGGCGGTTCGTCGCTTCGATGCTGTCCGTGCCGCTGACCTGGCACAACCAGACGGTTGGCGTGCTCAACGTGCAGACCGAGCAGCGGCGCGAGTTCACGACGGTCGACGTCGCCCAGCTGCGGGCGATCGCGGATCTCCTTGCCGGAATCGTCGAGAAGGGCCGCCAGCAGCGCGAGGCGGAGGCGCGGGCGGCGGACCTCACCCGCATCGACGAGGCGCGCAGCGAGGTCATCGCCCTCGTGACGCACGAGCTGCGGACGCCGTTGGCGGTGGTTCGGGCCTACGCGGACCTGCTGGCCGACGATCCGCCACTCGAGGGGCGCGAGTCGCGGGACCCGGAGCGCCGCGCGGAGCGTGCCGCGTGGCATCGGGCGGCGCTGGAGCAGATCGAGCGTTTGGACCGGCTGGTCGACTCGATCCTGGCCTCCGTGCGCATCGTCCCGGACCAGCCCGCGTCCGTGCAGCCAACCGACGTCGGCGGGCTCGTGGCGGACGTCGTCGGTGGGCTGGCGCCCATCCTGCGGCAGCATCGGCTGGAGGTTCGGCCCAGCGTTCGGCTGCAGGTCCTGGCCGATCCGCCGCGGCTGCGCCAGATGATCGAGCACCTCGTGGAGAACGCCGTCAAGTACGCCCCGCCCGAATCGACCATTTCCATCGACTGGCGCCTCGTCGAGGGCGTCGTGCGATTGGGCGTGAGCGACGAGGGACCGGGTATCCCCGCCGAGTGGCGCGACCGCATCTTCGAGCCCTACGCGCGACGCGACACCCGCACCGCGCGCGGATCCGGCATCGGGCTGTATGCGGCCAAGCGCCTGGGCGAGTCGATGGGCGCCCGCCTGTGGTGCGAGCCAGCCGAGCCCGTCGGGGCGCGCTTCGTCGTCGCCCTGCCCGCCGTCGTGGCGGTCTAGGCTTGTGGCCATGAACGCAACCTTCTGGGCTCTCACGTGACGATGAGCCAGCGGCCGCTGCGGATCCTCGTCGTGGACGACGACCCGGCCATGGTCGGCGCGATCACCGCGCTCGTCGGCACCGAAGGCCACCAGGTCATCACCGCGTACGACGGCATCACGGCCGTCAAGCGTTTCCGCGAGGAAGCGCCGGATCTCGTGCTGCTCGACCTGGCGATGCCGGGACCGGACGGCTTCACCGTGGCCGGCCAGATGCGCGCCGTCGGCGCCGCGCCGATCCTGGTCGTGTCCGGCGAGAGCGCGGAGGAAGCCAAGGTCAAGGCGCTCGGCATCGGCGCGGACGACTACCTCGTCAAGCCGTTCGGCAAGGCAGAGCTGCTGGCCCGGATCGCGGCCGTGATGCGCCGCGCGGACCGCTCGATGGGCGGCGGCGGCCCCGGGCCGGTCGCGGCCGGCGAGCTCGCACTGGACCCGGGCCGTCACGACGCCCGTGTCCGCGGCACGCCGCTCCAGCTGACGCCCACGGAGTTCCGGCTCCTGGAGGCCCTGGTGCGCGCGGGCGGCGACCTGGTCCCCCACCTCCAGCTGGCACGAGCCGGCTGGCCGGCGGAGAGCGACCCGGACCTGCTGTGGCTGAAGCCGCATCTCGCCCGATTGCGGTCCAAGGTTGAGGCGCAGGGCGGGCCGGCAATCGTGGCCGTCCGCGGCGTCGGCTACCGGATCGCGGTCGACAGCTCCAGCGGCTGAACCGCCTCGGCGGCGCCAGGGCTGCGGCGGGGCATCGCTCTGCAGTCCCCCGGACTCCACCGAAGCTCGACCCCATCTGGTACTACCGGTGTAACAACCTTGGGATTTGTTCGTTATAGTGCTGCAATCTCATGTGGATAACGTGTGGAAAAATAGTGGAAGAAACCTGTAGTGTGGGAGGAACTGGTGCCGGCCACCCGACCTCGTCCTGACCTGACTGTCTACGACCGAGCAATGAGAGTCGAGCTGAAGGACGCCGTTAGCGAGGCTTCGCGCTTGCTGGGCCCAAAACTCGTCGCGTACATCTGCGGGGTGACCGAGACGCGTTCGGTTCGCCAGTGGGCCGAGGGGGGTCATGTCCCGCGCGAACCGTTGCCTCAACGTATCCGACTGGCCCTTTGGGTCGCCAATCTCATCGCGGATCACGACAACGAGCGCGTAGCGCAAGCCTGGTTCCAGGGATTGAATCCACAGCTCGATGATCGATCACCGGCCCGGCTTCTTCGAGAAGGAGACATCGAGGAGGTGGGCCCCGACGTCGTGGCGGCTGCACGCGCTTTTGTCGTCGGAGGATGACAAGCGAGCTGGTAACGACGAGTCCGAGCGGCGCGATCTTTCGTCTGGGCCGAGGGCCCGATCAATGGGAGTGGCCGCCGTGGGCATATGCCAGGCCCGATGGCACCTTCGGGAATCGATGGGACGACCCTGAAGGTCTCTACCGGGTGATGTACGCATGCAGTCAACGCCTCGGGACGTTCATCGAGACGCTCGCTCGATTCCGTCCTGACCCGACAGTCGTCGCTGGCCTGGCGGAGATCGACGATAACGCGGGCGCCATCTCCCGGGCCATCCAGCCCGGCGAACTGCCCCGGAGCTGGCTAACGAATCGCCGCGTAGGGGAAGCCTCCGTTGAAGGCCAATTTGTGAGCGTGAGTCATAGCGCGTCCCTCGCCTGGCTCCGCGAAGCCATGGCTGATCGCCTCGTCCACTATGGCATCCCTGATTTGGATGGCTCGTCGATCCGTCTCGCGGCACCCCGACGGTTCACCCAAGAAATATCGAGGGCCATCTTTTCGATGAGCATCGAGGGGCGCCGGCGGTTCGACGGCATCGCCTATCTCTCCAGACTAGGTGACGACTTTCTGAACTGGGCGATCTTCGAGCCCGCGCGAATCGAGCCGAAGCTGTCCCAGAACCTGAGCGAGGGGGACGAGGACTTGCAGGCCGCCCTAACCAGACTCGGGCTCACGCTCGTCGACGGCTAGTCGAAGCGCGGCCTCCGACATTGGCGGCATTGGCTAATTGACTGAGGTTGACACCAGCGGCTGAACGAATCCGGAGGCCCCGGGGGGGAACGGCGGGCTCGAATGTTTCGGCCTGAATCGCAGTGGCCGCCGCCGGCACCTCCGCCGGGATCGGCTCGACCAGCCAGACGTCGTCCTCCAGCCCGTCGCGGGCGAGGAGCGCGGCCGCGAGCGCGGAGCCTGCGTCGCGGTGCAGGTCGAGCAGCCGGCGGAACTCTTGCGCGCGCGCCGGGCCGTCGTCCCGTGACGCGACCACCTCCGCCAGGCGGACGGCCCTGACGCTTGGGCCGTGCAGCGCGGCGGCGTGGCGGCCAGGCGGATCGAGCAGGTACGCGCGTCCACCGGTCATCCCCGCCCCGAAATTCGCGCCTACCGGCCCGAGGACGACAACGACCCCGCCGGTCATGTACTCGCAGCCGTGCGGGCCGATGCCCTCGACCACGGCCTCCGCGCCGCTGTTGCGTACGGCAAACCGCATCCCCGCCCTGCCGATCAGGTGCAGCCGCCCGCCCGTCGCGCCGTACAGGCAGGTGTTGCCGGCGACGGACGGACTACCGGAAACGGCCAGGTCCGGCTCGGGGACGACGACGATCCGCCCGCCGGACAGGCCCTTGCCCGCGTAGTCGTTGGCCTGCCCGACAAGCCGCAGGTCCACGCCATGGGTGGCGAACGCTCCAAACGACTGGCCAGCCGAGCCGCGCATCTCGAGGCGCACCGGGCCATGCAGCTGGCCGCGCTCGATGGCCCCGCTCAGCGCCGCACCGAACGACCGGTCCGCGGTCGTCATCCGAAGACCCACCGCGGCGACGGCCCCCTGGCCACCCAGGGCGGCGACGAGCCGCTCCTCCAGCTGCGAGGCGGGAGTGTGGCGGACCGTGAGGCCGGAACGGGCAGGAGTTTGCCGTCTCTCCGGCCCCGCGGTCCATGAGGGAGCGGCGAGCAGCGGCCGCAGGTCATGCGTCCGCGTCCCGCCGGCGAGAGCAAGGTGATGAACTTCGCCGACGGCCTCGCCGACGGTTCGGAGGCCGATGGCCGCCAGCTCGCGGCGGAGATCCTCGGCCAGGGCGAGCGCGAACCGTTCGACCAGCTCGGGCGTGCCAGTGAACTTGGCCCGCAGGTCCTCGCGCTGCGTCGCGATGCCGGTCGGACATGTATCGAGGTGACACTGCCGCGCCATGTCGCAGCCAAGCGCGACGAGTGCGGCGGTCCCGAACGCGAACTCCTCCGCGCCGAGGAGCGCGGCGAACAAGAGGTCCCGTCCGGTCTGCAGGCCGCCGTCGGTGCGCAGCGCCACGCGATCGCGCAAGCCGTTGCGCAGCAGGACCTGGTGGACCTCCACCAGGCCCAGCTCCCACGGCGCGCCGGCGTGCTTGATCGAGCTGAGTGGCGACGCTCCCGTTCCGCCCGCGTGACCCGATAGATGGATGTACGTGGCGCCGGCCTTGACGACGCCCGCGGCGATCGTGCCTACCCCGCGGCTGGCCACGAGCTTGACCCCGATCCGCGCCGCCGGGTTGATCGCCCGTAGATCCGCAATTAACTGGGCGAGATCCTCGATGGAGTAAATGTCGTGGTGCGGAGGTGGACTGATGAGCGACTGACCGGGTTGGGCTCGGCGTAGACCGGCGATGAAGGCCGTGGCCTTGCGGCCCGGTAGCTGGCCGCCCTCGCCGGGCTTGGAGCCCTGGGCGATCTTGATCTCGAGCTGGTCGGCTCGCGCGAGGTACGCGGCGGTGACGCCGAACCGTGCCGACGCGACCTGCTTGATCCGTGCGTCGCGCCGCTCCCCGTTGGGACCGGGCGCGTACCAGGCCGGATCCTCGCCGCCCTCACCGGTGTTGGCCGCGCCGCCGGCGCGCTGGATGCCGATCGTCAGCGCCTGGTGGGCCTCCGGGCTAAGCGCGCCGACGCTCATCGCCGACACCACGAAGCGGCGCACGATCGAGCGCGCGGACTCCACCTCGTCCAGGCGCAGCGGCTGCTCCGCCTCCCGGATGCGCAGCTCGTCGCGGACGACCGCCGCATCGCGACGGAGCGCCTCGCGGTAGTCGGCCAGGCCCGCGTCGTCGGCGTCGCGCGCGGCCAGGGCCTGGACGGCGGCGACGATCTTCGGCGCGTAGAGGTGGGCCTCGCCATCGGCACGGAAGCGCGCGTAGCCGGGATCGGGCAGCCGCGCCTCGCGACCGGGCAGGGGTTCGGGCAGCGCGCGGGCGGCCTCGAGGCGGCGGAGCTGGCGCTTCGCGAGGTCCGCGAACCCGATCCGGCCGGGCCACGCCGCAGCCGTCGGGAAGCAGCGAGCGACGACTTCCGGGCTCAGCTCCAGCGTCTCGAATAGCGCGCCGCCCACGTACGAAGCGGCGGTGCTGATGCCCATCCGCGCGAGCGTCTTGCGCAATCCGGCCTCGAATCCCGCGACGAGGCTGCGCACCGCTTCCTCCGGCGTCAGCTCCTCCGCGCCGCGCGTCCCTGCCAGCTCCGCGGCGACCTCCACCGCCAGCCACGGATTCACGGCCGTCGCCCCGGCGGCAAGGGCCATCGCCAGCGCATGCACGTCGAACACGTCCGAAGCCTCCGCCAGCACGTCGGCGCGACCACGCAGGCCGGCCTCCGTGAGGGCGGTGTGAACGGCCCCGACGGCGAGGACGGACGGGATCGGCAACCGATCGAAACCGAAGGTGTGATCGGAGACGAGGATCACTTCCGCCCGACCTTCGGCGGCCCGCCGCGCATCGATGGCGAGCTGCTCGATGGCGCCAGCCATTGCGTCCGGCCCGGCCCTCGGGTCCCAGGTCGCGTCGAGCCGCACGATCGGCGCGGCGATGGCGCCAAGCAACCCCTCGAGATCCGCGATGACGGGCCGCTCCAAACGCATGGTCCGCGGCGCCCGCGGCAGCCCGCCGAGCAGCGCCGGCCGCCGACCCAGCTCGACCCGCAGGTCCATCACGATCCGCTCGCGCTCCGGATCGATCGGCGGATTCGTGACCTGGGCGAATGCCTGCTTCAGGTGGTCGACCGCCCGCCGGTCGATTCGACTGCGCCCTGGGGTCGGCGTGTCGTCGCCCATGCTCCACAGTGGCTCGTGGCCCTCGAGGGCCATGGTCCGGATGTCGAGCCGTGTCCGTTCGGCGTCAAGTCCGGCCAGGTAGCGCACCTTCCACGGCGTCGCGTCGCCGGCGTGGACAACCGGGCGGTCCTCGTGCGTCGGGCGCGGGGCGTCGTGAATGGGCAGCCCCCGCAGCACCCAGGCCTTGGCTTCGGTGTCTTCGAGAATGACCCGCCGGCCCGGGTCGACGAGCAGCATCTGGCCCGGTCCCAGGCGGCCGCGGCGCACCGTCTCGGATGCCTCGAGGGGGATGGAGCCGGCTTCGGATGCGACGGCCACCAGCCGGTCGCGGGTGATGGCGAACGCAACCGGCCGCAGCCCGTTGCGGTCGAGCAGCGCGCCGACGCGGCGGCCATCCCCGAACACGATCGCCGCCGGCCCATCCCACGGCGCGAGGAATCCGGCGGCGCGACGTTGCAGCGAGGCCACTCCCGGGTGCGGGATCAGCCGGACCGGCAACGCCTCCGGAATCGCGGCCAGCAGCGCCGTCGGCAGGTCCCAGCCCGTCGACCGCAGCAGCTCCAGGCCCTCGTCGAGCGACAGCGAATCGGAACCGTCCGCGGACAGCAGCGGGCCGGCCTCGAGCAGCTCGGCGGCGCCGCCACGCCCGGCGCCACGTGTCCCGCCGCGCCCCCCGCCCCCATCGCCGGAGCGCCCGCGCAGCTG
>JALZAF010000058.1 GCA_030948505.1 Chloroflexota bacterium
TGGCACGATCGGCGCTGCTTGCGGTTGGTCTTGACGTCGCCCTTCTCGTAGCCCTCCACCTCGAGGTCCTTGAGGGCCGCGGTCAGGTCATCGAGCACGTCCTCGACCGGCTTGCGGCGGTATGACTCGGCGACGAACACGATGATGTCGACGTCGTGGATGTCGCCGGAGACGGTCCGCCGACCGTACGACCCGGCGAGGCGGGACACCGGCGACTCCTCGACCGTGGCGAGGAGGTCCGACTTCTCCAGGTGATCGCGAACGATGGGCGGCAATTTCTCGGCCAGGGCCTGCCGATCTTCCGGCGGGTTCAGGTTCTTGAGCAGGCCGTCGAAGTGGTCGTTGAGCGGCAGCACGGCGAGGTCCTCGTGGCGGTGGCGTGCTGTCGCGGAGCGGCAGAATCGTCGAGTCGAATCTGCCCGGCCACTCTCATCTTGTCAAGCATTCTTGGCTGGTAGGTGGATGTTGGTGAGACGCACAAAGTTGTCCACACGCCATTCACATGTCGTGTCAGTGGCATACTCCGGCCGTGGAACCGTTCTACCGGGAGTTCGGCGACCTCCTTCGGCGTGCCCGGAAGGCCAAGGGCTTGTCGCAGGCGGACATCGCGCCCGGCGTGGGACTCAGCCGAACCTCCGTCGCGAACATCGAACGCGGGCGGCAGCGGATGTCGATCCACTTGCTCATGGACTTCGCGCGAGCGCTCGATGTCGAGCCCTGCGCACTCCTGCCGCCACTCCAGCCCGAGCCCGACGTGAAGCGAAGCCGTCGCCTTCTCGCTTTCTCCCCTGCGGACCAGGAACAGTTCGTCCAGATCGCTCGCCGAGCCCGAAAGGAGAAGGTCGATGCCGAAACGTGACGCTGAAGAGGCGGCTGCCCGGGTCCTTCGCGAGTCGGGCCTCCTGGGGGAGGTGCCCACACCGATCGAGGACGTCGCGGCGAAACGCGGGGCGCAGGTCGTCCGCGAGCGCCTGGACCGGGACGTGTCGGGGCTCCTGTTCCGTGACGACGAGTCGGTGATGATTGGGGTCAACGACCTGCACGCACCCCGACGTCAGCGCTTCACGATCGCCCACGAGGTCGGCCACCTCGAGATGCACAAGGGCCGGCGCCTGGTCCTCGACCACGTCCGCATCAACATGCGCGACGCGACATCAAGCACGGCGACCGACGTTGAGGAGATCGAAGCCAACCAGTTCGCAGCCGCCATCTTGATGCCGAGCGACCTAGTGATCCGAGAGGCGAGGCGGCTCCTGAAGGACGACCCATCCGCAACGGATGCCTCGATCGTCCCCCTCCTCGCGCACGGGTTCGAGGTCAGCGAGCAGGCAATGGAGATCCGCCTCGTCAACCTCGGCCTTCGACGCCAGATCTGATTCGCCGCCGTGGTCGACGAACTTCAGCTCGACGAGGGGCCGGCGCCGCTAGCAGGCAACAAGGCGATCGAGGACGCGGCCATCAAGTTCGTCATAGCCCTCGAACTGCAGGCCGGCCGGACGCCCCACGACCGGCGGTACGAGAAGGCCTTCGCGGCAGACATCGAGAGCCTGCCGCGCATCATCGAGGTGAAGGCGGTCGGCGGCAGTCAGCGGGGCTGGTTCCTCCCGCTGGAGGTCCCGCAGGTCAACGAGGCACGGAGCAACCCGGACTTCTTCGTCTACATCGTCGACAACGTCCGCCAGGGCGACCCCGCCAAGTTCGGCCTGAAGGTCCTCGGCGGCGAACGTCTCGCGCGCCTCCTCGAGAAGGCCAAGCAGCGCTCCTACTACGAGGTTCCGGTCCCAGTGGCCGAGTACGAAAGCGCGCCCGGCCGTGAGGCGCTCACCGATTGACGGACAGCGATGATCGACCACAACAAGTCATGACGACTGACGACGAAGCGCCGACCCCGGGCGCCCAGTGGCGGGTCAAATATGACGGCGTGTGCTCACGATGCGGGATCGCTCTCCACGCCGGCGACGTGGCCGTCTACGAACGGCCGACCCGCTCGATCCGATGCGTCGTGTGTCCAGATGTCGCCGACGACCGGCACCCGGGCCCGGCCGTCGATGCTGGCGTCGCTGGCGCTTCCGCCCGTCGCGAGTACGAACGGCGCAGTGCGAACCGCGAGACCAAGATCCGCGGCCGGTTTGGCCGCGTCGGAGGCGTCGTTCTGGCGCTGACGGACGAGCCGCAGTCCACGCGCGCCTGGGCCACCGGAGCCCGCGGCGAGGAGAAGTTGGCCAAGGCGCTCGAGGGTATCGAAGGGCTCGTCGCCCTCCACGATCGACGGGCACCTGGAACGCGCGGCAACATCGACCACATCGTGCTGGCGCCAGTCGGCGTCTTCGTCGTAGACGCCAAGGACTACCAGGGGAAGATCGAAATCCGAGACCGCGGTTGGTTCCTGCGACCAGACCGCCGGCTGTACGTCGGACGGCGCGATCGCTCGAGCCTCGCGACCGGACTCGGCTGGCAGGTTGATGTCGTGACCGCCGCGCTCACCGCGGCCGGCGTCGATCCGCTGCCGCCCGTGACGCCGGTCCTCTGCTTCGTCGATGGCGAATGGCCCCTGTTCTCTCCGCCGGATGTGTACGCCGGCGTTCGGCTCGAAGGCATCAAGTCCATCCGCAAACTCTTGACCCGGGCAGGTCCGCTCGACCAACCCTCGATCGTAGGTCTCGCGCGCCTGCTGGCCGCTGCCCTCCCGCCGAACTGACCGCTTCCGTATCGAACGCCTGTTCGATACTATCAGGCCTCCGCCCCCTACCGGAGGTCCAGATGATCCAGTCCGCTGAACTCCGAGTGTTGGGCGAGCAGACGCCGCATCTCGAGCATCGTCATGGCGACCGCTGGATCCGGATGGATCGGACCATCCCGATGCTGTCCGATCGCTACCCGAAGTCATACCGAGGTACCTGGAAATGCCCTGCATGTGGTCTCGTAGTGCTGCACGAGTGGCGGGCACCAACGGCGGCCCGATAGCGTTGACCGCGCGCCGAACTCTGGGACGATGACGGCGCGCTGCCCGCGAGGCCGGACCGCGCCAAGGACCGTAACTCGGGTTGCGTATCGACGGTTGGCGCCGAACGTCCAGTTTCACGAGGATCAGCCAAACGAGAAGGGCCCAGATGAGCCAGGACGCCCACCAGATCAAGGACACACCGCACCTGCGAGAACTCGCGGCGGGGTTCGCCACGGCCAACACGACCCATGACGAGTGGGCTGCTCGCACCCGCGAGGTAGGCCTCTGGGTGACCTGGAAGGAGCGGAGCGGCGACCTGCGAGCCGCACGAGATGCCTTCCTCCGGGTCGCCTCGGAGCCCGATGCCCGGCCTCATTGGCGGGCGCACTCGCTCACGAACGCAGCCAATGCTCTCGACTCAGTTGGGCGGCCTTTCGAAGCCCTCGACCTCTACGACAGAGCCGACCGGCTGCAACCGAACGACGGCATGGTCCGGGGCAACCGGGGCATGCTCCTCGCTCGATTGATGCCCTACGTCTACGAAGCCCACGATGTGATCGCGCATCGCGCGATCATCGACCTCGATTTCGCCATCGCGCACCCAGACCAACTGACGGTGCCCGCGCTGGAGATCTTCAATAGGTCGCGAGAACGCATCGCCCATCACGCGACTCACACCCCACCCGCCACTTCGACCGAGACCTACCGGGATCCGTACGCGGCCTGGGCCGCGCGGAACCGGCTCGTGCTCTCGACCGGCGTTGGCGTCGACCCTCAGGAGGCGAACCTCGACCGCGCCCACCTTCGTGGCCTGACTACGCGCGTCGAGGACTTCTCCTCTCTCGACTCTCCGATTCCGGCGC
>JALZAF010000071.1 GCA_030948505.1 Chloroflexota bacterium
TGGTAGCACAGGGCGCCCGAACGTCCGGCCGGGTCGTCAGCCGGGCGGGTCCAGCAGGCTGCTGCCCGTCATGCCCGCCCATCGCGGCTGGCCGGCCAGCTCGAGGATGGTGGGCGCCACGTCGGCGAGGACGCCGTCGTGAAGCCGCCGGCCGGCCACGACCGGGCCGGCAAACACGATCGGCACGGGATTCAGCGAATGCGCGGTCAGGGGGCTACCGTCGGCGGCGCGCATCTCGTCGGCGTTGCCATGGTCCGCGGTTATGACGAGGAGGAAACCGGGCCCCGTGCCCCCACCGGCCTTCTCGACGGCCGCCACGATCCGACCGAGGCAGGCGTCGATCGTCTCGACAGCGCGCACCGTAGCGTCCCAGTTGCCAGTGTGGCCGACCATGTCCGGATTGGCGTAGTTGGCAACGATGAAGTCGTAGTCGCCCGAGCCGATGGCGCGGACGAGCGCGTCGGTCACCCCGGCCGCGCTCATCTGCGGCTGCAGGTCGTACGTGGCGACGCGGGGGCTGGGCACGAGCAGCCGATCCTCGCCCGGGAAGGGCGCCTCGCGGCCGCCGTTGAAGAAGTACGTGACATGGGCGTACTTCTCCGTCTCGGCGACGTGGAATTGGCGCCAGCCCGCTTCGGAGAAGGTCTCCGCCAGTGAGCGCACGATCTCCGGCGGAAAGGCGACCAGCACGTCAAGGCCAGCCTCGTATTCGGTCATCGTCACGACCAGCAGGTCCCGAGGCGCCGGACGGCCGTCGGGCGACGCCCGGTCGAAGGCATCGAAGTCGCGGTCGGCGAGGGCGTGAATGAGCTGGCGCGCCCGGTCGGCCCGGAAGTTGGCGTGGACGACTGCGTCGCCGAGGCGCACGGTTCCGTCGATACGGTCGATCACCGTCGGCGCCACGAACTCGTCGTTCTCACCGCGCACATACGCCGCCTCAATGGCCGCGCGCGGACTAGATGCGCGCTCCCCCACCCCGTGGACGATGGCGTCGTAGCCGCGCTCGATGCGGTCCCAGCGCCCGTCGCGGTCCATGGCGTAGTAGCGGCCACCCACGGTGGCGATGGCGGCGTTCGCATGCGCGACCTTCAGCCTGGCCTCGAGATCGGCGACGTAGCCGAGGGCCGATCGCGGCAGAGTGTCGCGGCCGTCGAGCAGCGCGTGGACGCGGACTGCCGGCACGTGCTCTCTGGAGGCGAGCTCGGCAAGGGCGACGAGATGGCGGTCGTTGGCGTGGACGCCGCCGGGTCCGATCAGGCTGATGACGTGCAGCCGGCCGTCGGCATGAGCCGCCCGGCGACACGCCTCGAGCAGCGCCGGGCGCTGGAAGAACGAACCGTCGGCGATGGCGGCATCGATGCGCGGCAGGTCCTGGAGCACCGGCCGTCCGGCCCCCAGGTTGAGATGGCCGACCTCCGAGTTGCCCATCTGTCCTGCCGGTAGCCCGACCGCCTCCTCGGACGCGCCCAGCGCCGCGTGCGGCCAGCTCGCCAGGAGGCCGCGCCAGACGGGCATTCGGGCGGCGGCGATCGCATCGCTTCCGGCCCGCCTCCCCAGTCCGAACCCGTCGAGGATGACGAGGACGATCGGGCGTGGCCGGGCGGCCGCACCCTCGGAGCGCGGCGCCGTCACGACGGGGTCGAGCGGCTCAGGCGAGCGCGCGCGGTCAGCGCGGCGCGGGCGACGATGCCGGCCATCTCGTCCGGCTTCAGGGACGCCCCACCGACCAGCGCGCCGTCGATCGCCGGCTCCGCCAGGAACTCGCCGATGTTGGCCGACGTGACGCTCCCGCCGTACAGCACCGGCAGCTCGCCCGCCCGCGCGCCCCAGCCCAGCCCCTCGAGCGCAGCGCGGATCGCGTCTGCCATCGCCGAGGCATCCGCACCGGACGCGTTCCGACCGGTCCCGATTGCCCACACGGGCTCGTAGGCGATCACCAGGCCGGCCTCAGTGAGGGCCGCCGCATCGCGACTCCCCAGCGCCCCCTCGAGCTGCGCCCGGACGACCTTCAGCTGGCGGCCCGCCCCCCGTTCGGCGAGCTGCTCGCCAACGCAGAGAATCGGCCGCAGGCCCGCATCCACCGCTCGCCCGACCTTGCGACCGATCACCTCATCGGTCTCCTCCGCGTCGCGCCGGCGCTCCGAGTGGCCGACGATGACCCAGCTGGCGAGGCCGGCCAGCATCGGCGCGCTGACCTCGCCGGTGAAGGCTCCGGCCAGCTCGTGGTGCACGTTCTGGGCGCCGACGGCGATCGATTCGCCGGCCACGGCTGAGCCCACAGCGGCCAGGCAGACAAAGGGCGGGCAGATGACCCGCACCACATCGGGCTCGCGGATACGCGCCGCGATCGTGGCCGCGAGCTCGCCCGCGTCGGCCGGGGTCGTGTGCATCTTCCAGTTGGCGGCAACGATGACCGGGCGCATCGGCCCGATCATAGGGGCGCCGGAACGCTCCGGGGCCCGCGCGGCCGGCGGGTTCCAGTGCCTCGCCGGCCCACGCCGGCGTTGTCATGGAGCGCCAATCGCTCGATCCGTTCCAGGGCTCGCTGCACCGCCGACCGATGGATAGACAAGCGCTCGGCGAGCTCGGTGAAGGTCGCCTCAGGCGTCTCCCGGCGGGCGGCCGCCACCAATCGAACGACGTATGGCTGCATGCCCAGCCGCCCATCCGTTTCGACCAGATCGATGGCCGCCAGCTGCCGGCCCGCCGCGGCGACGGCGCGCTGGAGGTTGGCCGACTCGGCGTTCAGGACGCGGTTCAGCTCGCCCCGCAGGGCCCGCGAGACCTGGCGCGCCTCCAGCTCCAGGAGCGCCCCTCCCCCACCGATCCGTCGCAGGAACGTGCCCACCGTCTCGGCGCTCTTCCAGGTCACCACCCCCCGACCGCGACGGACGCGCCACGAGGCGGGCAGCCCCACGGACTCCAGCCGCGCCGCGAGGGTCGGCCCCTCGTCCACCTCGACGACGAACTCGAGATGGGTCCGCCCGGCGGCCAGGCTGAGCGAACCCCGGGACAGGAATCGACCGCGCAGCCAGGCCGTCCGGCAGTGTTCCGCCGCCGCGTCCCAGTCGAACGGCCGCTGGTCTGACGTGCCCGCGCGCCGCAGCCGCACGAGCAGCCGGCCGACGACGGAACGTCGGCCCTCCAGCGCGCCTTCGAGGCCCGCCGACTCGGCGGCCCGGTCGCACGGCCGGGACGGGTCGATGGCTGCGATCTCCGCCCGCAACGCCGCGACGAGGTCCAGCTCCGAGCGGGTCACTCAGGCGCTGCGGGCGACGCCTGTTCGCCGCCGCTGGCCCTCGCGCTCGAGGACCCGCAGCAGCGAGGCAGCCAGGCGCGCCGGATCGTGATGATGAGCGTCGTCCGGATCGACGACATCGTCCAGGACGAGCCGCGGCGCGCGGGGACCGGCCGGCGGCCAGCGCAGCCGCACCGGCTCGGCGTGCCAGCCGTCGGGAATGCGCGCCGCGAAGTGGTTGTTGGCCAGGACCACATCGACCAGGCCGGGCGCCGTATGCGCCACCAGTGCCTCGAAGTGGTTGGCCAGGTCGTAGCCACTCGTCTCACCGTGCTGCGTGGCGACGTTGCAGACATAAGCGCGCAGGGCGGACGAGGCGGCCACCGCATCGCGGATGCCCGGCACGAGCAGGCTCGGCAGGAGGCTCGTGTACAGGCTGCCGGGGCCGAGGACGATGAGGTCCGCCTCGCCGATGGCGGTCAGCGCGTCGTCCGATGCGGCCACGTCGTCCGGCGTCAGCCACACGCGATCGATGTCGCTCGCCTGCGCGATCCGCGACTGTCCCTCGAGCAGGGATCCATCGCGCAAGCGCGCGTGCAGGGTCATCGGCGTCGGCGAGACCGGGAGGACCTGTCCGCGAACGGCCAGGACGCGGTTCATGCGTCGGACGCCCTCTTCGAAATCGCCGTCCTGGATGGCCGCCATCGCGGCGATCAGGAGATTCCCCACCGCGTGCCCGCCGAGGCCGGGCAGGTCAGGCCGCACGCCGTGGGATGGGTCGTCCGCGGCGGAGTTGGCGGGCACCGGCTCGCCGGCGGCGTCGACGCGCGGGAAGCGGTACTGCAGCAGCTCGGCCATGAGCGGCTCCGCGTCGGCAAGGGCGACGATGCAGTTGCGGATGTCGCCGACCGGCGGGATCCCGAGCTCGGTTCGGAGGACGCCGGACGAGCCCCCGTCGTCGGCCACGGTGACGACGGCGGTCAGGTTGCTGGTGTGCTCCTTGAGCCCGCGCAGGAGCGTCGACAGGCCGGTCCCCCCGCCGATCGCGACTACCTTCGGCCCGCGCGCCAGGAACCGCTTCTGGTAGATGACCTCGACCAGCGGCTGGTCTGCGGTCGACGACCAGATCGGGCCGACCACGGCCCGGATGACACGGATCGACCCGTAGGCCGCGAGCGTGCCGCCCAGCAGTCCGACGAGCAGCCCGCGCAGGGGATAGGGCAGAAACTGCAGGGTGATCAGGTCGATCAGCACCTGGGTCGCAGGACCGGGCTGGACGTCGCGGGTCACCTGCCGGATGACGTGCGCGCCGGCGAGCGCCAGGAGCAGCAGCCCGGCGAACACGACCAGCAGCCAGCGCTTGATACCGATGCCCGGCGTCAGCCAGCGTCGGAGGTTCATTGCCGGTCGAGCTCGCGATGGAACACGGCGACCGGCCCGAAGGCGCGCTCACGAAGCCACGACGCGAGCTCTTCGGCCATGACGATCGAGCGGTGATAGCCGCCGGTGCAGCCGATCGCGATCGTGAGGCGCGTCTTGCCCTCCGAGATGTAGGCCGGCACGCTGAACTCGAGGAAATCGCGCAGCGAATCGAGGAACCGCGTCGCCAGCGGCTGCTCGAGCACGTAGGCGCGCACCGCCTCGGTCAGCCCCGACTGCTGGCGCAGCTCCTCGATGTAGTACGGGTTTTGCATGAAGCGCACGTCGAACACGAGGTCCGCCTCGAGCGGCACACCGAACTTGAAACCGAAGCTGATCAGCTGAATGGCCAGCGTCTCCGGCCCGGTCACGTCACCGAGATGGCTGAACAGCTTCTCGCGCAGCTCGCGCAGCGACAGGTCGGAGGTGTCCAGCACCACGTCCGCCTCTGCCCGCAGCGGGTCGAGCAGGCGCCGCTCCTGGGCAATCGAGCTGGCGATGCCGCGCTGATCGGCCAGTGGGTGGCGGTGGCGCGTCTCCGAGAAGCGCCGGATGAGGACCTCGTCACGCGCCTCGAGGAAGAAGACCTGCGGCCGGATGCCGCGCCCCTCGAGGGCGCCCCGCGTCGCGGCGAAGGCGAGCATCGCGTTGCCGGCCCGGACGTCCAGCACGATCGCGACCCGGGCGAATCGGCCGCGATCGACGGACACAAGCTCGGCCAGGTCTGGCAACAGCTCGCCGGGCAGGTTGTCGACGACGGTGTAGCCGAGATCCTCGAACAGCTTCGCCGCGGCCGTCTTGCCGCCGCCCGACAGGCCGCTGAGGATCACGACGTGCTGCTCGGCGTCAAGGTCGCCGGGCGCGTCGCGCGGCGCGAGCGAACGATTGGCCGAGGCCATGGCCGTCAGTCTAGCGCCGGGCCGGACCCCGCCCGGCCGCAGCGCGCGTCCCAGCGGCCGCAGCGCGCGTCCCGGCGGCCGCGGGACGCTCAGCGGCCGCTCCGCCTGATGGCCACGATGGTGGCCTCGAACAGGATGTACATCGTCACACCCAGGACGAACGGGCTGACTAGATCACCGCCGGGGGTCACGACCGCGGCGAAGATCGCGATCCCCAGGATGACCATTCGGCGCGACGAGCGCAGCCGTCCCGAGGTCAGGATGCCGACTCGCGAAAGGCCGAACAGTAGGATCGGGAACTCCATGACCAGGCCGAAGGCGAGGAACAATGTGGTCACGAAGTCGAAGTAGGCGCCGGCCGTGATGAGGGGCTGGAAATCCGGCGTCGTGAAGCTCAGCAGGAACTGGGCCGCGAAGGGCAGGATGATGTAGGCG
>JALZAF010000077.1 GCA_030948505.1 Chloroflexota bacterium
GGCCCGACCGGCGCGGTCGGTGCGGACCTTCCGCCGGCCGAAGGACACCGTTGCGCCACCCACCGCGCGGACGCGCCCGGCGATCGTGGCGGTGGCGCGGAAGGCGAAGCGGGTGACCTGCCCGGCGCGCGTGGTGCGCGGCGCGGCGGTGAGGCGGATTCGCGGGGGCGCCGAGGGGAAGGGCACACCGCCGATGGGCCGAGTGGACGCCGCAGTCGGCACCAGGTGCAGCAGCGTGCTCGTGTAGAACGGGCCCTCGCTCGGGATCCCCTGCGTGTTGTACGGCGCGACCAGCCAGTGGAGCGTCCCGCCGAGCCCCTGGAAGACCTCGACGCCCTCCGACTCCCCCACGATCGCCCGCTCGAACTCCAGCCGCCGGTCGCCGGTGTCCACGTCGATCGACCACATCTGGAAGGCGATCGGACTGTCGCCGCCGGGCACGAAGAGCCGGCCCTGGTAGAAGACCGCGCCGGTGATCCCGCTGGGCGGCTTCGCGTTCACCAGCCGCCGCACCGGGTGGATGATGGCGCCGGCGGGGGCGGCGTTCGCGGCGTTGACGTCGTCGAGCCGGTAGGCGATCAGGTCGTTGCCGGTCTGCGTCCACACCAGCCGGCCGTCCGGCGACACGGCCAGCCACATCGCCTTGGGAATCTCGGCAGGATCGAGCTTGACGTAGTAGCGGAGCTGGAGCGTGCGCGGGTCCGCCACGCCGATCGAGCCGGTGCGGCACGTGTTGTTGGGGTCGGGCTGCCCGGGGGCGGCGCCGGGGTAGTAGCACTCGAACGGCAGGAGGACCCGGCCGCCCTCGCGCGCGTCGTAGGCGGGGTCGCCGATGTGGTCGTAGCCCTCGGTCGCGTGCACCTGCGGCGGGATCGCGTCGAGGTTGCGGCCGGTCTCGTGGAGATCGGCGTCGGTCCGGTACAGCCCGAAGTCGATGCCGGTGAAGAACAGCGTCGGCCGGGTCGGGGCGTCGCCGGCGAGGCCCTGGTAGTACTCGAGCGGGACCGTGGAGCGGCCGGTGATCGTCCAGCGCCCGGGGTCGCCGGCGTGTGCGACCGGCGCGGCGATCGCGCACACGGCGGCGGCGAGCGTCGCCCCCGCCGCGAGCCCCCCCCCCCCCGAGCCTCCCCATGCCCTTCGTTGTACCAGCGCCTCCCGGTGGCCGCGCCGCCAAGCCCACTCCCGGACTCGAACCGGGGACCCCTTCCTTACCATGAGGCCGCGGGGGTTGCGGCTGTTAGCGGCTGGCGCGGGAAAGGCCCGCTAACCGAAGGAATCCGCAACGCGGGAGCCGAGCGCGTTTGTAGGGATTAGTGGGCCCTGTGTTGCCACGTCGTTGCCTGCCCGGCACCTAAGAACCGAGAAGCCCCGGCGGTTTGGACCCTGACCGGGGCTCTAGCTAGATCTCGGGAGAAGCCTTTGGGCACTGCCCTTTCAATCCTCGGCAGCTGTACCGGGCTTCTCGTCGGCCCTGGCTGCGAGTTGTCGTGGGGAGGCGTCGCGCCTCCGTATCCACCCGGTGGGACGAGCCAGCCTGGCTCGTGTGTCCACCGTCAGCTCGATTTATTTCATGGCGGGCGGATGGAACCGGCGTCTAGAGTCCCGGGTCAGGTCTTTGGCTCGGGAACCTTGGGGTCAGGCAGAGCGAGCACGTGCGCGTGAATGTCCCGGCAGTGCTTGGCGAAGGCATCGAAGTAGCGCTCGACGTTGAAGTAGTAGCGACCTCCGGACACCCTCCCGACACCACAGGTCCGCGCGTATGTCGGATCGAGCATCTCGATCACGCAGTTCTCCTTGGCGAGGTACTCGTGCGCCATTCCGCAGCGGAACACCTTGTAGACGTCAACCCCGACCCGGAAAGCCGCGTACTCGTCGCCCATGCCGTCAAAGAACCGGTTGAAATGATCCGCCGCCGGCCCGGCGAAGCTCTGGTTCTCGATCCCGCCCATGAACTCCGTGTAGCAGAGCAAGCCCAGCGCGGCGAGAAGATTGCCGCCCCCGTGCCCTGACCGCGCGAGGTCCAGCTCACGCCGGATGTCGCTAAAGATGAACGTGTAGACGTACTGGTCGAAGAACGAGTTGACCGTCGCGACGCTCATTCGCCAAACGCTAGAGCAGCTTCCTCCTGAGGCTACTAGCGGACGAGGTGCGGGCTCGTACGCTGAACTTCCTCAGCGTCAGTCTCCGCCCGGACGAAACCGATCTGGTCCGTCCTGACATGCACGGGACCCTCGTACACGAAAGTCAGCTGGGCGAATCCGCCGCCGGCAGCGTTGATCTTGTCGAAGGCCTCTTCGACCGACTCGGATACGACCGCAGCAGCCCCGCCCGAAAAAACGATCAGGGTTGCCACGCTCGCCTAGCCAAGTGCGAGGCGCTCAAGGATTGGCACGAGCCACGCCGGAGCCCCACTTCCGCGGACTCCAGCCTTCACTAGCTGCGCGCCAAGAGCCAAGAACGCTAGCCCCATTGCGATGAGAAGGAGTTCCATGTCGACGCCCCAGGATACCGGTCGCTAAGAGGTTGGCGTCAGGGCTTTCCTCCCGACGGTGCCTCCCTGCGGCAATCCGCTGATGTTGTCCAAGAAGTCCGCGCTCCCCAGGCCCTCGTCCATGAGGTGCACGTAGGTTCGCAGCGTGAACGCCGGGTCGGCGTGGCCGAGCCACTCCTGCACCTGCTTGACGTCCTTTCCGCCGGCGAACAGCAGCGAGGCGCAGGTGTGTCGGAACGTGTGGAAGCCGACCCGGGCGATGTCGGCACGATCTGCGGCGGGGCGTAGCACTCGCGAGCGAACGTTCGAGACGTCAAGGCACCCACC
>JALZAF010000093.1 GCA_030948505.1 Chloroflexota bacterium
CGTCTATGGCGTCTGGGTGTGACGAAGGCAAGTCATTCTGATTGCGTAGATGTGCCAAGATCTCGTCGGGTCGGTCCGGCCTCGTGCGCCGCGCCGATATGTCCGATTGAGCCGGGCCGCGCCGGCACCGGCGGGAGGGGTGTTGAGCATGTATGACTACGTGATCGTCGGAGCGGGCTCGGCGGGATGCGTGTTGGCCTCCCGACTGACGGAGGACCCCGATGTCAGCGTACTTCTGGTCGAGGCCGGTCCGCCCGATTCGATCGAGAACATCCACGTTCCGCTCGCTTTCTCCCAGCTCATTCACTCGCAGGTCGACTGGGACTACTCGACACTGCCCGAGCCGTTCGCCGACCGCCGCCGCGTGCAGCTGCCGCGCGGCAAGACCCTCGGCGGGTCGTCATCGATCAACTGGATGGTCTACATCCGCGGGCATCGCGCCGACTTCGACGAATGGCGCGACGCCGGCTGCGAGGGATGGGCCTACGACGATCTCCTCCCCTACTTCAAGCGTTCCGAGGACAACGAGCGAGGCGCCTCGGAGTACCACGGCACGGGCGGGCCGCTGGCGGTGTCCGAGGGCCGCTCACGCAACCCGATGACCGAGGCCTTCCTTGAGGCCTGCGATCAGGCCGGGCAGCGCCGGAACGAGGACTTCAACGGCGCTGAGCAGGACGGCTTCGGGCGCTACCAGGTCACCCAGGGCGATGGAAAACGCTGCTCGACCGCGGTGGGTTACCTGCACCCGGCGATGGCTCGCCCGAACCTGACGGTCGAGACGTTCACGTTGGTCCACCGAGTGCTATTCGAGGGCGGCCGGGCGGTGGGCGTTGAGGCCTCGCGGCTCGGCGAGCCGAAGGAGTTTCGCGCCGATCGCGAGGTGATTCTGTGCGGGGGCGCGTACAACTCGCCGCAGCTGTTGATGCTCTCAGGCGTGGGCTCAGCCGAGCTGTTGACGATGCTGCAGATCCCCGTCGTGGCTGACCTGCCCGCGGTCGGGCAGAACCTGCAGGACCATGCCGGCAGCGGGTGGTTGTGGACGCACGATGAGCCGGTCTCGCTGTTGACCGCCATGAATGACGAGAACATGGCGTTGTTCGCCCGCGAGGGATCCGGGCCGCTGACGTCCAACGGTGTCGAGACGGGCGGGTTCCTGCGCACCCGCGAGGAGCTGCCCGCGCCGGATCTGCAGTTTCACGTCGCCGGCGCGATGCTCCTGGACGAACCGATCTACGAACACGGCTTCACGCTCGCCGTCTACACCGCCAAGCCTGCCAGCCGGGGGTGGTTGTCGCTGCGCTCACCCGATCCCACGGTCGCGCCGTTCATCCTCCACAACTACTACTCGGACGACTCCGACATGCAGACGATCATGAGCGGCCTGCGCGTCGCCTCGGAGATCGCGGCTCAGCCTGCGCTGGCGCCCTACATCAGCCGCCCGTACGACCAGCCGGACGCGGACTCAGAGCAGGATCTGCGCGCCTATCTGCGCAGACACACCTACACGACGTTCCACCCGGTCGGCACCTGCCGGATGGGCTCGGACGCCGAGGCCGTCCTGGACACCGAACTGCGCGTGCGCGGCGTCGAGGGCCTGCGGGTCATCGACGCCTCCGTGATGCCGACCATCGTTCGCGGCAACACGAACGCCGCGACGATCGCGATCGCAGAGCGCGCCGCGGACCTTCTTCGCGGTGTCGAGCCGCTGGAGCCGGCGGTGCCGAAGGCGGCTGCGGCCGCGGTATGAGGAGCTATCGACGGAGGATCACGACCGCCGCTGTAGGCGATTGCGAGAGTGGCGCCGCTGGCGTCGCTGACGACCGGTGATCGTCCGTAGCAGGTACGCGATCAGCGCCGAGGCTGGCTTTCGGTCGCCCAGGGAAAGCAGGCGCCGGACTCCTGCCATTGGCGAATACGGGGGCCGACCCATGGCGACGGCGAGACACCTGCATCGTTGGGTGGCTGTCGGGAAAAGGGGTGTCGTCCGGTGGGTTTAAGACGATTCTGGGCATGCCCATGAACTTCATCGAATGCGATCGGGATCAGGCGTTCTTGATGCCGCCGTCGTTGCGGGATTGGTTGGCGGAGGATCACTTGGCGTGGACGGTCTTGGCGGCCGTTGCGGAGATGGATCTGTCCGCGTTTTACGGCGCGTATCGGGCCGATGGTCACGGGCGGCCGGCGTACGAGCCGTCGATGATGGTCGCGCTTCTGATGTACGCGTATGCGAAGGGGAATCGGTCCTCGCGGGGGATCGAGCGCGAGTGCGTGGAGGACGTCGCTTACCGGGTGATCGCGGCGAATCTAACGCCGGACCATTCGACGATCGCGGAGTTCCGCAAGCGCCACGAGGCGGCGCTGGCGGGGCTGTTCGGCGAGGTCCTCTCGTTGTGCAGGGAGGCCGGGCTGGTGAAGGTCGGGGTGATTGCGATCGATGGGACCAAGATGCACGCGAACGCGTCGCAGCACTCAAGTCGCGACTATGAGCAGATCGCGCGTGAGATCCTCGAGGAGGCTGCTGCCGTTGACGCGGCGGAGGACGAGCTCTATGGGGATAAGCGTGGCGATGAGCTTCCCGAGCAGCTGACGAGCGAGCATGGTCGCAGGGCTTGGTTTCGGGAGGCCAAGCGCCGGCTCGAGGAGCAGCGCGCCAAGGAGGCCAAGCCGATCCCGCGGTCGCGCCCGAAGCGCCTCAAGGAGTCAAAGCGCCGGCTGGAGGAGGAGCTGTGGACAGAGCAGCGCGCGAACGCGGCCTATGAGGCGTGGCGGGCGCGAGGGGTGATGGCGAACGGGCGCAAGCTGAACACTCCGGCGAAGCCCTATGTGCCGCCCGAGATGCCGGCCGGGAAGGTCAACGTCACCGATCCTGATTCGCGGAACGTGAAGACCCCACGCGGGTACATGCAGGGCTACAACGCCCAAGCGGTCGTCGGCGAGAGCCAGATCGTGATCGCCGCCGAGGTGAACGCCGACTCCCCGGACTTCGGGCACCTGGAGCCGATGGTCACCGCCGCCGAACACGAGCTCGAGAAGGCTGGTGTTAGCGAGACCCCCGAGGTCCTCGTCGCCGATCCCGGCTATTGGCATCAAGTGCAGATGGAGAACGTCGTCGCGCGAGGGATCCAAGTGATCATCCCGCCGGACGCGAGCAAGCGCAGAGGCGCCAGGCCAGGATGGGACGGTGGGCTGTATGCGTTCATGCGCCGCGTCGTTGCGAGCGAGATCGGTGGCGCGCTATATCGAAAGCGCCAGGGGATGATCGAGCCTGTGTTCGCACAGGTGAAGTTCAACCGCAAGATCGATCGGTTCCAACGACGAGGCCGATCCGCCGCGCGCTCAGAGTGGCGATTAATCGCGGCGACGCACAACCTCCTGAAGCTCCACAACCACCAGATAGCCGCCGCCAGGGCCTGAAAGCGGCGTCCGGGCGGCTGCCCCGCCCTCGACGGCGACCAAATCGACGTCACCGACGCCAGCGAGTCCCGACAGCGGGTTTTCCCGACAGCCAC
>JALZAF010000133.1 GCA_030948505.1 Chloroflexota bacterium
GGGACAAGGTTGATCTCCTGGTAGATCGCCGATATCCCAGCAGCCTGAGCGTCAAGCGGTCGAGCGAAGGTGACCGGCTCGCCGCGGTAGACGATCCGGCCGTGGTCCGGCTGATGTACTCCCGTCACGACGTTTATGAGGGTGGATTTGCCGGCACCGTTCTCGCCGACAAGGGCGTGGACCTCCCCGGAGCGCAAGTCCAACGAAACGCCATCCAGGGCGACCACGCCTGCAAACCGCTTTGATACATCCTGCACCTCGAGGACGACAGCTCCACGGGCGGCCGTGATCACGGTGTTCCCATCGGCAGATGGTCCCAGGAATCCGGACCGGCTCGAATGACCAGGAGGAGTCGTGGTCACGCGAGCCGGCGTCCGGTGGTTGTGGGGGATATCGGGTCAGTAAGCGTTCGCGACTTCGCTCGCGGCGTTGGTCTTGGTGTACTCCTTGTCGGAGATGATGGTCTTGGTCGGGACGCCCGACCCGCCGTAGAAGTCTGACAGTGCCTTGAAGGCAAGCGGACCGAACCGGGGGTTGGACTCGATCACGCCGCTGATCCACCCGTCGATGATGCCCTGGACCGCACCCTTGGTGCCGTCGATGGTGAGGATCTTGACGTCGCCGGGCTTCTTGCCGGCGTCCTTCAGCGCTGCGACGGCGCCAAGCGCCATCTCATCGTTGTGGGCGTAGATGCAGTTGATCTCCGGGTGAGCCTGGATGAGCTGGGCCGTGACCGTCTGGCCCTTCGCCCGCTCGTAGTCGGCCGCCTGCTTGGCGACCACCTTGATCTTGGACGCCTTGGCGGCCATCTCGTCCTCGAAGCCCTTCTCGCGGTCGTTCGTGACGTTTACCCCGGCGGCGCCGAGCAGGACCGCCAGATTGCAGCTGTCGCCGGTCGCGGCACTCAGCGCATCAAAGGCGCGCTTGCCTTGCTCGACAAAGTCCGACCCGACCCAGCCGATGTAGTCGGCGCAAGCCGTCTTCGTGGTCAGGAACCGGTCGATGGTCATGATCGGGACCTTCTTCGACTTCGCGTAGTCGAGCGCCGGATCAAGGCCCTCGGAGTTCAGCGGAGAGATGATCAGGGCCTGGGCCCCCTGATCGATCATGCCCTTGATGTCCGAGATCTCTTTGTTGAGGTCGGACTCGGCATTGGTCGTCAGGAGCTTGATCCCCTGCTTGGCAGCTTCGTCCTTGATCGACTGTGTCTCGGCGATCCGGAACGGATTGGCTTCCTTCTCGGACTGAGCGAACCCGATGGTTGCCGTCTTCAGGTCGAGCTTCGGCACGCCGGCGCCGTTGTACTTGTCGAATGTGCAGGCGGCTCCTGCCGCGGCCGTCTGAACCACCTGGGCCCCACCGCTGCCGGCCGGCGTGGGCTGAGCGGCGGTAGTGCCGGCGGGCGTGGAGGCGGCCGGGCTCGCGCACGCGGCCAACATGAGCGCAAGGCTCGCGACTAGCGGTGTCGTCTTGTGATAGCTGGCGACGCGGAATCCCATGACTTCCTCCTCAATGGTGTTGGACACAGCTATTCCTGATTTGAACCCGGACAACGTAGCACATGATGTCAATGGGCCAGATAACTCTGTTTTGATTTAGAAGCTTGACCGCTCGTGTATGCTTCGAAGCGACGGTAAGTCCGCTACTATTGACTGAATGATAGAGAAACTCGACGATCATCAGCGGAGCGTCCGCAAGAGCCTCCACATCGATGCCACGACCGGAGATGGACTCGGCGTGGATGTCTTTCGGGCGCTCGCGAGCGAGACGCGGACCGAGATCCTGCGTTACCTCGGGGATCGGGTACTCGCAGTCAACCAGATCGCTCAAGACCTGAATCTCAAGCCGTCGACCGCAACGATGCACATCACCATCCTCGAGCGGGCCGGGCTGCTGCACACGGAACTTCGGCCGGCAAGTCGTGGCCTCCAGAAGGTTTGCGCGCGGACGTACGACGAACTCGTGTTCGATCTGCCGCGCGGCCTCCACCACACCCGGGACGCGGTCGATGTGCAGATGCCGATCGGTGGCTTCTCCGACTTCGCCGTAGAGCCGACGTGCGGCCTGGTGACGGCCACCGGCTTGATCGGTTATCTCGACGATCCCTCGGCCTTCTATGAACCTGACCGGCTCAACGCTCAGCTGCTGTGGTTCCGATCGGGTTACGTCGAATATCGCTTTCCGAATCGCATCCCACCGGGCGCTCGCGCGGATTCGGTCCAACTGACTGCCGAAGTCTGTAGTGAAGCTCCCCTCCATGACATCGATTGGCCAAGCGACATCGGGGTGTGGATCAACGGCGTGTTGCTCGGCGAGTGGACATGTCCGTCGGATTTCGGCGGTCAGCGGGGTCGACTCACTCCTTCGTGGTGGGAGGAGAAGGACTCGCAGTTCGGCGTCCTCAAACGCTGGCTGGTGACGAGCGCCGGGACGACCATCGATGGCGTGGGTCTCTCGAGCGTCAATCTCGAGACGCTGAAGCTCGTCCCCGGCGACCCGATCATCGTCCGGATCGGGGTGCGACCTGATGCAGACAATGTCGGCGGGCTGAACTTGTTCGGCCGCGAGTTCGGCAACTATCCTCAGGATCTGGGACTCCGCATCGAGTACCGACGCATCGCCGAAAGATAGATTCGCTTCCCCTGGTAGCACGCCGGCGGTCCTGCCGACCTAGGCGCTCTCCTCACCGGCCAGGCCCCATTCATCAGCGCCTTCGACCGGAAGGTGCCTGAATTCCGGGTGGGTACCTGCACGTTTCACTCCTGTCGGGGATGCGACCTGTGATCGGAGTGACGAGGCAGGTGACCCGCTCGTGGCAACCTGACCACGTTTGCGATGGGTCACCAGACTCGGTAGAATTGAGGGCAGAAATCGGTGGGTTTCGTGCTCAAGACGGGCGAGGAATCGCGAAAATCGGTCACCTTACTCTGGATCAGGAGATCGAAGGTTCGAATCCTTCCTCGCCAGCCAAACCACCAGATGTTGTGGTCGCCGGTCCGCCCGTCCGCAACCTGTAGGGACTCCTGCCCTTTCTACCCGGGCCTTTTGCGGTCTTACACGCCTACCTAGTAATCAGGTGCCTGTATTTCGTGCTTGGGTGAGCCCGATGAGCACCTGACTCTTCCGCGAATGGGCACCTGACTCGTTCGCAAAGATGGCCAGCCACGACCCACCGGGTACCTCGAAATCCGCGAAGATCGTGCGTGGGGGCGCTTGATGGTCGGATCAGGCGTCGAGAGTCAGATGCCCTGTCCACGTATCAGGCGCTGAGTGCGGACTATCCAGATGTCGGGGCAGCGGTCCCATGACACGTAGTCGTTGGCTTGCCTGGCTCTAGCATGTCTTGCCGGGGAGCCGTCGCCGAGTCTCGTGGCCGTCCGATCAGAGCCGCCAGGTCGCGAATTTGTCGGGATCATGCGGCTGTTTCGTAAGTGGCAGGTCGTCGGTTCAAATCCGAGTTGTCGGCTCCAACCTGTTCCGCGCATGATCCCGACTCGGGTCATCCGCGCGGGTTGCGGTTCACCTGATAAGAGGTCTCCGCTCGGGGCATGCGCCGGTGCCGGGAGCGGGACGCTGTGACGACCACGTCTGGCGAGCACTGGAGGCACGACCCCGCTTGCGCTACCTGATCGAGTTCCTGGTCCCGCCGCTCGGCATGACGTCGGTCGGCAAGGTCATCGAGGCCCTCTTATGGCTGCTCGTGATGTTGACCATCGTCGGCCAACCGATCGCTGCTATCTAGGTGATCCTCGATGGGATGTTCGTCGTCGAGGTCGGCGCCCGCCGGGAGGTGGCAGAGATCGGACCCGGAGCCATCGCTGAGCGCGCCGCCCTAAGGGGCGGGATCCGGAGTGCGACGTTGCTCGCCACGACGGGAGCTCGCGTCGCCCACCGGTGCGAGGAGCCCCGCGCAGTCGAGGCGCTGGTCGACCGAACTGGGCCCGGCCACGCGTGGTGACGATGTCGCTGTGGCGACACGCGGACTTCATCAAGCTCTGGGCCGGCCAGACCGTGTCCGAGCTGGGGTCGGTCGTGACCCGAACGGCGGTCCCACTGGTCGCGCTGCTCGTGCTCGGAGCGGGCCCGTTCGAGATGGCGCTGCTCGTCGTCGCCGCCAGCCTCGCCGTCCTTCTCGTCGGTCTCTTCGCGGGCGCATGGGTCGACCGGCTCCGTCGGCGGCCGCTGCTCATCTGGGCCGACGCGATCCGAGCCGTCCTCCTGTTGTCGATCCCGGCGGCCTATCTCGCCGGCGTGCTCCGGATCGAGTACCTGTATGTCGTTGTGTTCCTCGAAGGCAGTCTCGGGGCGCTCTTCGATGCCGCCTACCCGGCCTACGTCCCGTCGCTGATCGGGGTTGATCGCGTCCTCGAGGGCAACAGCAAGCTGGCGACGAGCTCATCGCTCGCCGAGATCGGCGGTCCGGGCCTCGCGGGCGGGCTCGTGCAGCTCATCGGCGCCCCGTTCGCGATCCTCGTCGACGCGATCTCCTTCGGCGTCTCGGCGATCTCGCTCGGCTTGATCCGCAGCCCCGAGCCGGCGCGTCCCGCTCGAGCGTCGCACACGCCCATTCGACAGGACATCCTCGAGGGCCTGCGGCTCGTCCGCCGGCACCCGCTGCTCCTCCCGCTGACGCTCCGCTCGATCATCGCGCACGTTGCCGGCTCATTCTACGGAGTCCTCTACACGATCTACCTCATCCAGGACCTCCATCTCAGCCCGCTCCTGCTCGGTGTCGTCGTCTCGGCCGGGGGGGTCGGCTCGCTCGTCGGCTCGTTCCTGGCCTCACGGGTGATCGGCCGGCTGGGCTTCGGCCCCGCCCTCATCTGGACGGCGATTGGCGCGTCGATCGTCGGCGTGCTGACGCCGCTCGCCGGCGGGCCTCTCCCGTTGGCGGTGCTGATGGTCTTCCTGCCTCAGCTCGTCGGCAACGGCCTCCAGACGATCGAAGGCGTCGCCGAGCTGTCGCTCATCCAAGGCGTGATCCCGGACCGCATCCTCGGGCGCGTCAACGCGACCCTCGAGGTCTTCTCACACGGGATCGCCTACCCGCTAGGCGCACTTCTGGCCGCCGCCCTGGCGGGCTGGATCGGCGTCCGCGGAGGGATCGCCATCGGGTGGGCGGGTATGGCGGTCTCGATCCTTCTGCTCGTCTTGTCACCGCTGCCGCGCGTCCGGCTGCCCTCCGATGCGGCCACCGTCGACCGCTGAACCGATTCGCGCGTCGGAGCCGCCCGCTGTCTTCCGCCGCGGAAATGCGCTCGGATCAGGCGAAGCCCCGCCCCGTTGGCCTGTCCCGCAGTTCGGAGCGCCTGATTTTCGGTCGGAGCGTTGACGCGAACCCGAACTAGGGTCACGCCGCGAACGCGCTCCTGACCACGTATCAGGTTCGCCAGTGGGGAGGCGTGCGTCTCGACCGTCGCTATCGACGACTTACCGTCGTGGCCATCCAATAGCTACTGGCCACGCAGGCTGACGGAATGTCCTGACCAATCAGGTGCTGGACAAATGCCTTGTCTGTCTGCTCTCCTCCACCGAGGATTACTCGGTCTCCGTTTGTCACTCGCGAGCCGTCGCGTGAGTCGACGACCTCGACATTGCCAGACCCGGATACTTCGAGAGTCGTCCCCGCGGGCCAGAGAACGATTGATCCAGGCCCGACGTCTGGAT
>JALZAF010000142.1 GCA_030948505.1 Chloroflexota bacterium
GCCCAGCGCCCTCGACCCACCGTCGGGCTGCCGCTTTCGCACCCGCTGTCCGCTGGCGCAGGAGGTCTGCGCCGAGGTCGAGCCGGCCCTCGAGATGAAGCCGGAGGGTCACGCCGCGGCCTGCCACTTCGCGGGCAGCCCGATCCCGCCCCGTCCCTGAGCGACTACATTGGTCCGATCGTGGCCGAGCTGTTCATCGAGCGGCTGAACTGGCCCGAGGTCCAGGCGGCGGTCGCGGCGGGCAGGCGCCGGGCGATCGTCTGCGCCGCGTCCACGGAGCAGCACGGCCCGCACCTGCCCGAGGCGACCGACGCGCTGCTGGGCGCCGAGTATGCGCGCCGCCTTGCCGTGCGGCTGGGGGATGCGCTGGTGGCGCCGGTGATACGACCCGGCTGCTCCGAGCACCACATGGCGTTCGCCGGCACCATCACCATCAGCCCGAGCTTGCTGATGGACGTCATCGACGCCTATGTGGCCTCGCTCCGCCGCCACGGTTTCACGGACTTCGTGGTCATGTCGAGCCACGGCGGTAACTACCCGATCCTGGCCGATTGGGCGGTGGCGAGGGCGACGCCCGGCTGCGTCGTGATCTCGGATGCCAAAGTCTTCGACGCCGGGTTCGAGGCCCTGCGCCGGTTCGGCCGGGAGGACACGGCCGGTCCCCACGCCGAGGTGATGGAGACCTCGATGATGCTGCGGCTGCACCCCGAGCTGGTGCAGATGGAGCGAGCCGCGCCCGGCTTCGAGGGCGACCTGAAGCTGCCCGGGCTCCTGGAGCGGGGCATGCACGCGATCTCCGCGAACGGAATCATAGGCAACCCTGTGGGCGCCTCGGCCGAGATCGGCGAAGCGGTGCTGGACGCGCTCGCCGACCGCCTGGCAGATCAGGTTCGGACCTTGCAGGGCCGGTCGGGCGCGCCTATAGTCGGCGGATCAACGAAAGGGGGTGGGCCGTGAGGCAACCGGTATCGGCAGCTCTGCTCCTGGCCGCGATCGTGTTGGCCGCCTGCGGCAACGGCAGCTCGTCGAGCGGCGGCGGCTCGTCGAGTGGCGGCACTTCGAAACATGGCGACAAGCTGACCGTCGCGATCGGCATCGACCCGGACACCCTCGATCCTGCCGCCCAGACGACGACCACCGCGGGCCAGATCGTGGACATGATGGCCGAACCGCTGGTCACCATCGACGGCTCGGGCAATGTTGCTCCGCGCCTGGCCACGAGCTGGACTAACGCGGCGGACGGACTCAGCTACACGTTCACGCTGCGCAGCGGGATCAAGTTCTCTGACGGCACCGACTTCAACGCCCAGGCGGTCAAGTTCAGCCTCGACCGTCTCCGCGCGCCGGACACCTTCAAGTCTCAGAAAGGCGTCCTCGGCGTCATCAGCGCGGTCGAGGCGGTGGACGCGACGCACGTCAAGTTCACCCTGGCGAATCGGTTCGCCGCCTTCGTGGCGGCCATGACCCAGAGCGTCGCGGACATCATCTCGCCCGCCTCAGTGAACGTCGCCCCGAACACGCCGCAGCAGGTCAAGCAGCCGGTCGGCACCGGCCCATACAAGTTCTCCGAGCGGCAGGCCGGGGACCACATCACGCTGGTCCGGAACCCGACCTACTGGGGTTCCAAGCCCAACTACAACACGCAGGTCCTGAGGATCGTGCCGGAGGCCACCTCGAGGGAGGCCCTGGTCAAGGCGGGCCAGGCCGACGTGGCCATGCTGCCGCCGGCCAACGACCTCCCGTCGCTGCGGAGCGATTCCAGCCTCAAGGTGATCCTTAGTCCTAGCGATCGCACGATCCAGATGGTCATCGACACCGTCGACCCGGTCAACTTGAACCTCCAGAAGCCGGAGGTGCGGCAGGCCCTCAACTACGCGGTCGACAAGGACGCGATCATCAAGAACGTCCTCTTCGGAGCTGCGACCGGCCTCGACGGGCCGATGGCGAAGACGCTGGCCGGATACTGCAGCACCGGCAGCTACGGGTATGACGTGAACAAGGCCAGGCAGATGCTGCAGGCAAACGGGGCGGCCGGGATGAAGGTCCGGCTGATGTCACCGACCGGGCGCTACGTACAGGACTTCCAGGTGGCGCAGGCGGTGGCGGGCTATCTCCGCGATGCCGGACTCCAGGTCGAGGGACCGGCCACGAGCGACTGGCCGACATACGTGGCCGGGATCGTCCTGGCCACGCCCCAAGCGCAGGCACAGAAGACCGATCTCCACCTGCTCGGCTGGGCCCCACCCTACCTTGACGCGTCGCAGCAGTTCGAGCAGTTCTACTCCTTGCGCTCGGCCCCCAAGGGCCAGGAGAGCTCCTACTACAAGAACCCCGAGGTGGACGCGCTGATCACGCAGGGCAACTCCAACCCCGACGCCGCGAGTCGCGCCAAGACCTACTGCGACGCGGCCAAGAAGGTCTGGAGCGACGCGCCCTGGATCTTCCTTTACAACCAGAAGCTGCCGCTCGTGACCACGGCCAAGGTGACAGGCATCGTCGGCATCCCCAACGAGAAGTTCTCGACGGTGTACGCCTCGCCGGCTTAGCCCAGAGGTGCGGCCGAAAAGCCCGACAGGATCTTCGGCGCCCATGCACGCCATCTGCGGCGTCGGCTCCTTCCACCCCACGAAATCTGCGATTTCGCGGGGACCCCGGACCTTCCACCCCACGAAATCTGCGATTTCGCGGGGACCCCGGACCTGCGCTCCTCGCTGCGCGTATGTCGAATACGCTCGCCGCGGT
>JALZAF010000169.1 GCA_030948505.1 Chloroflexota bacterium
GTTGATGCCGTCGACCTGCGTTGATCCGTGCTGCCCTTCCTGCTGGTCCTGGTTTGCCAGGGCGGCCGGCGCCGAGACCCCCACCACCCCGAGCAGGAGTGCCACCAGTGTCGCCAGGACCAGGGAACGGCGAATCAGGCTGGGCATCCGGTCCTCCTCCGAACCAGGGCGCTCGCGGCGCCTCTCACGGTTCAAGCCAATGGAACCCCTTGTGTCAAGTCAGCCAGGAGCCAGCCTCGCGGTGGCTGGGCTTGACAGCACCCGCCGATGCGGGCAATACTGAACTCGATGGTTCAGTATTCGCCGGTCGATCGGACGTTTGCCGCGCTCGCGGATCCCACCCGACGGGTGGTCCTCGAGCGCCTCGGCAGCGGCAGCGCCACGATCAGCGAGCTCGCCCAGCCGTTCGGCATGTCGCTGACGGGGATGAAGAAGCACGTCCGGGTCCTCGAGGAGGCCCAGCTCGTCGCCACCGTGAAGGTGGGTCGGACGCGGCTGTGCCATCTCGGCCCGCGGCGGCTCGACGACATCCAGCTATGGGTCGGGACGTACCGGCAGATGGTGAACGAACAGCTCGATCGGTTCGGGGACGTCCTCGACCGCACGAAAGGAGACCGGCCATGACCGTCGACCAGAAGAGCCCCCACGCCGTCAGGTTCACGAAGCCGAGCGATCTCGAGTTCAAGGTGGAGCGCGTCTTCGATCATCCGATCGAGCGAGTGTGGGCCGCCTACACGGACCCGGCCTTGATCCCGCAGTGGTGGGGCCAGGGGACGACAGTGGACCGACTCGATGTCCGGGCCGGCGGCGGCTATCGGTTTGTCTCGAATCCCGGCACCGACAAGGAGAGCGCCGTCAGCGGCGACTTCCTCGAGGTCAACCCACCCGACCGCCTCGTCCAGACGTTCGGGATGGAAGGTTACGGCAAGCCGATGACCCAGACCATCGAGCTGGAGCGAGCCGGCGACGGGACGCGCCTCGCGATCACCTCCCGCTTCGACACGATGGAGGAGCGGGACGGCCTCGTCGCCTATGGCGCCGAGAAGGGCGCGATCGGCGGCTTGGCCCGCCTCGACGCGATGCTGAAGCGGCTCGCCGCCGGGTGACCAGCCCCGCAGCCAGGCGGCAGCGCGAGAATATGGCCGACCCGCACCGGGTCGGCCATGCCGCGCCCTCAACCCTGCACGTAGCCGACAGCCACGACCTGATCCGCGTGCAGGGCGCGCGGGTGAACAACCTCAAGGACATCAGCGTCGAGCTCCCCAAGCGCCGGCTGACGGTGTTCACGGGCGTCTCCGGCTCGGGCAAGAGCTCGCTGGTGTTCGGCACGATCGCCGCGGAGTCGCAGCGGATGATCAACGAGACCTACAGCGCCTTCGTGCAGGGTTTCATGCCGACCCTGGCGCGGCCGGATGTCGACGTGCTCGACGGGCTGACGACTGCGATCATCGTCGACCAGGAGCGGATGGGCGCCAACGCCCGCTCCACCGTCGGCACCGCGACGGACGCAAACGCGATGCTGCGCATCCTTTTCAGTCGGCTCGGGCAGCCGCACATCGGCTCGCCCCAGGCGTTCTCCTTCAATGTTCCCTCGGTCCGAGGGAGCGGTGCGATCACGATCGAACGCGGCGCCGACAAGGCCAGGACCGAGAGCCGGACCTTCACGCTCACCGGTGGCATGTGCCCGCGCTGCGAGGGCATCGGCACGGTCTCCGATATCGACTTCACGCAGCTGTACGACGACACGAAGTCGATCGCCGAGGGCGCCATCACCATCCCCGGCTACAAGGTCGACAGCTGGTGGACCGTGGGGATCTTCACCGCGTCGGGCTTTATCGACCCGAACAAGCCGATCCGCGAGTACACCAAGCAGGAGCTCCACGACTTCCTCTACAAGGAGCCGACCAAGGTCAAGGTCAACGGCGTCAACCTGACCTATGAGGGGTTGGTCCCCAAGGTCCAGAAGTCGTTCCTGTCCAAGGACCCAGACGGACTCCAGCCACACATCCGCGCCTTCGTGGACCGGGCGGCCACCTTTGCCGCGTGCCCTGAGTGCGGCGGCACTCGCCTGAACGAAGGGGCGCGCTCCTCGAACATCCGCGGCATCAACATCGCCGACGCCTGCGCCATGCAGATCAGCGACCTCGCCGAATGGGTCCGCGGCCTGGATGAGGCTTCCGTGGCGCCCCTGCTGACGACGCTCGAGCAGACGCTCGACTCATTCGTGGAGATCGGGCTGGGCTACCTCTCGCTCGACCGGCCGTCGGGCACGCTGTCGGGCGGCGAGTCGCAGCGGGTCAAGATGATCCGCCACCTGAGCTCCTCGCTCACCGACATCACGTACGTCTTCGACGAGCCGACCGTCGGTCTCCACCCCCACGACATCGAGCGGATGAATGCGCTGCTGCTGCGGCTCCGCGACAAGGGCAACACGGTGCTCGTCGTCGAGCACAAGCCGGAGACGATCGCGATCGCTGAGCATGTCGTCGACCTCGGCCCAGGCGCCGGCACGGCCGGTGGCGAGGTGGTGTTCGAGGGAACCGTCGACGGGCTACGCGCCAGCGGCACCATCACGGGCCGCCACCTCGACGACCGGGCGTCCCTGAAGCCGTCGGTGCGGACAGCGTCGGGAGTGCTGGAGGTGCGCGGCGCCCGCGCCCACAACCTGCAGGACGTCGATGTCGACATCCCGCTCGGCGTGCTGGTGGTGGTGACCGGCGTGGCCGGGTCGGGCAAGAGCTCACTGATCCACAGCTCGGTGTCGGGCCGGGACGGTGTGGTGTCGGTCGACCAGACCCCGATCCGTGGCTCGCGGCGGAGCAACCCGGCGACGTACACCGGGCTGCTCGACCCGATCCGCAAGGCGTTCGCGAAGGCCAACGGCGTGAAGCCGGCGCTGTTCAGCGCCAACTCCGAGGGCGCCTGCCCCAACTGCAACGG
>JALZAF010000188.1 GCA_030948505.1 Chloroflexota bacterium
AGGTAGAACTGCTCCTCGACACCCAGCGACCAGAAATGGAGGAAGGGCGACGGGGTCCCCAGCGTCGAGAAGTAGTCGCCGGCGACGAAGGCGAAGCGGATGTTCCCGATCGATAGGGCCGACGCCAGACTGTCGATGATGACGGGCGCCCGCGACAGCGGATCGAGCACGAGAACCGCGACCGGCAGGGTGATGGCGATGACTACGACGGCCGCCGGCAAGATCCGCCTCGCGCGCCGCGCGTAGAACCTCAAGAGATCGACCGACCCCGTCTGCTCGCGCTCCCGCAGGAGCAGGCCGGTGATCAGGAACCCGGAGATGACGAAGAAGACATCGACGCCGATGAAGCCGCCGGCGATACCGGCGATCCCAGCGTGGAACAGGACGACGAGCAGGACCGCGACGCCGCGCAGGCCTTCGATGTCCGGGCGGAAGCCATCAGACCGACGATCGCCGGCCTCCGCCACTAAGGCTGTACTCGCCTCACGCTGGCGGCGACCGATCGGCGGTCCCGTCGTGGGGCGGCGAGGATCGTCAGGGAGAGATGGGTGCCGCAGCTGTGACGTCAGGCGTGCTCGCCGACGCTTGGTTCGGGAACGCCCCGATCGTTGGCCCATCTGGCGTCTTCTCGCGTGGGTTTCCGACCTCCGCCGCCGCACCCGTAATGATAGACAGACGGGCTGTTGCCTGTGCGCTGTCGAGGGCCCCCCGCAGACGTCGATCTGTCCACGATCGCAGGTGGAGTCGATGAAACGGATGACGCCGAAGTCCAGGGGTTCAAGCGCTCATGGCTCGCGCCGTGAGCACCGGTTAGGATCGCCCGGCGCGGTGCACAGCGTCGGCCGTGCCCGGACCCAAGGAGGACGTCGTGCGCTTCACGGATCGGGTCGCGATTGTCACCGGCGGCGGTCGCGGCATCGGCGCCGCCACCGTGCGCCGCTTCGCTCAGGACGGGGCCGCGGTCGTGATCGCGGACCTCGACGACGATCCGGCCCGCGAGCTCGCCTCGGATATCGAGTCGAGTGGTGGCCAGGCGCTCGCAGTCCGATGTGACGTGAGCCAGCCCAGTTCCGTCGCGGCTCTCTTTGATGCGGCGATCGAACGGTTCGGTGAGGTCGACTTTCTCGTGATGTGTGCGGGCATCCTCCGCTTCAACCTCGTCGAGGACGTGACCGAAGAAGAGTGGGACGCGGTCATCGACACCCACCTGAAGGGGATGTTCCTCTGCGCCCAGGCGGCAGCGAGGGTCATGGTCCCCCGCCGCTTCGGCAAGCTGGTCCTGCTCTCGTCAGGGGCGGCGCGCGGCTGGCGGGCCAGGATCCACTACTCCGCCGCCAAGGCCGGCATCGAGGCCATGACTCGGGTGCTCGCGACCGAGCTTGGGCCCGCGAATATCAACGTCAACGCCGTTGCGCCGGGGTTCGTCGAGACCCGCATGCCCGAGCAACACGCCGCCTGGCTCGGCGAGGACTACGAGGCGTTCAAGGCCAGGAACGAGGCACAGATCCCCCTCCGGCGTGTCGGGACGCCGGACGAGCAGGCGGCCGTGATCACGTTCCTGTGCAGCGAGGACGCCAGCTACGTCAGCGGGCAGATCCTGTCGGTGAGTGGCGGAGCCTAGGCCGGGTCGATCGCCTCTTCACCCATCGACCACCTGGGGCGAGGCGCTTAGCGTCACCAGACCTCGGGCTTGCGCGATCGTGACAATCTCGACCCGGTACCCGGCTCCAAGCTTGCCCTTGATGTTGCCCACGTGGACCGCAGCGGTCCTCTTGCTGATGAAGAGCGTCGCGGCGATCTGGTCGTTGGGCCGTCCCACGGCGACCAGGTTGAGCACTTCCTGTTCGCGCGGAGTAAGGTCGTAGCGTCCGTGACGGCCCTGACCGGCGGCGCTTGCAGCGCCTGAGTCGACTGTTGTCTCGAGTGCAATTAGCGATTGCAGGGGATGTTGCAGAACGTCAGCCCGCGCACCATGCCGTTGTAAGCATCGACGAACCCGATCGCCCAGTTGCGCTTGATGTTGACCTCGCGAAAGAGGTCGATTTCCCAGACGGGACCGGCCGGGATGATCCCCGCACCCGCCGGGCTGTTCTCGAGAAAGATGTTGGCCACGCTCCATGTGCTCGCTGGTTGCTTCCCCAGCCAGCTCACGAAGCGACGGTCCTTGAGCAGGGCATCGATCGCCTGGCCCGCGCTGAGGGCTCGTCCACCATCGCCAACCACCTTGAGCGAGCCCCCGACCGACAGCGACTGGTAGAGGAGGAGGCGACTCGCGCCCGGCCCGGTGCCGACTGGGGTCGGTGGGGCGTCCGGTTCGAGTCGGTAGCCCACCACGATCGTGAACGCGTCTGTGCCAACCATGGCCGGAATGCCCGGCACGATCTCGGCCGGCCATGCCAGCGTCCATTCGGCCGTCTCGCCGTGGCCGAGGCTAGCCGGCGACGCCGGACACGGATTCTCCCGCGGGCTCGTGTCGTATGGCCGGAAGGCTGAGACGATCCCGGGCTGGTAGCCCTGGGTCAGAACGTATTCCTTGAATCGCCCGGCGATGCCGTTCCAATCGGCGCCGCGAGGATCGGCCGGGACCGGAACCTTGACGTTCCACCTTGGCGCCAGCAGGCAGCCCATGGAGTCCGTCATCGGGCCTGGGCGGTCGTTGCGGACGGCCACGTGGGCGACGACCTTTCCGCCGGGCTCGACCTCCCACCGGTCGAGCTGGACCGTGAGGGTCAGCCCATCACTCGCGGCGGTCAGGACGGGACCTTGCCCGAACGGCCCCGCCGAGGGTATCGACGGCGATGGGGCGGCGCCCCCGGTTGCGGAGGGAGCCGGAGTCGCGGTGTTCCCCGTCGCCGAACAGGCAGCAAGCAGGCTGGTCACCACAGCTAGAGCGACGAGGCGAGATCCCACGCCAAGGATCTTGAACCTTCGGAGCGCCTCCGAAACCGTCCGAAAGTCCACCCAAGGGCTTGCGCCATTCGAACGCACCGGTCAGGGCAGGACCTGGAGGATGGCCATCGACCGCGGCGGGACGAGACCCCCGGATTTGCCACCCGGGTCGCTGATGATGATGGCGTATTTGCCCGCGGGAAGGACCACCTTGAAGACGTTGCCGCAGCAACCCACGCTGATGTCCTCGATGAGCGTTCCCTCCGTGTCGCCACGCGTGAGCCGAGCCAGGTCCTGGTCGCTCAAGGGACCCGGACTCCCTTCTGCGGTGGGCTGCCGTTCGACGAGTTCGGCGTTCTGCACGGGTCCGTCGAGCACCAGGTAGACGTCCCCCGCGTGCGCGGTCGCTGGGTTCAGGCGCACCTCTGACGCTGTAGCGATGACATGAACCGCCTGGGCCCCGGACGGCACGGAGATTGGGCCCGGCTCGCAGCCCACGAGCGTGCCCACCAGGAGGGCGACGAGGATGACCTCCGAACCGAACCGCCGCATCAGCATGGCCTCCGTTTACGCTCTTAGTATCGGCGGCCGGAGGCTGACGGAACGATCGCACCGAATTGAGACGTGACGATTGGACAAGCAGGACATTTTGGAGCGGCTCGATTTCTATCACGAGGCGCCCCCAGAGTTGCAGTCGATCATTTCGGCGGCCGCTCGGTACGTGAGGCTGGCGCCGGGCGACTTCCTCTTCAGGGAAGGGGACGCGCCGAGGGAATTTGCCGCGGTCGGCGTGGGCAGCATCAGAGTCTTCAGGATCGGGGCGACAGGGCGCGAGATCACCCTGTACCACGTGCGCAGCCAGCAATCGAGCCTGGTCAGCATGCTGGCCGCGCTGCTCGGCAGGCCTGTGATCGCGGCGGGTCAGGCTGAAGTCGCGACCGAGGCACTGGTCTTTCCGGCCCCCGCGCTGCGAGAGTGGGTCATCAGGAGCGACCCCATGCGCAGATACATCTTCGAAACCGTGGCCCGGGCCCTGGTCGACGTGACGACCCTCCTGGAGGACGTCGCCTTCCGAACGATGGAGAGCCGCCTGGCTGCTCTTCTGCTCCAGCACTTTGCCACGGCAGACGTGATCTCCATGCGGCACGAAGACATCGCCGCCGAGCTCGGAACGGCCCGCGAGGTGGTCAGTCGCCTATTGGAGAATTACGAGAGAAGAGGCGCGATCAACCTTTCGCGCGGCCATGTTGAGATGCGCGACGAAGCTGTGCTCCGCCAGTTGGTCTAGCCGCCTGAGCTAACGCCTCCGGGCGCCCTGCGTGACTACGGTCACTGAGTTCCGAGCTACACGCCGGTAACGTCGTCGGATGGCCACGGCGCGCGCTTGTGACGAGGCTGCGAGCCGCACAAAGAAACCGCAAGACGAGGTGGAACCATGGCTGAGGCAAGCCTGTACGAACGGCTCGGCGGAGTATTTGCCATCGCAGCTGTCATCGATCACTTCAGCGATGCCGTCGTGCAGAACCCGATCGTTGGGAAGAAATCGAAGAACCCGGCCCTCCGCGAGTGGCACACGAACAATCTCGGGAGGCTTCCCGGGCTGAAATTCATGCGCACCCTGTGGGTCTGCAACGTCTCGGGCGGACCCTTCCAATTTTCAGCCACGAGACCCGGCAGCACGGTCCTCGGCCTGGAAGAGGCGCACCGCGCGCTCAAGATCTCCCCTGCTGAGTTCGATGAGGTCGCGGCAGAGCTTGGACGCACGCTTGACTTCGTCAAGGTTCCCCGGAGGGAGAAGGATGAGGTCCTGGCCGCGTTTGCGGCGCACAAGGGAGAGGTGACGGAGGGGTACCTGGCCGCGACCACCGCACGGCGCTGATGGAATGGGAGGGCTAAGACGTGTGTCTGAATTGCGGCTGCATGCGGGCCCATGACGACATGGGAAAGCCCGGCGTAAACATCATCTATGAGCACGTACGTCGTGCCGCCGAGGCCAACGGCACGACTGTCAGGCAGGCCTTCGCGACCATCGCCAAGACCGCCGAGAAAGATCGTGGAGACCACCCACAGGAGTACGAGGACTCCGGCGCCCGACCCGCCCGCTAGCTCTCGACCGGAAAGCGACTCCTGCGCTGGTGGCCGGGTCGCCGCCGACTGTTGGTCGTTTCGACAGCCCGAGCGGCATTCCCCCAACCTTGGCGGTGGCCGCGTCCCGCCGAACTCGATCGGGCGCCGCGGTGAGCGGTCGACCGTGAGATGAAAGACGTCCGGTCGGTTGTAGTGGCCGCCGGTATCCATCGTGTAGTGGGCGGCCCGCGAGGCAGCGGGGTCGCAGTCGGCGGTCAGGATCCCGTGCTCGGCGTGGAGCGGCCCGGCGACGATCTCGCCGCCCGGGCTGACGATCACCGAGGGAGCTAAGCGATCGCCGCTGGTCGCGCTAGGCGATTTGGTAGGCAGACTCCCAGATCTCGTCCCAGGGGATTCCGTCCACGAACTTGCCCATCTCCCGCCACACGCTCATGAGCTCCGCGTTCTTCTGGAACGTCTTGATGTTCCGGTCGAACGCCTCCAAGGATTCGTAGTCTGTTACCA
>JALZAF010000219.1 GCA_030948505.1 Chloroflexota bacterium
GGCCCAGGCTCCCCCGGCCACGACCACGAGATCGGCCGGCGGCAACGCGTCGAGCTCCGGCGTCGCCTCCACGAGGCGCTCGAGGGCGGCCCTGGCGGCGGCCAGCCGAAGCGGCCCGCCGGGACCAGCCGAGTCGCCCCACGGCACGAGCCGCAGCTCGTGCAGGCGGTCCCGCAGGCGGTGACGATCGATCGACACCGTCGACCAGGCGAGTACCCCATCGACGACCCGCTCGTCGGGATCCTGGGGCACGAGGGCGCCGCCGGCCACGGTCGCCCACGTCGCGCTGCCAGGGATGTCGCCCGTGCCCGGCTGGGCGACGACGCGCATCCCGGCGTTGAAGCCGATATCGATCGCCTCGACGCGTCGATCGAGTGCCTCGGCAAGGGCGAGCGTTCCGTTGAGGAAGGCTCGCCGTCCATCGTCGGCCGGGCCGCGGAGCCGGTCGAGGACCACACGCAACGGGGTCCCGGGTGGGCTACCGGCGGTCGCGGCCGGAGCGAGCAGGACCTCGCCGGGCCGGCCATCCGGGGCGTCGAAGCGCGGCAGCTGTTCGGCCATCCCGCCGGCCAGGATGACCCCCACGTCGGGCCGGCGCGAGGCGATCGCCGACACGAGGGCGGCGAGATCGCCCAGACCGCCACGTTCGTCGGCGCCGGGCGGCTCGCCGGCTCCGGCCAGCAGGGCCGAGATGGAGCGATCGAGCAGCATCGTCGTCATCGCCAGCGGGTCGTTGCGCTCGGAGCTCGCGGCAACGACACGCCAGCCGGTCCGATCGGCCGCCGCGATCAGTGGTGCGAGCGCCCGCTCCGATGCGGCCACCACGCCCAGCGCCGGTGAGGGCGCGACCCCGGATGCCAGGCGAGCCAGTCCATCGACGTCGGCCGAGGAGCCGAGCTCCAGGTCGGCGGCCAGTTCAGGGTCGGCAGATCGCAGCCTGGTCACGAGCTGGTCGATCATCGCCTCGACGGGGACCGTGGCCGGCAGGGCCAGGCTGCCGATGAGGCGCCAGTGTCCCGCCACCCGGCCGATGAGCGCCACGGAGGTCGTCGCCGCGCCGCGGTCGAGCGCAAGAAACGCGCGCGGGTCGGTGCTCACCTGTCCATGCTAGTCCGCGGACCGCGCCCTGCGACGCGGTCGGCCGGAGGTTTTCAGGCGTCCCAGCTGATGTCTTCGTCGATCTCCTCGAGCCGGGCAATGAGCAGCTCGATGCCGGCGTCGTCCGCCAGGATCGCCGTCGCACCGGCCAGCTCGCCACCGAACAGTCCGCGCAGCACCGGATCGAAGAACAGCATTGCGTTCGCACCCAGCGGCCGGTAGGGACGGCTGGCCTGCAGGAAATGGACCGCCGGCGTGGTCAGGCCGCGCAGCTGGATCTCGCGGGCAACCTGCTCCACCAGCTCGTCGCGCTGGTCATCGGTGGGTTCGAGGGGCAGGGTCATGGGGCCTCTTAACGCGGGCTCTGCGGCGGGGTCGCGGTTCGGGCCAGGCGATCCTCTCGACCCACGAGCGTCTCGATACCGAGCGGACCGGCGGCCGCATGGTACACCCGAGGCAGGCGCCGGGACATCGCGGTCACGACTTCCCACGAGATCGTGGCGCGGGAGCGCGCCAGCTCCGCTGCGTCGATCCGCTCGCCCCCACGCTCGCCGAGCAGGGTGAATTCGTCGTCGACACCCACGGGGGACCCGGGCACATCCGTGACGTCCGCCATCACCGCATCCATCGCCACGGTGCCGACCAGCGGAACGCGTACCCCGCGCACCAGGGCCGATGCCCGGTTCGAGAGCCCCCTCGACCAGCCGTCGCCGTAGCCGAGCGGCAGGGTCGCGATCCGGCTGGGCCTGCCCGTCACGAAGCTGGGCCCGTAGGACACGCCCCAGCCCGCCGGCAGGTCGGCCACCCGGACCGGGCGCGCGTAGAGGGCCATCACCGGCCGCAGCCGGCCCGCGAGCTCGGACCGCGCGGCGGCCGGTGTGACGCCGTCGGGCAGGAGTCCGTAGATCGCGAGGCCCGGACGAACCGCCTCATAGTCGGGCGCGGCGGACAGCAGGCCGCCGCTGGCCGCGAGGTGCCGGTCGGACACGCGCACTCCGCCGCCGGCGAGCAGGCCGAGTACCTCCTCGAAGCGGCCGGTCTGGGCGCCTGTTCGCTGATCGTCGCCCGGCGCGGCCAGGTGCGACCAGGCTCCCTCGAGCCGGGCCGCCGCCACGGCCTGAATCGCGCGCGCCGCCGGCCCGACGTCCGCCTCCGAAAAGCCGCCCCGCCCGAGGCCGGTTTCGATCTCCAACTGCAGGCGCAGGCGCCGCCGCGGAGCGGGGCCGGCCGCCAGGCCGCTCAGCAGGCGGCGCAGCAGCTCGGCGTCGCCCACCGTCAACGTGATCCCCCGCCGGGCTGCCTCGGCGGCGTGTTCGGGTGGGACTGGATAGAGGACCAGGACGGGACGCCGGATACCGGCCAGCCGAAGCGCCACCGCCTCGTCGAACGTGGCGACGGAGAAGCCGTCCGCGCCAGCCGCCTCGAGCCATTGCGCGACCGGGATGGCGCCGTGCCCGTAGGCGTCGGCCTTGACGACGGGCTCGACGCGCACGCCCGCGCCGACAGCAGCCCGGATGGCAGCGAGGTTGGCCGCCAGGGCCGCGAGATCGATCTCCAGCCAGGCGGTCCGCGGGAGCGGCGGCAGCCCGGCATCGCGCAGTCGGGCCTCGATCGGGGGTCGCCCCCCCGCGCTGGTCAGCTGCCGCTCCCGTTGGCGTCCGTGGAGCGCGCCCCGAAGCCCAGGCGCTTGCCGGCCCTGCGGCGCTCGGCGATCGTCGCCAGCCGCCGCCGGGCGAGCGGGATGGGATCGGGCAGATCGGAGGCCAGGAGCCCGGCGTCGCCGAGGCGTTCGCGCACCGCCTCTCCGGCCAGCCCGTGGAGGTAGACGCCCAGCCGCGCCGCATCGAACGGCCGCAGCCCCTGGGCCAGCAGGGCTCCGATCGCCCCGGCCAGGACATCGCCGGTGCCGCCCGTGGCGAGGGCCGGGTTCTCGAACGGCGCAACGGCCACCGAACCGTCCGGCGCGGCGATCACCGTCCGCGCGCCCTTCAGCACGACCACCTGGCTCCAGGTTTCTGCTGCGCTCCGGGCGGCCGCTGCCCGGGCGGCGTCGTCGGCGACGAGGTCACCATCGGTGTCCGGGTCGACCCCACTGCCGGAGCGGAGACGGCGGAACTCACCCGTGTGAGGTGTCAGGACGGCGCCCCGATGGACGCCCTCCCACCAGCTGTCGACCGTGGCCAGCGACCGGAGGGCCTCGGCATCGAGCACGATCGGCGGCGGGGCGGGCTCCTCCGGCACGGCCAGCAGCGCCCGGACGAGCTCGGTCGTGGCGAGGCCGGGTCGCAGGCCGGGCCCCAGGACGATCGCGTCGTGTTCGTGATCGAGGATGCGGGCGAGGGCGTCCTCCGGCTCGATCTCCTCGACGTCGTCTTCGGGCAGGCCCATCGTCGTCGCCTCGACGACCTTGGCCGCGAACAGCGGCTGCAGCGACTCGGGTACGGCCAGGGTCACGAGGCCCGCACCCGCCCGACCCGCAGCACGACAGACGAGCAGGGCCGCGCCCGCGTAGTCGAGTGAGCCGGCGATGACGAGCAGCTTGCCGAAGTCGCCCTTGTGCCCGCGAGCCGGCCGTTCCGGGAGCAGCTCCGAGGCGATCTCGTCGTCGAGCAGGATCGCGCCGGCGGGGACCGCCGGCGCCGCCGCCGCCCGTCCGAAGCCGACGGCCCGGTCAGCCATGGCCGCCCGTCGGCGCTTGGGCGCCGCCCGCCGGCGCTTCGGCACCGCCATCGTTGCGTGCCTGGAGTCGCTGGATGCGAGCGAGGATGCGGCGCTCGCGATCGTCGAGCCGATCCTCGATGTCGGGCGGGAAGAGAAAACGGCCGCCAGCGGTTCGAACGCCAAAGGCGATGGCCACGGCGTAGTCCGCCTCGTGGCTGATCGACAGCGCGATGCGTGTCATGCCCAGCTGCTCCGCCCGTCGCGCCGCGCGCCCGTGAAGCCTGACCGCGGGCTGCCCGGTCGGCAGCCGTTCGACCTCGATATCGCGCCAGCCGATGCCGCGAACGCCCAGCCCGAGGACCTTCGACACGGCCTCCTTGGCGGCCCATCGCCCGGCCATCGTCTCCGGCCGATCGCGGACGTAGCGCTGCTCGCCCGGGGTCAGTACGCGGCTCGAGAAGCGGGATCCGAAACGGGCCAGCGTCTTTCGGATGCGGTCGACGCGGATGATGTCGATGCCAAGCTCTGAAACCTCAGGCCGATGGCTCGCGGGCGCGTCGTCTCGGCCTTCGGTGAGCGAGTCTCGGGACGGCGCCGAGGGTGCCTGGTCGGAAGAACCAGGGCCACCGGTCCTAGCCATCCCCTACTCCACCGTGACCGACTTGGCCAGGTTGCGCGGCTGGTCGACGTCGGTGCCACGGGCGACGGCGACGTGGTAGGCGAACAGTTGCAGCGGGATGATCGCCAGGACCGGCGTCAAGGCCTCGTGTGTGTCCGGCACCCAGCACACCTCGTCGGCGTAGCGCTCGATCTGCTCATCGCCCTCGGTCGCCACGGCGATGACCTTGGCGTCCCGCGCCCTGCCCTCCATGACGTTGCTGATCAGCTTGTCGTAGACCGCCGAGCGGGTCGCGACGGCGACCAGCGGACACTCGGCGTCGAGCAGGGAGATGGGGCCGTGCTTCAGCTCGCCGGCCGCATAGCCCTCGGCGTGGACGTAGCTCACTTCCTTGAGCTTGAGGGCTCCCTCGAGCGCGGCGGGGTAGCCATAGCCACGCCCGACGAACATGAACCCGCGCGAGTTGACGTAACGGCGGGCCAGTTCCGCGCTCCCGGCCGCACTCGCCAGCGCCGTCGCGGCGGCCGCCGGCAAGTCGTGCAGGGCGGCGCCCAGCCGTTGCTCCTCAGCCGCGTCGAGCGTCCCGCGGACCTTGGCGATCGCGGCGGCCAGTATCACAAGGGTCGTGACCTGGGTCACGAAGGTCTTCGACGCCGCGACCGCGATCTCCGGCCCGGCCTGCAGGAACAGGATCCGGTCGGCCTCGCGCGTGATGGCCGAGCCGACCGTGTTCGTGACCGCCACGACCGGGCAGCCGCGCTCACGGGCAAGCCTCGTTGGCGCGATCGTGTCGGCCGTCTCGCCGGACTGGGTGACGGCGATGACCAGCGTCCGCTTGTCGAGCGGCGGGGGGCTGTAGCGGAACTCGGATCCGACCGTCGCCCGGGCCGGAATACCGGTCCATTCCTGCAGCGCGGCCGCTCCGACCAGCGCCGCGTAGAAGGCCGTGCCGCAGGCGATCAGCTCGATACGGTCCACCTGGCGGAGCGTCTCCTCGAAGCCCTCCAGCTCCTCGATCCAGATCCGGTTGTTGCGGGTGACGCGTCCGGTGATCGCCTGGCGCAGGGACTCGGGCTGCTCGTGGATCTCCTTGAGCATGAAGTGCTCGTAGCCGCCCTTCTCGGCCGCCTCGGGCGTCCAATCGATGAGCGTCTCTTTTCGTTGCCGCGGGACGCCTTGCAGGTCCGTGATCTCGACGCCCGTCGGACGGACATCGGCGATGTCGCCTTCCTCGAGGAACACGACCCGGTTGGTATGGGCGAGGATCGCCGCCACGTCGCTGGCGATGAAGCTCTCCTCGCCGTTGAGGCCGACGACTAGTGGCACGTCCTGGCGGGCGCCGACGAGCCGGCTGATCTCGCCGCGGTGCATGACGACCAGGGCATAGGCGCCCTCGACCTGGCGCAGGGCGGCGCGCACGGCGTCGGCCAGGTCGCCCCGATAGGACTCCTCGACGAGGTGGGCGATGGCTTCCGTGTCGGTCTCCGAGGTCAGGGTGTGACCGCGTGCCTCGAGGCTGTCGCGCAGCTCGCGGAAGTTCTCGATGATCCCGTTGTGGATGACCGTGATGTCGCCGCTGCAGTCCTGGTGAGGGTGGGCGTTGAGGTCGTTGGGGCGGCCGTGGGTCGCCCAGCGGGTGTGGGCGAGGCCGATCGCGGCGTGCGGCGTGCGGTCGGCGATGGCGGTCTGGAGGTTGGCCAGTTTGCCGGCTCGCTTCTCGACGAACATGTCACCGGCTTCGTCAACGAGGGCGATGCCGGCGGAGTCGTAGCCCCGATACTCGAGCCGCTTGAGGCCCTCGATGAGGATCGGGCCCGCCTCGCGGGGTCCCGTGTAGCCGACTATTCCGCACATGTCGTTGGGGGTTCTCCGTGGCGTCCGAGCCGGCGACCCGGCCGAGCCGGGGCGACCGGCTGAGCCGGGGCGACGCCGGGCCGCCGGCGGCTAGTTTAGTCGCTCCCCCGCGAGGGTCGCGATTGCGTCAGCCAGCTGGCCGACGAGGACGGGGTCCGCGCCCTCCACCATGACCCGCAGGGCGGGCTCTGTCCCTGACGGGCGGACGAGGACCCGGCCCCGGGCGCCGAGCCGCCGCTCTGCGTCGGTGATCGCCTGGAGCAGGGCCCGGTCCCCCTCCCACTGGTCCTTGTGTCGGGCCTTCACCGCCCGCTGCTGCTGGGGCAGCATGGGGATCTGCGCCGCCAGCTCGCCCAGGCCCGCGCCGCGACGGCACATCACGCGCAGCACCTCGAGGGCGGTGACTATGCCATCGCCAGAGGTCGTGTGCTCGAGCACGATGACGTGGCCGCTCTTCTCGCCTCCGAGGCCCGCGCCCGACACCTGCATGCCCTCGAGGATGTACTTGTCGCCGACGGGTGTGCGGATGACCTGCCCGCCCGCGGCCTCGACCGCCGCCTGGAGGCCGCCGTTGGACAGCACCGAGACGACAAGCGCACCGAATGGCAGGGCGTCGCGCCCGAGCCGGTCGAGGGCCAGGATTCCGAGCACCTGGTCGCCGTCCACGACGTTGCCCTCGGCGTCGACCGCGATCAGCCGGTCGGCATCGCCATCGAGGGCGAAGCCGACGTTCGCGCCGCGGGCCACGACGGCGCCTTGCAGCGACTCGGGGTGTGTCGCGCCGGAGGCGACGTTGATGTTGACCCCGTCGGGCTCGTTGTGGATGACCTCGACCGTCGCCCCGCTGGCCGCCAGGAGCTCCGGCGCCAGCACTCCCCCGGAGCCGTTCGCGCAGTCGATCACGACGCGCACGCCCGTTGCCCCGACGGTCGAGGCGAGGGCGACACGGTGGTCGCGGTAGCGCCCGAGGAGCGCCGAGGCGTCGCGGGCGATGCCCAGGTCGCTGTTGCCGGCCCCACCCAGCTCCTCTGTCCGCCAGATCAGCTGCTCGAGCTCGTCCTCGATGGAGTCGTCCAGCTTGAGGCCGTCCGAGTCGAGCACCTTGAGGCCGTTGTCCTCGGCCGGATTGTGCGACGCGGACACCATGATCCCGGCCGCGAAGGCCCCGTCACGGGCGAGGAAGGCGAGCGCCGGAGTCGGCACCACACCGACCAGGTGGACATTGGAGCCCAGGCTGGTGGCCCCGGCCGTGATGGCCGACACGAACATGTCGCCGGAGCGGCGCGTGTCCTGGCCGACGACGAGATCGCCGCCCGGCCCCACCAGCCGTCGCGCCGTCGCCCTGCCGAGGGCGTAGGCGAGCGGCGGCTTCAGGTCGACGTTGGCGACGCCACGGATCCCGTCCGTGCCGAACAGACGCGGCAAGAGTGACCTCCAGGGAGGGTTAAGGCGACGGGCGCGCTATGGAGATGGTGACGGTGGAGTGGTCGCCGCCGCGACGGCGACGCTCACGACGACCGTCGGCGGGCTGGCGCCGACGAGGGCCAGCCCGGCCGGCAGGTTGGCCACGATCTTGACATCGTGCTTGCCCGGTTCGAGCCCGCCCACCTCGGCCTGGACCTGGAACGCCTGGCCCTGGAGGCGATCCAGGTCGGCGATGGACCCACCCAGGGTCACGAGGATCTGGTTGGTGGACAGGGTGTAGACGCGGTCGGAGCGGGCCCCGACGAGACCGATGCCGGCGCTGAAATTCCGGGTCGCCGTCACCGGCCTGATCATGACTGTGACGCTGATCGTGCCATCGCCGAACGGCAGGACGCCGGTCGGCAGAGCCAGCGCCACCTGGCGCGTCAGGTCGCGCGTCGCACCGTTCACGGACAGCGGCTCCGTGTCTGCCCGGGTCAATGCCGCGAGCTGGTCGGCATCTCCTTCAACGTTGACGGTGAGCGGCTGGAAGGAGACGCTGGCGATCTCGAACCCGGGCGCGGGCGTGCCGGTGATGTTGGGCGTCACCGGCAGGGTTCGGGTCTTGCTGTTGGTGAAGACTGGGATCTGGACCCGAACGGAAGACGGCTGGACCTCGACCTGCCTGAGCGGCTCGCCGACCGCATTGACCGGGATGAGCTCGACCTGCCGATCGACGTCGATCCCGGACGGGTCGATCTGGACGCGGGCCAGGGCCACGTCCACCAGGCGGACGTAGCCCGCGGCGCCCGTCACCCTGACGGTGCTCGGCGTGGCGACGGGCGGCCGGACGTCGAGGCCCGCGGGAACGGTGCCCTCGTCGACGCGGACACTCACGTCCCGTGACACGAGCTGGTCGAAGGTGATGTTGACCCGGCGCGGACTGTATTCCAGGATCTGGATGCGCGGATCGATGGACCGCAGGTCGACCGAAACGGACGCGCTGCCGACCTTGGGATCCAGGCCCGACAGGTCGACCGTTGCCGAGAAGCTCGAGCTGTCCACGCGCGCGTTGTCGTCGGACGAGAAGTAACGGACCCGGGTGACGTCGGTCAGGTTGGTGAGCAGGACGATGTTGGCCGGCTGGCCCGCCGCGGATGGTCGAATGGGGATGCTGAGGCTGTCCAGCTGGCGCGTGTTCTGGGTGAGCACGAAGATGCTGTAGAGGACCGTCGCGAGGACGATCGCGGCGAGCTTGAGCGGCCAGTTCCGGACGAGGAAGGCGCCGACGCGGGTGAGGGTCACCGCGGGGCCTGTGCGGCCGCCGCGGGCTCGTCATCGGCGGCGCGATCGCCCGGACGCTCGACGGGGGGTCGCTCCGCGGG
>JALZAF010000220.1 GCA_030948505.1 Chloroflexota bacterium
CCGCCCGGCCGACTCCCCCTGGCGTCAGGCGCTGGCGCCTGCTGGCCTGCCGGCCCCGACCGGCGTCCCCTGGGTTGCCGGACCGCCGAACAGGCGGGTCCGGAGGCGCTGGCTCAGCTTCGTCATGTCGATCGACCGCGGTCGGTCGCTGCCCGAGGCGCGCGCAAGCCGCTGCCGGGCTGCGTATTCCTGCTGCTCGGCGATCTTGATCCTGGCCAGTTCATGGAGCATCGTCGGGTGCATTTGAGTCATCTCCCTCGGTATTCGAGACCATCAAGTCGACGTGCTCGAAGGTAGGTCCGGCGGGTTGACGCGCCATCGGGCTGGAGGCCAATGAGGAAGGGCCTGCCTACCTCAAACATTGGCCCGGTCGGCCTGAATGCCTTACGCGCAGGGCTTAGCCCTACGCGCGAGGCGCGGACGGCTGCCTCAATTGCGGCGACCGGCGAAGATCGAGACCACCTGGCGGACTTCGCCCGCATCGTGCCCGTCCGGCCGTTCCTCGAGGTACTGACCCAGACACGCGATCGCCTCGCTGAAGCGGCCCATCCGTCCAAGCAGCAGGCCCCGGTCGCGGCCGTGATCCGGGTCGACGGGCTCGATCACGGCCAGCAGTTCGACGATCCCGAGGGCCGCCGGCCAGTCACGCCGCGCCAGGCGAACCGAGCGCAGGTTGCGCAGGACGCGGGCCAGGATGGCGCGCTTGCCGACGGGCCGCAACATGCCGGCGTGAAGCAGCACGCCGTCTCCAATCGAGCGCCGGATGAGGGCCTGGCAATCGTCGGGCGTGAGGTGGCGCCCTGCGTCGGCAGGATCGACAAGGACGCCTCCCGGCGCGCCCACGATGAAGTGACCCGGCAAGCCCACGCCGTAGATCGCGAGTCCGACCCGCCACCCGACTTCCAACTCCACGATCGCGAGGCTGATCGGCAGCCCGACCCGTCGCACGACCACCTCGTCGAGCTGGCTGTTCGCCGGATCGTGGAACTCGGCCGCGGTCGGTGGTCGGAACCCGGTTTCGCGATAGAGGACGTCGTGCAATCGGTCGAGGACGAAGTCGGCCCGGTCGCCGAGGTCGAGCCGCAGGCGGACGCGCTCGGCCAGGCCTTCGAGGATCTCCAGCGTTGGGTCCGGGTCGAGGTCCGGCCGGTCATCGGCGGCGATGCAGAGCGCGCCCGCGGCAAGGTCGATCTCCGCTTCCGGTCGTGCCACGAGTCGCGCGAATCGGGCGCGATTGGCGGCGCGGACGGCCTCGTGCGGGATCACTCGCGGAGACTCACCCGCGGATACTAGGGCGAGCTGGTCCGACGCGCCGTCGGGGGAGCTCCCGCGCGGCTGGGTCCGCTGACGTCCAGCGCCCGGCTTGGCGCGATCCGGGACGGGTGATAGGCTTCCCCCTGCAATCCCTAGTGATCTACTCGGAGATGCATTTCGCGTGACCGACGTCCGCGCTTCGACGCCCGGGTTGAACCCGCTCCGGCCCGCGCCGGACGGCTTGCCGGATCCGAACATCCCGCCGCCCATGCTGGCCCAGAGCGGTGATCCGTTCAGCGCGCTGCGCGTCATCGCACTGCTCGCCCAGGTCGAGCGGGGCCAGGCCATCCGCCTGGCCGACGTCGCGGATCGGCTCAACGCGATCCACCTCGACTGGATCTTTCCTCTCCAGGTCGTCGCGGATGTCACGCTCCAACTCCAGGCCAACTGGATGGCGGACTACCGCAACAGCTCCGGGATCGTGATCGACGACGGGCCCTATGGTCCGACCGTCGCCATCGAAGACTCCAGCCGCGTCGACCCGTGGATCGTTCGCCAGGCCAACCGCGAAGCGGACGCGTGCCGGGCGCTGCTGGCCGAGTTCAGCCGCCGCGACAATGTCACCGGCGATGGTTAAGCAGACGCGGGCGTGCTCTGCGCCAGCCGCGGCCGAAAGCTTCGCGGGCCGCTGCTCGTGTCCCGGGCGGGCCCGATCCACTGGTCGGCCGCCCGCCGCGATCCGTCCGTCATCTCACCCCGCGTCAATGTCCTGAGGAGGAACCACATGGCAGTCACCGGCTACGCAAACGATGTCCTCGTCGACGCCGACTGGGCGAAGCAGCACCTCGATGACCAGAAGGTGCGCTTCGTCGAGGTCGACGTCGACACCACGGCCTACGAGCAGAGCCACATTCCCGGCGCCATCGGTTGGAACTGGACGAGCCAGCTGGCCGACGGCATCCGCCGCGACATCGCCACGCGCGAAGAGTTCTCCGATCTCGTCAGCCGGTCCGGCATCGGCCCGGACACGACGATCGTGCTGTACGGCGACAACAACAACTGGTTCGCGGCCTGGGCCTACTGGCAGCTCAAGCTGTTCGGCCACCGCGACGTGCGCATCCTCAACGGCGGTCGCAAGTTCTGGCTCGACAACGGCCTGCCACTGACGACCGATGTCCCGCGCTACAGCGAGACCGGCTATCAGCTGCCGGAGCCGGACTTCGCGTTGCGCGCGTTCCGCGACGACATCCTGCCCCGGCTGGGCGATTCGAAGCTCGCGCTGGTCGACGTTCGGTCGCCGGCCGAGTTCAACGGCGAGATCATTGCTCCGCCCGGCATGAGCGAGACCGCGCAGCGCGCCGGCCACATCCCCGGCGCGGCCTCGATCCCGTGGGCCCAAACCGTCAAGGAAGACGGAACGTTCAAGAGTCGCGACGACCTGGCCACGCTGTACGAGGGCAAGGGCATCACGCCCGACAAGGACGTCATCGCCTATTGCCGGATCGGCGAGCGCAGCTCGCACAGCTGGTTCGTGTTGCACGAGCTGCTCGGCTACAAGCGGGTCCGCAACTACGACGGCAGCTGGACCGAATGGGGGAGCATGGTCGGCGTGCCGATCGAGAAGCCCGCACCGGTCGCCGCGGCGGTCTGACCGGGCCGATCGTCGAGCAAAGGGCCGCGGACCCAGTCCGCGGC
>JALZAF010000290.1 GCA_030948505.1 Chloroflexota bacterium
GGCGAGGCCTCGCCGGGGTCACCGCGCACGAACGATGGCGGGTCGCTGGCAGGGAAGGAGTCGGCCGAGCTGGCCTCGACGGCGCCGCCGTCCGGCCGCCTGGCCTCGACGGCGGCCTCGTCCAGGGCGCCCAGCCCGTCGGGGAAGTTCGTCCGGAAGTTCTCACGCAGGTGATCGAGCGGCACCCGGTCCTGCGGCCGACGCGGTCCGGCGACCGACGGGACGACGGACGCGAGATCGAGTTCGAGCAGGTCGTCGAAGTCGAGCTCGCCGCCCGGCTTCCGCCACAGCCCCTGCTCCTTCGCGTAGCGCTCCACGAGCGCCACGCGGTCCGCCGCGCGGCCCGTCAAGGTGAGGTACGCGAGCGTCTCCTCGTCGATCGGGAAGAGCGTCGTCGTCGCCCCGAACTCGGGGCTCATGTTGCTGATCGTGGCGCGGTCGGGCAGGGTGAGCCCGGCGAGACCGTCGCCGGTGAACTCGACGAACGCGCCGACGACGCCGTAGGTACGCAGCATCTCGGTGACCACGAGCACGAGGTCCGTGGCGGTCGAGCCGCGCGGCAGCCCCCCGTGCAGCCGCACACCGACGATCCGTGGCATCGGCTGGTAGAGCGGCTGGCCGAGCAGCACGGCCTCCGCCTCGATCCCGCCGACGCCGTAGCCCAGCACGCCAAGCCCATTGACCATGGTCGTATGCGAGTCGGTGCCCACGAGCGTGTCGGGGAAGGCCACCCGGCCGTGCTCATCGTCACGATCTGCAACCACCGTGGCCAGGTATTCGAGGTTGACCTGGTGGACGATGCCGGTTCCGGGCGGGACGACGCGCAGGTCGCGGAAGGCCGTCTGGGCCCAGCGCAGCAGCTGGTACCGCTCACCGTTCCGCTCGTATTCCCGCTCCACGTTGAAGGCGAACGACCCTGGCGTGCCGAACATGTCGACCTGCACCGAGTGGTCGATCACAAGGTCGGCCGGGACGAGCGGGTTGACCCGGGCCGGGTCTCCGCCCAGCTGGGCCATGGCGTCGCGCATGACGGCCAGGTCCACGATCGCCGGCACCCCGGTGAAGTCCTGCAGGATCACTCGTGATGGCAGGAAGGGGACTTCGGCCTCGGCCGGCACGCCGGGCCGCCACGAGGCCAGCGTCTCGACGTCGGCCGGTCTCACGTCGCCGCCGGCATGCCGGAGGACGTTCTCGAGCAGGATGCGCAAGGTGACCGGTGCCCGGGCCAGGTCAAGCCGGCCGGCCAAGGCCTCCAGCCGGTAGTAGTCGGGCAGCCCCCGTCCGAGGCTGGCGCGGGCGCCGAACGGGTCGAAATCGGCCACGCGTCGCGTTCCTCGCTGTCGGTACACTCGTCGCATGGAAGAGTACCGCGAGCGGGCCCCGGACCGGCGATTGCCGGCATGAGGGCGCGGTCGGAACGGGCATGAGAGCGTGGTCGGAAGGGGATCGGAAGGTCGACCCGGACGACGAGCCGGAGTCAGACGGGGACGACCTCGGGCCTCCCTCCAGGGAGCGGCTGGCGGCGCTGCGCAAGGCCGGCATCGACCTCGACCCGTCGCCGCCGGGGAGCCACACGCACGGCGAGGGTGGCCCGGATCATGCCCACCCGCATGCCCGCAGCTCGCCCGGCCAGCCGCCCATCATCGGCATCGTTGGCGCGGGGGCCGTGGGCACCGCTCTCGGCGTAGCGCTCAACCGCGCCGGCTGGCCGGTCGCTGCGGTGGCCAGTCGCGATCGCGGCCGGCGGGAGCGCTTTCGGCAGCTGGTCGAGGGGTCGCGCGGCTTCGCCGAGGCGAACGCCCTGCTCGACGAGGTGGAGCTGGTCATCCTGGCCGTGCCCGACGATGCGCTCCCCAAGGTCGCCGGCAGCCTCCGCCTGTACGGCGGCCAGGCGCTGGTCCACACCAGCGGCGCGCTGGGCGCCGAGGTCCTCGCGCCGGCCATGGCCGCTGGCACCCAGATCGGCGCGTTCCATCCCCTGGTGGCATTCGCCGACACGGAGCGGGCGGTGGCGGCCTTGCGCGGGGCAACCGTGGCCATCGAGGGTGACGATCAGCTGGCCGCCCTGCTGGCCGACATGGCCGAGGCGATCGGCGCCCAGCCGGTCCGCCTGGCCCGCGGCTCCAAGGCGGCCTACCATGCCGCCGCCGTCCTGGCGGCCGGAGGATTCGTCGCCCTGCTCGACGCGATCGCCGAGCTCGGCCGCGTGGCGGGTCTCGACGAGGCGGGGTCGCTCGCCATCTACGGGCCGCTCATCGAGCAGACGCTGGGCAACGCCCGGGCGCTCGGTATTCGGTCCGCCCTGACCGGCCCGATCACCCGCGGCGACGTCGGCACGCTCGACGCCCACCTGGCTGCATTGAGGGCCCACGCGCCGGGGGTGCTCGACCTCTACCGGGCCGCGGCAGGGCGCGAGATCAGCCTGGCCGAAGAGCGGGGCGCCCTGACACCAGACACCGTCGCACGCCTCCGAACATCACTTGCAACAGGGGACTGAGGCAGTACCATTCCGCCATGGAGCACAGCATCGCCGCGAAGTATGCGGCCCGTCCGACGGCGCGCTTTGTCCGCCCGTCCACGCGGGCCCGACAGCGCCGGCTGGGGCTCCGGGCGGCCGCCTCCTTCAACGCCGCGGCCGGCCAGGCAACCGTCCTCCGCAGGGCGGATCTCGGGCCGTTCGTCCGCCTCCGCGCAGGCTGGCGTTCGGTGCGGGCGGCCTCGCCCCGACGCTCTACCTCCGGCCAGCCCCGGCCGGTCGTGACGATGAACTGGGCCCGCTCCGGGCGCTCCGGAACGGATCGCCGCTCCAGCGCCGTCTCGGCGCCGTGGCGCGTCTGAGGTCCGCGACCGCCACCTCTGCAGGCGGAATCGTCGTCCGGCACGAAGCCGGACTGCCTTGGCTCGTCATCGGCATGCGCCGCCGCGAGCGCGACGCCATCACCTGGACTCTGCCCAAGGGCACGCCCAAGGCGGCCGAGTCGCGGGAGGCCACGGCCCTGCGCGAGGTCCGGGAGGAGACTGGTCTCGAGGTCCGGATCGTCGAGCCCCTGGAGTCGATCGACTACTCGTTCGTCCAGCACGGGACGCGAATTCACAAGACCGTCCACTACTTCCTCATGGAGCCGACGGGCGGCGGGCTGGATGGCCACGATCATGAGTTCGAGCAGGTTCGCTGGGTCCGCTTCGATGAGGCACCCGCCCTGCTGACGTTCGAAACGGAACGAGCCCTGGTCTCGCGCGCCGCCGACCGCCTGGCTGGGGTCGCCGGGGGAAATGGGCGACCCGACGGCGCACTGAGGGCCTCGTCGGCCGCGGACTCCGGCGGTCACCGTTGACCGAAACGGTCGAGCCGCCGGCCCACGCGACACCCCTGGCGGAGGCCCATCGCGGGCTCGGGGCGAAGGTGGTCGAGTTCGGTGGCTGGCTGATGCCGCTGCAATACAGCGGCATCCTCGAAGAGCACCGGGCGGTCCGCGAGCGGGCCGGGCTGTTCGACCTGTCGCACATGGGCGAGCTCTTCGTGGAGGGGCCGCAGGCGGGGGCGGCCCTGGCGGCGGCGCTCGTGTCGGACCCGCCCGCGCTCACCGTGGGGCGGGCGCACTACTCGATGATCTGCGCTCCGGACGGCGGGATCATCGACGATCTGATCGTCTACCGGCTGGCCGAGGAGCGCTTCCTCGTGGTCGCCAACGCCGGCAACGCCCAGGTCGTCAGCGACGAGCTGGCTGCCCGCCTGCAGGGCTTCAGTGCCGTGCTCGACGACCGCTCCCTGGCCACCGCCCTGTGCGCCGTCCAGGGACCGCGGGCAGCGAGCATCGTGGCGCCCCTGAGCGACGTCGACCTGGGCGCGCTCCGCTACTACGCCATCGCGGAGGGGTCCGTGGCCGGGATCCCCGCCCTCGTCGCCCGGACCGGCTACACCGGCGAGGATGGCTTCGAGATCTTCGTCGATTGGACCCGGGCCGGCGAGCTGTGGACGGCGCTCCTGGCGGCCGGTCGGCCGGAGGGGATGATTCCGTGCGGCCTGGGCGCGCGCGACACCCTCCGCCTCGAGGCCGGGATGCCGCTCTACGGCAACGAGCTCGACCGCACGACCAACCCGTACGAGGCGGGACTGGGGCGCGTCGTGAAGCTCGACAAGCGGGCCGATTTTGTGGGCAAGGCGGCACTCGAGCGGGTTGCCCGCGACGGACCAGCGCGGCGGCTGGTTGGGCTGACGCTCCGTGGTCGCGGCATCGCCCGCCATGGCTACCCGGTCCTGGCCGGCGACCGCCGGACGGGCGTGATCACCAGCGGCACCCACTCGCCGACGCTGGGGCTGGCCATCGCGATGGCCTACGTCGCGCCGGGCGACGGCGAGCCGGGTACGATACTCGACGTCGAGATCCGCGAGCAGCGGGTCCCGGCCGAGGTCGTCGCCCTGCCGTTCTACCGCCGGCCGCGCTGACCGGGGCCGCGCCTGACGTTCGTCGCGGTCCGCAGTGCGCCCTCTCGAGATCTGGCTCACCGCGGCCCCGGCCGCCCCTGGAGGAAGCGCCGCGATGGTCCCCACAGACCTGCGCTACACGAAGGACCACGAGTGGGTTCGCCTGGACGGCGACCAGGCCACGATCGGCATCACCCAGTACGCCGCAGGCCAGTTGGGTGACATTGTGTTCGTCGAGCTGCCTGAGGCCGGCAAGGCGCTCGAGCAGTTCAAGCCGTTCGGGGTGGTCGAGTCGGTCAAGGCGGTGAGTGACCTGTTCGCGCCGATGTCCGGCGAGGTCGTCGAAGCGAACGCCGAGCTGCGCTCGAAGCCGGAGCTTGTCAACAGCGAGCCCTACAAGGCGGGCTGGATGCTACGACTGCGCGTCGCCCAGCCTTCCCAGCTCGACGAGCTGCTCGACCCGGCTGCCTATGACGCACTCACTGCCGAGGGCTAGGCCGGGTGCCCTACGGTCCGCACACCACCGCCGACCGGGAGCGGATGCTGGCGGCCCTCGGCATCAGCACGGTCGATGAGCTCTTCTCCGACATCCCGGCGGCGCTCCGGGCGAGTGGACTCGACCTGCCCGAGCCGGAGCCGGAGCTCGAGCTGTCGTCGCGCCTCGCCCGCCTGGGCGGTCGCAACCGGACCGACCTGGCGGCCTTCCTGGGGGCGGGGGTATATCGCCACTGGACCCCGGCCGCAGTCGACCAGCTCCTGCTGCGGGGCGAGTGGTACACGGCCTACACGCCGTACCAGCCGGAGGTCAGCCAGGGGACGCTGCAGAGCATCTACGAGTATGAATCGCTGATCGCCGAGCTGATGGGCCTCGACGTGGTCTCCGCCTCGCATTACGACGGGGCCGCGGCGACCGCGGAGGCCGCACTGATGGCCTGTCGCCAGACGCGGCGGGCCCGGGTGCTCGTGTCGCGGGCCGTCCACCCGCACTACCGCGAGACCGTGCGGACCTACTTCGGGGCGGGCCTGGAAGTCGACGAGATCCCGATGGTCGGCGGTGGGGACGGCGGGACGGTCGACCTGGCGGCGCTGGATCGGCTGCTGGCCGATCCCGACCGGCCGGTTGCGGGCGTCCTCGCGGCACAGCCCAACTTCCTGGGCCTGCTCGAGCCGATGGCCAGGATCGGGCAGCTGGCGCATCAGGCGGGAGCGCTGTTCGTGGCCGTCGTCGAGCCCGTCTCGCTGGCCGTCCTCGCCCCGCCCGGAGCCTACGGCGCCGACATCGCCGCCGGCGAAGGCCAGCCGCTGGGCATCGCGCCGCAGTACGGCGGGCCCTACCTGGGGTTGCTCGCTTCGACTGATGCGCTCGTGCGGCAGATCCCCGGCCGGCTCGTGGGCATGACCACGGACACGGAAGGCCGGCGGGCGTATGTGATGACCCTGCGCGCGCGCGAGCAGGACATCCGCCGCGATCGGGCGGCCAGCAACATCTGCACCAACCAGGCGCTGCTCGCCCTGGCCGCCAGCATCTACCTCGCCACCATCGGGCCGCACGGCCTGCGCGACGTGGCGGCCCTCGGGGCCGCTCGCGCGGCGGAGCTGGAGAAGGCCCTGGCGGCGGTCGGTGCCCCGCGCGTCCATTCAGGTCCGTACCTCAACGAGTTCGCGGTCCGTGTTCCGAACGCGCAGGCAGTTCATCGCCGCCTGCTCGCCAAGGGCGTGCTGGCCGGCCTGGTCGTGGCCGAAGTCGAGCCCGACGACGCGACCCTCGCGGATGCCCTGCTGGTGTGCGCAACGGAAGTCACGACGAGCGAGGAGATCGCCCGGTTTGCCGAGGCGCTCGATGCCGACCTGCGCGGCCGCCCGGCGGTTGCCGTCGAGGCGGGCGCAGGGGAACGCAGGACGGCCGAACGGGTGGCGGGCTGATGGGCGTCGTCGGCGAGCGCCTCCAGCTGAATCTGTTCGAGCGCTCCCGGCCGGGCCGCGGCGGCGACAAGATCCCGCACCCGCCGAAGGGAACCCTCGACCGCATCCCCCTTGACCAGCAGCGCGAAGCCCCGCCGGCCCTGCCCGAGCTCAACGAGCCGGAGGTCGTGCGGCACTACGTCAACCTGTCCCAGCTGAACTACGCGATCGACACCGGGTTCTATCCGCTCGGCTCGTGCACCATGAAATTCAACCCCAAGCTCAACGAGTGGGCCGCTCGGCTGGCGGGCTTCGCGTCCCTCCACCCGCTCACCCCGGACGAGGCCGCGCAGGGCACGCTGGAGCTGTTGTGGAGCCTGGAGCAGGCCCTGGCCGAGATCGGCGGGATGAAGGCGGTCACCCTCCAGCCGGCCGCCGGAGCCCAGGGCGAGCTGACGGGCATCCTGATGATCCGGGCCTACCACCGCTCCCACGGCGACGAGGGGCGGACGGAGGTGCTGGTGCCCGACTCGTCGCACGGCACCAACCCGGCCACGGCCACGATGGCCGGCTTCCGAACGATCACCATCCCGTCCGCCCCCGACGGCGGCGTCGACGTGGATGCCTTCAGCCGCGCCCTGGGACCGCGCACCGCGGCGGTGATGATCACCAACCCGTCCACCCTGGGCCTGTTCGAGAAACGGATCGGCGAGCTGCTGGACGCGGTCCACGAGGCCGGCGCGCTGGCCTACATGGACGGTGCCAACCTCAATGCCATCCTGGGCCGGTTCAAGCCGGGCGAGGCCGGCTTCGACGTCATGCATTTCAACGTCCACAAGACGTTCTCGACGCCGCATGGCGGCGGCGGACCGGGAGCCGGGCCGGTCGGAGTGGGGGAGAGGCTGCTGCCCTTCCTGCCGGCACCGCGGGTCCTCCGCGGGTCGGACGCGACGTTCCGCCTGGAGCGGCCGGGCGAGCGCCCCTCGTCGATCGGCCGCCTGCGCAGCTTCGTCGGCAATACCGGCGTCCTCGTGCGTGCCTACGCCTACATCTGCGCCCACGGCGCTTCCGGCCTGCGCCAGGTCAGCGACGACGCGGTCCTCGCCGCCAACTATCTCAAATCGCGTGTGGCGGAGGCATACGAGATCCCGTACGACCGCCCCTGCAAGCACGAGTTCGTAGCCTCGGCGGCGGGGCTCAAGAAGCGGACGGGGGTGCGCACCCTCGACATCGCCAAGCGGCTCATCGACTACGGCTTCCACCCGCCCACGATCTACTTCCCGCTGATCGTCGAGGAAGGCATGTTGATCGAGCCGACAGAGACCGAGTCGATCGAGACCCTGGACGCCTTCGCCGACGCGCTGCTGGCCATCGCCGGCGAGGCAGGGACGGACCCGGAGCTCGTCCGGGGCGCTCCTCACACGGCCCCGGTCAAACGCCTCGACGAGGCCACCGCCGCCCGCCAGCCGAACCTGCGCTGGCGGCCCATGACCGGCCGCCAGATGCCCTGCCCGGACTGAGCCCGTCAGGCGGTCCCGGCTTCGAGCCGGCCGTGAACCTCCGGGCCCGATCGCACGTATTGTCATGTCAAGAAACCCGGTTCGTGTGCCCTGAGCCCGGAGTACCGATCACGAACGCCGACGACGCGCAGGAAGCGGCCGATCCGGACCGCTGCTCCGACGCGGAGCTCATCGGTCGCATGCAGGCGGACGACCTCGATGCCTTCGAGGCGTTCTTCAAACGACACCGCAGCCTCATCTTCCGGACGGCCTACGGCCTGACCGGCGATCGGCAGGCCGCCGAGGAGGTCCTGCAGGACACCTTCGCCCGCGCTTACTGGCACCGGGGTGCGCTGCGGCGCGACGTGTCCCCGGTCCCGTGGCTGCACCGTGTCGCCCTCAACCTGTGCTACTCGAGGCTGGATCGTCGGCGCATCGAAGCCAGGCCCATCGATCAGGCGACCGACGCGCTGCTCGGCGATGGCTCTGCTGGACCGGCGGAGCGTGCGGAACAGGCAGAGCTCCAGCTGATCGTGCGGCAGGGCATCGCCGCACTGCCGGTCAAGCACCGTAGCGTCGTCGTCCTCTATTACCTCGACGGCCTCTCGCTGCAGGAGACGGCAACGATGCTGGACGTCCGATTGGGTACGGTGAAGTCGCGGCTTCACTACGCCCTGCGCGGCCTGCGCGATCAGCTCGAGGGTGACCACCGCTTCGAGCGGGAACGAGGATCGGTCCGGCCAGCCGACGAGCTCGAGGCCCCAGGGGCATGATCCGCCGCGATCGAGCCACCTGCGCCAGGTTCCAGGCAGCCTTGATCGAGTTCGCCGAACGACCCGTACGGGCCGCTGGAACGGCGGCCGCGCTTGCTCACCTCGAGCGCTGTCGCGCCTGCGAGGACGAGCTGGCGGGCATCATGCGGACGATCGCGGGCCTGCGCAGCCTCGCGCGCAGCCTGAATGGCGTCGAACCGGGTCCCGAAAGCTGGCCCATCCTGCGTGCCCGGGTCTCGCATCCGGAACCGTCGCCGTGGCGCTGGAGCTACTCCCTGGGCGGCGTCATCGCCACTGCCGCGATCGCCCTGCTCGTCCTGCCCTGGATCGGTAGCAGCCCGGTCCGGCCGCCGACCGGCCTCGAGACGCCGGCCGGTCCCGGCACGATCGACCGCCGCGAGGACGTCGCCTCAACGCCTCTCCTGCCGTCGCCACGGGCTGCCGGCGCGAGCCTTGAGAAGGCTCCCCGAACGGTCCGCCCCCCGGCCAACGGACCGAGCCGCGTGCCGGTTGACGGGGAGCCCGCCCGAGTGGCGTTGTCAACGGGGACGGGATGGGTGGACAACGGGTCCATGCCCGTCAAGCAAACCCTGATGGCACCCGATCCATCGATGATGCGGCCCGGTGCCGCCCGCCCGATTGATGCGATTTGACATCGATTCGGGGGCTACGCATAGTACCGGCCACACACCCGCCCTGGTAGTGCGGGATTTTGACTTGTGCCGGTGCCCGGAGGAGTAAAGGCGCCGGTTCGACAAGGTCATCCGATCCCTCCTGCCCAGGCCAGGCGGATCGGGCCATCGCCCACATCTCTGGAGGATAAGGACAGTTGATGCAGAAACGTCTATTCGGCCTGCTGGCGAGCGTCGTGATGATCGTCACGGCCTGCGGCGGCACGACGACGAGCAATCCGCCGGCTAGCGCGGGAGGCAGCCAGGCCCCGGGTGCCTCGGCGGCGTCGGCGGCACCCGCGGCCTCCGCGGATCTGCGCTTCGCCATCGGTGGCGAGCCGACTTACTTCTCGAACTCGGCCAACGACGACAACACGGCGTATGTCTACACGCTGATCTACGACGCCGTGCTGGGGATCAACAACAAGGGCGAGCTCTACCCGGTGCTCGCATCCGCAATGCCCACCGCCAGCGCGGACGGCAAGACCGTGACCGTCAAGCTCCGCAACGACGTGAAGTGGCAGGACGGGTCAGCGTTCAGCTCTGCGGACGTACTGTTCACCTACCAGATCGCCCTGTCCGCGAAGTGCTCGTTCTACGCCGTGATCTGCGGCCAGTGGCGCGACAACGTCGCCAAGGTCGAGGCCCCCGACGCCTCGACGGTCGTCATCACCCTCAAAGTGCCGTACGGGCCGTTCTACATCCTGAACCTCCAAGGCACGGTCATCCAGCCGAAGACCGCGACCGAGGCGTCGTACGCCAAGTTCACCGGTACCTCCGGCGGCGCCAAGGCGGCCGATGTCAAGGCACTGTTCGACAAGATCTCCAAGGCCCAGGCCGACCCCGCCTGTGGCGCCACCCCGCCCCCACCCCTGCCGGCGAGCTGCGCCTCGGCCACCTATACGGCGGGCATGGAGGCCCTGCTCACATCCGCCGGCGTGACCCTGCCCGACAAGACGCGCTTCACGGCGACTGACGCCGCCGGCGCGACGACTCCGGATCCGGAAGCGTACGCGGCGGTCCTGGTCACCCAGGTTGCGGACCTCAACGCCACGCTGGCTGCGAGCGAGACGGACAAGCTCGCCGCCGCCTTCCGACTGCTCGACATCAACCTCACTCCGGTCGGTACCGGCCCCTTCAAGCTGACGGCCTACAAGCCCGGCGAGAGCATCGAGCTCACGCGCAACGACAACTACTTCCAGTACAAGCCGGGCGCACCGCGGATCCTGATCCCGATCATCAAGGACGCCGGGGCGACCGCCGACGCCCTCGTGTCGGGCAACATCGACTTCGACAACACGATCGTGTCCTCGGACGCGCTGGCCAAGCTCAAGGCAGCCTCGAACGTCAAGCTGTCCGAGTTCCCCGACCTCGGCTACTACTACTTCGCGTTCAACGTCCGCCCGGGGCACGTCTTCTCCGACCCCGTGACGCGCACGGCGCTCAAGATGTGCATCGATCCCAAGCCGACCGTCGCCGCCGCTACCGACAACAATGGCATCCCCGTGAAGTCGTTCGTGCCGCCGGGCTCGTTCCTGTACGACCCGACCCTGCCGGACTACAAGTTCGACCAGGCCGGGGCGAAGGCCCTGCTCGAAGGCGCCGGCTACAAGCTGAACGCCGATGGCATCTACCAGAAGGGCAACGTCAAGCTGCAGGCCGACCTCCGCGTGCGGAAGGGTCGCCCCCAGCGAATCAAGTACGCGGAGCTCGCGCGCGACCAGGTCAAGGCGTGCGGCATCGGCCTCAACGTGATCGAGACCGACTTCTCGCTCCTGCTGAGCCAGGTCCTCGCCTATCCCACCAAGTTCGACATCTATCTGGGCGGCTACACGAACGTCACCGACCCTGAGTTCTCGTCGACCTACGCCTGCGCCCACGTCGTGGACGCCACCCGGCCGCAGGACGACAACGCGACGGGCTTCTGCGACCCGAAGGAAGACGACCTCTTTACCAGGGCCAAGCAGGAGCTTGACCCGGCCAAGAGGAAGGCGATCATGACCGAGCTCCAGAAGTACGACCTCGAGCATGGTCCGTACTACTACCTGTGGGCGGATCTCGGCCATCGCGGCTACAGCACCAAGGTCTCGACCAACGGCGCCCAAGGCCCAATCGACTACACCAGCTTCTACGACCTCTGGAACCAGGGCACCTGGATCGTCCAGCAGTAACAAAGTCAGGGCCGGGTTCCCCGGCCACACGGCGGAGGGACGGTGATTTCGTCACCGTCCCTCCATCCGTCCCCTCGATGACTGCCGCTCACTCCTGCAGGTGACGAAGTGGCGACGTACATCCTCAGGCGGGTGATCCAGGCGATCCCGATCCTGATCGGTGTCGCGGTCATCTCCTTCTTCATCGTGCATCTCGCACCGGGCTCGCCGGTCGACAAGTTTCGCGGCGGTCGTGTCTCGCCGGAAGCCATCCAGAACATGATCAAGCTCTACCAGCTCGACCAACCGCTGCCGAACCAGCTGTTCGCCTGGCTCACGACCTTCCCGCAGATCTGGCGCCCTGACGCCTGGGGCTACTCCTTCACCGACGGCAAGCCCGTCCTGAGCACCATCCTGTCTCGTGCGCCACTGACGATGCTGCTCATGGGGTCATCGCTCCTTCTCACGGCGCTCATCGGCATCCCGATCGGGATCCTCGGCGCCGTGCGCCAGTACGGCTTCGCGGACAAGGTCATCACGCTGCTCGCGACGGTCGGGTACGCACTGCCGACGTTCGTCCTCGGCGTGTTCCTGAGGACCGTCCTGGCCACCCAGCTGAAGCTGTTCCCGCTGTTCGGCGCACACACCCTGGGACGGCCGGAGACGCTGCCGGACCTCTTCTGGCACATGATCCTGCCGGTGACGACCCTGACGATCGTGGGCGTCGCGGGCTGGAGCCGGTACATGCGGGCGTCGATGCTGGAGGTTCTCCGACAGGACTACATCCGAACCGCCCGGGCCAAGGGTCTTGCTTCGTCGGTGGTGATCTTCAAGCACGCCATGCGCAACGCGCTCATTCCGATCGTCACCCTGTTCGGCCTATCGATCCCGATCCTGCTCGGCGGCGCCGCGGTGACTGAGACGATCTTCAGCTGGCCTGGTCTGGGATTCCTCGGTGTCCAGGCCGTCATCACGCGTGACTACCCAACCGTCCTCGCCTTCGTCATGATCGGCGGCATACTCGTGGTCCTCGGCAATCTCATCGCCGACGTCCTGTACGCGACCGTCGACCCCCGAATCAGGTACTGAGGCAAGACATGGACCGCGTCGAACAGCTTCAGGGGCCCCTGGGCGCGCCGCCTGCGGTCGGTCCCAGCTCGGATGTTGACGAGGTCGACCTCGCGCCGGTCCGGACCTTCTGGCAGCTGGTCCGCCAGCGCTTCCTGCAGCACCGGCTGGCGGTCATCGCCCTCGTCGTCATGATCATCCTGGTGAGCTTCGCGATCGTGATTCCGACGCTGACCGGCGATGCCTTCGGCAAGACGGACCTGAAGACGCTGAACCTGCCGCCGTCATTGTCTGCCCCGTTGGGCACGGACGGACTCGGACGGAACATCTTCATCCGGCTCACGAAGGCGCTCCAGACGTCGCTCCTTGTCGGCTTCCTGGCGGTGGCGATCATCGTCGGCATCGGGGTGACCGTCGGCGCGATCGCCGGCTACGTCGGCGGCTTCATCGACAACGCCCTGATGCGACTGGTCGACATCGTGCTGTCGATCCCGGTCTTCTTCCTGATCGTTATGCTGGTCGCCTTCTTCGGCGGCGGCGACATGCGGGTCATCATCCTGGCGATCGGGTTCATCGGCTGGACGCTGGCGGCCCGGCTCGTCCGCGCGGAGTTCCTGCACCTGAGGGAGACTGACTTCGTTCAGGCCGCGCGCGCTCTGGGCGCCAGCCCCGTCCGGATCATCGTCCGGCACATGCTGCCTTCGGCGATCGCCCCGGTTATCGTGGCCGCCACCCTCGGGATCGCCGACTCGGTGGTCACCGAGTCGACGCTGTCGTATCTGGGCTTTGGCATCAACCCGCCCAATGCGAGCCTCGGCAACATGCTGCAGGACGCCCAGGAGTACCTCTTCCGCCAGCCGATCCTGATCTACTACCCCGCGGTCACGCTCATCCTGCTCGTCCTCGCGGCGAGCTTCCTGGGCGACGGCCTGCGCGACGCGTTGGATCCCCGCCAGCGGCTCGAGGCATGAGCGGCAACTCCATCGCGGTGGCGAAGACGAAGGGCGGAGAGGGGGCGAAGGCAGGGACGGACAACCTGCTGGAGGTCCGCGGCCTGCGGACCCACTTCTTCACCCGCGAGGGCACGGTCAAGGCGGTCGACGGCGTCGATTTCGAGATCAAGTACGGCCAGACGGTCGGCGTTGTGGGGGAGTCCGGGTGCGGCAAGAGCATCACCGCCCTGTCGATCATGCGGCTCATCGACCGCGCCGGGCGAACGATCGAGGGCACGATCAAGCTCGAGGGACGGGACCTCCTGGCGTTGTCCGACGACGACATGCGCGACATCCGCGGCAACACGGTCTCGATGATCTTCCAGGAGCCCATGACCTCGCTCAACCCCGTCTACCGCTGCGGTGACCAGGTCGCCGAGTCCGTCAAGCTGCACAAGAAGGTCAAGCAGCGCGAGGCCAACGACCGGGCCATCGAGATGTTCCAGCAGGTCGGCATCGCCGATGCCAAGCGTCGGGCCCGCTCCTACCCGCACGAGCTGTCGGGTGGCATGCGCCAGCGGGTCATGATCGCCATGGCGCTGTCCACGAATCCCGAATTGCTCATCGCCGACGAGCCGACGACGGCGCTCGACGTCACGATCCAGGCCCAGATCCTGGAGCTGATGAAGAAGCTGCGCGAGCAGAACAAGATGGCGATCATGCTGATCACCCATGACCTGGGTGTCGTGGCCGAGATGGCCGACGAGGTCGTGGTGATGTACGCCGGCAAGGTCGTCGAGCGGGCGGACGTCAACACCGTGTTCGAGCAGCCGCACCACCCCTACTCGCAGGGCCTGCTGGCGTCGATTCCCAGGTTGGGCGAGAAACGGGCCCGGCTCGAGGTCATCAAGGGCGTCGTCCCCAACCCGCTCAACCTGCCCAGCGGCTGCCTGTTCAAGCGCCGCTGTCCGTTCGCCATGCCGGTCTGCGACACCGCCCCGCCGATGCGGGAGATCAGCCCCCACCACCTCTCGCGCTGCTGGCTCACTCCGGAGGGCAAGCCGCCGACGATCGGTGCCGATGCGCCGCCGGATGTGGCCGAGCCCGAAGCCGTCAAGCTGAGCGTCGCGATTTGAGTGCCGTGGCTTCCACCCCGGCTTCCGCTCCGCCTCCGTCGCCCGAGCCGGGCGACGTGCTGGTTTCCGTGCGCGACGTCAAGAAGCACTTCGAGATCCGGGGCGGGCTCCTCGGCGTCAGCCGGATCGGTGCGGTCCGCGCCGTCGACGGCGTCTCCTTCGACGTGCGGCGCGGCGAGACACTCGGGCTGGTAGGCGAGTCCGGTTGTGGCAAGACGACGCTCGGCAAGGTGATCCTGCAGCTCATCCCCGCCACCTCGGGCGAGGTTCTGTTCAGGGGCAAGCCGATCTTCTCGCTGCCTGATGCCGAGGCGAAGAAGGCCACCGGCAAGCGTTCGTACGTGGCGTCCGGGACGACGCTGAAGGCGATGCGTCGCAACATGCAGGTCGTCTTCCAGGATCCCTATGCCAGCCTCAACCCGCGCATGACCGTCGGCGAGATCGTCGGCGAGGGCCCGCTCATCCACGGCATGAGCGACGCCAGGAAGCGGCAGGCCCTGGTGCGCGAGCTCCTTGGCCGGGTCGGGCTCAACCAGACCCACATTCGCCGCTATCCGCACGAGTTCAGCGGCGGCCAGCGCCAGCGCATCGGGATTGCTCGCGCCCTTGCCCTCAACCCGGACTTCATCGTCTGCGATGAGCCCGTGTCCGCCCTGGACGTCTCGATCCAGAGCCAGGTGCTCAACCTGCTCGACGACCTGCAGCGCGAGTTCGGGCTGACCTACCTGTTCATTGCCCACAACCTCGCCGTCGTCGAGCACATCAGCGACCGGGTGGGCGTGATGTACCTGGGTCGGATGGTCGAGATGGCATCGGTGGACGAGCTCTACCGGAACCCCCGCCACCCCTATACGGTCGCCCTCCTGTCGGCGATCCCGGATCCGGACCCCCGCCACCGCAAGCGCCGCATCGTGCTCAAGGGCGACATCCCGTCGCCGGCCAATCCGCCCTCCGGCTGCCGCTTTCACACGCGCTGCTGGCTGCGCGAGAAGCTGGGCAACCCCGAGCGCTGCGTGACGGAGGATCCCGAGCTCCGGATCATCGCCGGCAACGATCATCGCGTCGCCTGCCACTTCGCGGAAGACGTCACCAGGGTGGGCACCGACGTCAAGGCGGCCACCGGGCTGTCGACCGCCGAGACCTCACCGTCCGAGCCGGCGCCGATCGCCTCCGTTCCCCCGGCCTGACCGGGAGCACGCCCTCAGGACGCCCGGGCGACCTCGGCCTGGCGCGCCGCGCCGCCCGGTCCCCGGAAGTGACAGGCCACCTCGTGCAGCGGCCGGATCTCCTGCAGCGGGGGCTCCTGGCGGACGCAGATATCCGGCCCGCCCAGCTCCGCCCGTAGCTGGCAGCGCGGATTGAAGCGGCAGCCGCTGGGCGGGTTCACGGGGCTGGGGACGTCGCCCTTGAGGATGATCCGCTGGCGACGAAGCTCCGGGTTGGGGACCGGGATGGCGGACATCAGGGCCTGGGTGTAGGGATGCTCCGGGCTGGCGAACATCTCGCGCCGATCTGCGACCTCGGCCATCTTGCCCATGTACATGACCGCGACGCGGTCCGAGATGTGCTCGACCACACCCATGTTGTGGGCGATGAAGACATACGTCAGGCGCAGCTCGCGCTGCAGCGACTTGAGGAGGTTCAGGACCTGCGCCTGGATCGAGACGTCGAGCGCGGACACCGGTTCGTCGCACACCACGAGGTCGGGTTCGAGGACGAGGGCCCGGGCAATCCCGATGCGCTGTCGCTGGCCGCCGCTGAACTCGTGCGGATAGCGGCGCGCGTGGTATGGGGCCAGCCCCACCTTGTCCATCATCGCGGCGACCTTCTGGCGCCGCTCCGCGGACGTGCCGATGGCGTGGACGCGGAGGCCCTCGCCGATGCTGTCGCCAATCGGCGTTCGTGGGTCGAGCGAGGCGTACGGGTCCTGGAAGATGATCTGCATCCGGCGGCGGACGTGCTTGAGGCCGGGGCCGCTCAGCTTCGTGATGTCGACACCGTCGAAAAGGATCTCGCCGGAGGTCGGTTCGATGAGCCGCAGCAGCATCCGGCCGACCGTGGTCTTGCCGCAGCCTGACTCGCCGACCAGGCCGAGGGCTTCGCCGCGCCGGATCTCGAAGCTGATGTCGTCGACGGCCTGGACGAGCCCGATCGTCCGCTGCAGGACGCCGCCCTTGATGGGGAAGTGCTTGACGAGGTGGCGCGCCTCGATCAGGGGCGCCTCCGCGACCGCCGCCCGGTCGGCCGTCTGTCCCACCGCGACGGCCGTCACTGCGGCATCGACCGAGTGCCCGCAGCGGTCGCCTCGTCGCCGATCGCGGTCCCGCCGCCGGGAGCGGCCGCGATGGCGGCTCCGGTTGCTTCGGCCACGGAGCGACCGCCGGCGAGGGCCTCCGCGGCCCTCGGCATGAGGTTCCTGGCCGCATCGTGATAGAGCCAGCAGCGCACTTCGTGGCCTTGGCCGACCGGCAGGAGAGCCGGATGGACCTCGCCTGCCAGCCGCACGTCCTCTGTCACGCGCGGCGCGCAGCGCGGCGCGAAGCGACAGCCCTTCGGCAGGTCGATCAGGTTGGGCACGTTGCCGGGGATGACCGCCAGCTCGTCCTTGACGTCGCCAACCACGGGGATGGAGCCGATCAGGCCGCGCGTGTAGGGGTGGAGCGGGTCGCGGAACAGGGACACGACATCGGTCTGCTCGACGATCTCGCCGGCATACATGACCGCTACCCGGTCACACATCTCGGCCACCACGCCCAGGTCGTGAGTGATCAGGACAATGGCCGTGCCGGTCTCGTCGCGCAGGTTTCGCATCAGGTCCAAGATCTGCGCCTGGATCGTGACGTCGAGGGCCGTGGTCGGCTCGTCGGCGATGAGCAGCTCGGGCTCGCAGGCGAGGGCCATCGCGATCATCACCCGCTGGGCCATGCCGCCAGACATCTCGTGCGGAAAGGCGTTCAGCCGCCGCTGTGGGTCGGGAACGCCGACCATCCGGAGCAGGTCCGCGGCGCGGGCGCGGGCGGCCTTGCCCTTCATGCCCCGATGCAGCTCAAGTACCTCGGCGATCTGCCGACCGACGTCCCAGACCGGGTTCAGGGAGGACGTCGGCTGCTGGAAGATCATCGAGATCCGGTCTCCCCGTAGCCGGCGCATGTCGTCCTCGCGCAGGCCCAGGAGGTTCTTGCCGTCAAAGAGGATTTCGCCCGCCTCGATACGGCCAGGCCGCGCAATCAGCCGCATGATCGACAGCGCCGTCACGCTCTTGCCGCAGCCCGACTCGCCGACGAGCCCCATGATCTCAGCGCGCTGGACGTCGAAGTCGATCCCGTCGACGGCCCGCACCACGCCGTCCCTGGTGTAGAACGCCGTCCGCAGTCCCCTGACCTCCAGCAGCGGCCGCTCGCCGCGCGCCCTCTGAGGTCGTCGGGCGGCGGCCGGGACGAGCTCCTCGACGACGGTCTGGTCGAGACTCGCCCCCAGGGTCTTGGTGGTTGCCGCCGGCCCGGTCATCGATTCAGCCGCGGGTCGAGGGCGTCCCGCAGCCCGTCGCCGAGCAGGTTGAAGGCGAGCACGGTGAGGACGATCGCGAGACCTGGGAAAACGATCAGGTGCGGTGCCGCAAAGACCGAATTGCGCTCAATGCCGATCATCGCGCCCCACTCGGCGGTGGGGGGCTGGGCGCCGAGCCCGAGGAACGACAGAGCCGCGACGTCGACGATGGCACCGCCGATGCCGAGGGTCCCCTGGACGATGATCGGGGTGAGGGCGTTGGGAATGATCCGGCGGGCCAGAATGCCGAGGGACGACTCGCCGAGCGCCCGCGACGCCGTCACGTAGTCGTTCTCGCGGACTGACAGGACCGATGCCCGCATGACCCGGGCGTAGATCGGGATGGCGACTATCCCGATCGCCAGTTGTGCGTTCAAGAGCCCCGGACCCAGGGTAGCCACGATGGCGATCGCCAGCAGCAGGCTGGGAAACGCCAGAAGGACGTCCATGATCCGCATCAGGATCGTGTCGGTCCAGCCGCCGAGGAAGCCGGTGATGGCCCCGAAGGCCGAGCCGATAACGATGGCGAATCCGACCGTGAGGATGCCGATCTGCAGGTCGATCCGGCTGGCTGCCACGACGCGCGAAAAGACGTCGCGGACATTGGCATCGAGCCCGAAGAGGTGCTCGGGCTGGGTTGCCGGACACCCCAGCAGATGGATGCATGGCGCCATCCGGGCCTTCATGCCCAGCTGCGGAACGTCGAGCATCGACAGGTCTGGGTTGTATGGCGCGATGACGTCGGCGAAGATCGCGACGAGGATGAGGGTGGCGAAGATCAGCAGCCCGACGATGGCGGACCGTTGCCGCAGGATGTTGCGGAGCGTGTCGCGCCACAGGTTCGAGTCGCGGGCGGTCGCGAGGTGATCTGACGCGAGCTCGATCGGGGGCGTAGTCGCGGCCATCGTGCGCTCAGCTCAGCCGGATTCTGGGGTCGAGGAACGCGTAGCTGAGGTCGACGAGCAGATTCACGACCAGATAGCCAATGGCGATGATGATCACGATTCCCTGGACGACGATGTAGTCGCGCCCCGTGATCGCCTCGGTGATCGTTCGGCCCAGTCCGGCCAGGTTGAACACAGTCTCGGTCAGGACGGCGCCGGACAGCAGGCCGCCGAGTGACAGGCCGATGACCGTCACGACCGGCAGGAGCGCATTCCGCATCCCGTGGCGGCTCACCACCAGCCGCTCCTTGAGGCCCTTTGCCCGGGCGGTCCGGATGTAGTCCTGGCCCAGCACGTCGAGCAGGCTCGAGCGGGTCATGCGGGCGATGATCGCCGTCGGGATCGTCCCCAGCGCGATCATGGGCAGGATCATATGGCGCACTGCATCCGCCAGCGCCGGCCACTGCCCCGTGACGAGGGCGTTGAAGGTGTAGATGCCGGACAGGAAATCGATGATCGCCCGGAGTGGCCCCTGGAGGCCCTGCAGCCCCCAGCTCTGGGCGAGCGGCACGACGTCGACGCCTGGTGACAGGCGGCCCGACGCCGGCAACGAGAAGGGGGTACCCTTGAGGCCGACCGCGAACAGATAGGCCAGCAGCAGACCGAGGACGAAGACCGGGATCGAGACGCCGAGGTTGGCGAGCATCATCGTCCCGACGTCGACCGGGGAGTTTCGCCGCACGGCGGAGACTCGGCCGAGAAAGATTCCGACGACTGTCGCGAAGGTCAGGGCGTACAGGGTCAGCTCGATGGTCAGCGGCAGGCGCTCGATGAGCAGCGTCGCCACCGGACGTCCCATCCGGATGCTGTTGCCCAGGTCGCCATGCGCCAGGTCGACGAGGTAGATCCCGAACTGGACGGGAATGGGCTTGTTGAGCCCGTAGCGCTCCTTGAAGGCGTCACAGATCGCCGGAGTGGCCTTCTCGCCGAGCGCGGCGTGGCATGGGTCGCCCGGGATGAGGCGGGCGATGGTGAAGGTCAGCAGGACGATCCCGAACAGGACCGGGATGCTGAGCAGTATCCGGCGGATGATGAAGCGGACCATCGGACGCCCGTGCGAAAGGAGACGAGGGGCGCCGTCCGAAGACGACGCCCCTCAGTTCAGCGGCTCGGTCGACTACGGCGCCGGCGGCGGCGGGTTGAGGAACCCGCCGAACAGCGTCGAGAAATAGGTGAAGTCGCCGGTCCGTCCCTTGTGCAGGGGGTTCTTTGTGTCCCATTGCGCAGCGAACGTGTCGACGACGTCGTTCGCGTCGAGCGTGGACCCGTCCGCGAACTTGACGCCGTCCTTCAGCGTGCAGGTCCATTTGGTGAGGTCGGCATTCGGCTTGCACTCGGTCGCCAGCGCCGGCTGGACGTCGAGCCCCCCGACCTTGTAGCCGTACAAGGATTCGGTCATCTGCTCGCAGACGCGGAGGGACTCGCCGTCGGTCTCGTCGGCGCAGTAAAGACCACCCGGCTCGCCACCCTGCTGGAAGACGAACTGGTTTCGACCGGCGGGGGTCATGACCGAGAACAGCTCATTCCCCAGCGGCGACGTGTGCGCGTCCTGGACGTCCGCGCGGTACGCGACAGCGGAACCGCCGTGGGCCACGGGCATCATCGGAACGTGCTGCTTGATCAGGTTGTTGGCCTCCGCGTAAGCCGCGTTCCGGCCGGCCTGGTCGGGGGTCGTGCCGCCCTTGGTGAGGGCCGCCTCGATGTCGGGGAAGTGCTTGCCGAACTGCTGCGTCGCGCCGGTGCCGAAGTGGACGTCGAGAAAGTTCGTGACGTCCGGATAGTCCGCGCCCCAGCCCAGCAGGTGGATCCCATCGAGCTTGCCGGCGTTGGCGTTGTCGAGGTATGTGGTTGACTCCTGGACATCGATCGTGGCGGTGATATTCAGGTTCTTCTTGAGCTGAGCCTGGATGTCGGTTGCCACCTGGGTCGGGTTGGGCAGGTAGCCGCGGACCACGTCACGCAGGTGGATGACGGTCTTGAAGCCGTTCGGAAAGCCGGCGTCGGCCAGCATCTGCTTGGCCTTGGCGGCGTCGAATGCGTACCAGTCGTCGCCTGCGCAGCCGCCCGGGATCGCGCAGGGGGTGAACTTTGCCGCTACCTCCGAGCCCGCCGGGTAGAAGGTGTCGATGATCCGCTGGCGGTCGATGCCCATCGCCACGGCCTGGCGGACTTTCTCGTTGTCGAACGGCTTGAAGGCGTTGCTCATGCCGAGGTACATGACGTTCAGGGCCGGACGCTCGATGAGCTTGAGGGTGGCATCGGCCTTGACCGTTTTGAAATCTTCCGGCCCGACGTTGTCGATGCCGTCGACGGTGCCCGATTGGAGCTCGACCAGGCGCTGCGCGGCCTCCTTGCTCCATTTGATGATCAGGGTCGGGGCCTTGGCCTTGAGCGGGCCGGTGTAGTTCGGGTTGGCGACCATCGTGATGTGGTCGCCGTGGACCCACTCCTTGAGCATGTACGGCCCGGTCCCGTTCGGCTTCTGGACGATCGAGCCGTCCGCCGCCGCCTTGGCGAGGTAGGCAGAGTCGTTGATCGCGAACGAGCTGAACGCGATCTTTGAGAGGAACGCGACGTCCGGGGCGCAAAGGTCGAAGACGACAGTCTTCGCGTCGACCGCCGTGACCTTCTTGAAGTTGCCCGTGTACTTGCCGCCGCCCGCGGGTGCCGTGGTCTGACCGCACGGCGCGTCTCCGGACGTCGGGTAGACCTTGGCCGTGAAGGGCTGGACGCTCTGCGATGGCGGGGCTTTCGAACTGGCGGCCGAACTGGCGGCCGAACTGGCGCTCTGGCTCGGTGCGGTCGTGCCGCCACAGGCCGTGAAGACGATCGCCACGGTCGCGAAGAACGCGAGGGGTGACAACCACCTCGGTGATCGGGACATGCTCCGAACTCCTCCTCAACGGCCCCGAGCCGGACGGCGGGCCTCCCCCTGTCCGGGACCTCGGAGCGACAGAATGTCCGCGCGGCGGCACGCGCCGCGACGGCGGGTGCGCGGAGCCTAGCACCGCGCGGGGTGGCCGTCACCCTGTCTGTATGGGTTTGGAGGCCTTGGGTTCATGTCGCCCGGACCGGCTCGCCGGGCCGCGGGCCCCGGGTGCGACGGACCGTCCAGGGCGTCCCCGCTATGCTCGGCTTGTGCAGCCGCTCCGGATCGCCCTCGCCCAGATCGCGCCGGGCCTCGGGGCGCTCGACGAGAATCTCGCCCGCCATCACGAGCTGATCGCCGAGGGGCGGGCCAAAGGCGCCGGCCTGATCGTCTTCCCGGAGCTGAGTCTCACCGGCTACCTGCTCCAGGACCTCGCCTCTGACGTCGCCATGCGGCTGGACGACCCGAGGCTGGCCGAGCTGGCCGGGACGACCCGGGACCTCTCGGCGGTGGTGTCGTTCGTCGAGGAGTCGGCCGACCACCGCCTGTTCATCGCCGCCGCGTTGCTCGAGGACGGCGAGGTCCGGCACGTCCATCGCAAGCTGTTCCTGCCGACCTACGGCTTGTTCGACGAGCGCCGCTTCTTCGCTCCCGGCGACGTGTTGCGTACCGTCCCGTCGCGCCTCGGAATGGGCCTCGGGATCGCCGTGTGCGAGGACTTCTGGCACCTCAGCGTGCCGGGCCTGCTGGCACTCGACGGGGCCCAGATCCTGATCAACGTCTCGTCCTCGCCGGGGCGGGACCTGGCCGCGACCAACGAGGTGGGGCTGGGGACGGCGACGTCGTGGCGGACGCTGATGCGGACCTATGCCCAGCTGACGACGTCGTTCGTCGTCTTCTGCAACCGGGTGGGCGTCGACGAGTCGATCTCGTTCTGGGGCGGCTCGGAGGTCATTGGGCCAACCGGCGAGGCGATCTTCCAGGCGCCTCTCTACGACGAGGGGCTTTACATCGCCGACATCTCGCTGGCCGACGTCCGCCGCGAGCGGATCGGCCTGCCGCTGCTGCGTGACGAGCGACCCGAGCTCAACCTGCGTGAGCTCGAACGGATCATCTCCGAGCGGGCCGGGCTGGCCCACGATGCGACCGCCGAACCCACGGCCGAGGCCGGCCTCGATCTCGCCCCGGCCGAGGTCCCCGGGCCGCCGATCGGCTTCCGGGCGCGGCGATGACGAGCGCTCCTCGCCCGCCTGAGGGCGTCGCGCGCCCGGCGGGCCGCGACCCCGCCGGCGCCACGGCCGCCGAGACCCCGATGTTCGAGCTGCCTGGTGAGCTGGCCATCGACACCGACGTCGCCCGTCGGGTCATCGGCGAGTTCATCCGCGGCCAGCTCCGCCAGGCCGGCTTCGAGCGGGCGGTGCTTGGGCTATCGGGCGGCATCGATTCCGCGCTAGTCGCCTTTCTCACGGCCGAGGCAATCGGCGCCGAACGCCTGCTGTGCGTCCTCATGCCGTATCGGACGTCGTCGCCGGAGTCGCTGGCCGACGCCGGCGAGGTCGTCAGGCGGCTGGGCGCACCCAGCCAGGTTGTCGACATCACGCCGATGGTCGACGGCTACTTCGCCGTCGACGCCGATGCGTCGCCGCTGCGGCGGGGCAACTTCATGGCCCGCATGCGGATGGCGGTGTTGTATGACCGCTCCGCCACCTGGGGTGGGCTGGTGGTGGGAACGGGCAACAAGACCGAGACGCTGATCGGCTATACGACCCTCTTCGGCGACTCCGCCTGCGCCTTCAATCCGATCGGCGACCTCTACAAGAGCCAGGTCCGCCAGATGGCCGCGGCGATGGGCGTGCCGGAGGCCGTCATCCGCAAGGCGCCGTCGGCGGACCTGTGGCCCGGACAGACCGACGAGAGCGAGGCCGGCTTCAGCTACCCGCTGCTCGACCGGCTGCTGTACTGGCGCATCGACAAGCGTCGCTCCGTGGAGGAGCTGGCCGAGCTGGGATTCGATCCCGGCCTCGTCGAGCGGGTCGACCGCATGGTTGCCGGCTCCGAGTTCAAGCGACAGGTGCCGCCCGTGGCCAAGCTCGGGCCGCGCACGCCAGGACTCGACTATCTCTATCCGCGCCGGCGCCCCGGCTCCGCGCGTCCCGGCTCCGCGCGTCCCGGCCCCGCGCGGCGGTGACCGAGAACGGCTCCGCTTCCGGCGGCGGCCGGCTGTTCGTGGTGGCGACTCCAATCGGCAACCTCGGCGACGTCACCCTCCGCGCGATGGAGGTGTTGCGGGCGGTTCCCCTGGTCGCCGCCGAGGACACCCGCCACACCCGCCGGCTGTTCTCGCGGCACGCGATCCCGACCCGGCTGATCAGCTACCACGCCCGGAGTCCTGCCGGCCGCGGGGCGGAGCTGCTGGCCCACCTCCGCGGCGGCGCCGACCTGGCGCTCGTCACCGACGCCGGAACCCCGGGCGTGTCCGATCCGGGCGAGGCACTGGTGGCGGCATGGTCGGCCGAGGGCGGCGTCGTGGTGCCAATCCCCGGTGCCTCCGCCGTCCTTGCCGCGGTCGCCGCGAGCGGGTTGGCCGGGCCACGCTGGTCATTCGAGGGGTTTCTGCCGCGGGGCGGCCGCGACCGTCGCGATCGACTGGCCCGCATCGCCGCGGATGAGCGCGGCAGTCTGCTGTTCGAGGCACCCACCCGCGTCGCGGCGACGCTACGTGATCTCGCCGCGGCCTGCGGTGCCGAACGCGCCGGGGCGGTCTGCCGTGAGCTGACCAAGCTCCACGAGTCGATCGTCAGGGGTTCGCTGGGCGATCTTGCGGCCGCGGCCACGAACGGCGGGATCCCTGCCCGAGGCGAGTTCGTGCTGGTTGTCGCCTCGACAGAGGGCGTTGGAGGTGACCCGCCGCGCGGCGCGGCGGACGAGTCGGCCGTCGCCCGGGCTCGAGCGGAGGTCGAGCGCTTGACCGCGGAAGGGGTCGCCCGAGGTGAGGCGGCGCGACAGGTCAGCGCCGCGACGGGCATCCCGCGGCGGAGCCTCTACGGCCGCTGATCCGGCGCTCCGGGCGGCGTCGGCGGTCGGCTAGGATGCGCGCCATGTCCGACGCCCCCGGGCCCACCCGCGCGCTGCCGATCCTCGGCGCGCTGTCGCCGAGGGCCCGCGCGGCTGTCTTGGTGACGCTCGCCGTCGCGGTCATCGGGATCGTGCTCGACTTCGGCCTGCACGCCGATCCGAGCCTGCTGTTCGTCGTGTCGGCGGCGGGGATCCTGGGCCTCGCCTGGGTGGTCGGCCTGTCGACCGAACGCCTCGGCTCGATCACCGGGCCGCGGGTCGGCGGCGTGATCAATGCGACCTTCGGCAACATCGCCGAGCTGATCATCGCCTTCTTCGCCCTGCAGGCCGGCCTGATTCAAGTCGTGAAGGCTTCGCTCACCGGTTCGATCATCGGCAACCTGCTGCTCGTCCTGGGCATGAGCGTGCTGTTCGGCGGGCTGCGCAACGGCACGCAGACCTTCAGCCGCCAGATCGCGGGGGCGAACGCGGCGTTGCTCACGCTGGCCGCGATCGGGCTGTTCGTGCCGGCGATCTTCGCGGTCAGCTCGGCGTCGTCGCGGGGAACGCTGACCGAGCAGTCCGTCCTGGTGGCCCTGCTGCTGATCGTCGGCTATGGCCTGGCCCTCGTCTACCAGTTCACGAACCCGCGCGAGATGCTGGGCGGTGACGAGGCGGTCGCGGAGCACGGCGGCCCCGCCTGGACGATGCCGATCGCGGTCCTCGTCCTGCTCATCGCCGCCGGCCTGCTGGCGGTGCTATCGGAGATCCTGGTCGGTTCGATCGTGCCGTTCGTGGAGCGATTCGGGCTGTCCGAGTTCTTCGTCGGGGTGATCCTCATCCCCACGATCGGCAACCTGGCCGAGCACATCGTCGCGATCCAGCTGGCGTTCAAGAACCGGATGGAGTTCGCGATGGCCGTGTGCTACGGCTCGAGCCTGCAGGTGGCGCTGTTCGTCGCACCCGTGCTCGTGCTGCTGGGACTGGTCGTCGGCCAGCCGATGAATCTCGTCTTCCAGCCGCTCGAGGTTGCGGCCGTCGGCGCGGCCGTCGGCATCAGCGCGCTCATTGCCCTGGACGGCGAATCGAACTGGCTGGAGGGCGCCCTGCTGGTGCTCGTCTACGTCATCCTGGCCGTGTCGTTCTTCGAGCTGCGAATCGCCTGACCTGGGTGCGAGGCGTCCGGCGGCACCGGAGGGGGAGTCGGTACCGCCGGACGGTGGACGTGTGGGTCAGGCTGCGGCGACCTCCTCGGGGATCGGCTCCGTCGCGGGCACGGACGGCCCGTCGGCCGTCTCGCCAAGGGCCGATGCCTGGGCCGCCAGGCCATCGGCCGCCGTTTCCGCGTCGTAGTCCTTCTTCTTGCGGCCCGACAGCATCTCGACGTGGGCCGCGACGACCTCCGTCTTCCAGTGTCGCTGGCCACGGTCGTCATCCCACGAGCGCGTCTGGATCCGGCCCTCGACGGCCACCTGCTGGCCCTTGCCGAGGTACTGGCCGCAGATCTCCGCCAGGCGGTCCCACGTGACGACCTTGTGGTATTCCGCTTTTTCCTTGCCGTTGCCGATGTACTCGTTGGTGGCAACGGCGAACTGGGTGACGCTCTTGCCGCTGGCGAGGCTTCTCATCTCCGGGTCGCGCGTCAAACGCCCGGTCAGCAGGACCTTGTTCACGGTCCGGGTCTCCTTCTCGGTCGGCCGGCTGCGCCGGTCCCGACCCTGCGTGGTCCGGCGGGGATCAACGCGGCGGGCGAGGGAAGGTTGCCGGCCCCGGCGGTCGAGGCCCTTGTCGGGTCGGCGGTCGGCGAGGCCGGCGGTTGGCGGGCATCGGGGAACGTAGCAGGCAGTTCTGCACCGCGGCCTGCCCACCGGTCACCTCGCGCTTACCCCAGGGCGTCATACTTGGTTTTCGAGCCCGACCAACGGGACGCACGGATAGCTGGGAGAGATGGATGGGCGTTCTGAGTTGGTTCATCGTCGGAGCGATCGCCGGGTATCTCGCCGGCTACCTCGTCAAGGGAGACGAGGGCATGGGCGTGCTTGGACACGTCGTGCTGGGCGTGGTCGGCGGCATTGTCGGCGGCTTCATCGCCAACCAGATCACCGGCGGCGACTACATGACCGGCATCAACATCCCGAGCATCGTCGTGGCGGTGATCGGCGCGGTCATCGCGGTCGTGGCCTACCGCACCCTGATGGGCCGGGGCTCGACGGGTCGCGGCCCGATCTGATCGATCTGATCGACTGAATCGCCCGCGCGGCGCGGGAGCAGTCAGCCGGTCGCGAGCTCGCCGGGTGTCTTCGGCTTGGGTCGGCGCCGTCGGGGGGCGCCAGGTTCCTGCCGCGGGCTGAGCAGTAGCGGTGCGGCGACGGGCTCGCCGTGGGCCACGGCGTTGGCCATCATGGCCACGACGCGAGCGTCCGGCAGCGGTGGCCGGCTGGCGTACAGATCGCAGAACAAGCGAACCAGGTCCGGGTCGAACTGCGTACCGGCGTGGCGGCGCAGCTCGGCGATCGCCTGCTCGTGGGTCATCGCCCGCTTGTAGGGGCGGTCGTGGATCATCGCGTCGTAAGCGTCGGCCACGGCCACGATGCGCGCCCCGATCGGGATGTCGTTGCCGCGCAGTCCGTAGGGATAGCCGTGCCCGGAGAACCGCTCGTGGTGGTGCAGGATGATCGGCACGGCGTCGCGCAGGTTGGTCGCCTGTTCGAGGATGACCTGGCCGATTCGCGGATGCTGGACGATGGATCGCCACTCGGAGGAGTCGAGCGAGGTCGGCTTCTCCAGCACCTCCGTCGGCACGGCGATCTTGCCCAGGTCGTGCAGCAGCGCCGCCAGCTTGAGCCGATCGATTTCGGCCTCGGGCAGGTCGAGCTGGTGACCCATGGCGACGACGATCGAGGCGATGAGCGCCGACGGCTGGCCGCGGTAGCCGGGCAGCGGCGAGATCACCGACGTCAGGGCGGCCGTGGCCGCGTCGCGCGCCGCTCGGCCGAGCTCCATGGCGCGGGCGCGACCGGCCGGCGAGATCGGCGCACGGGGCACGCGCGCATCGTCGTCCGGCTCGGCGAAGATGTAGGTCTGGTTCCGGCCCAGCGACTTTGCCGAGTACATCGCGGCGTCGGCGTCGCGAATCAGGTTCTCGACCCGCAGCAGCTGGCCGACCCCGCCGGCCACGCCGATCGAGATGGTGACCGTCAGGTTGGCGTTGCCATCGACGTCGAAGCGCAGCCGCTGAATGAGGTGGCGCAGCTTCTCGGCCAGGTCCGCCGCCTCGTCGACGTCGGTCTCGCTGAGCAGGAGCATGAACTCCTCGCCGCCGTAGCGGCCGATGGTGTCGGTCCCGCGCAGGTTGGCCCGAATGGTCTGGGCCACGCCGCGCAGGACGAGGTCGCCCACGGAGTGGCCGTACGTGTCGTTGACGGCCTTGAAGTGGTCGATGTCGACGAACGCGACCGAAAGCGGTCGCCCGTAGCGGCTGGCGCGCTCGACTTCGGTGAACAGCGCGCCCAGCAGGGCCTGCCGGTTGGCCACGCCGGTGAGTCGGTCGATAGAGGCCGCTTCCTGGGTCGCCGTCATCGACCCGGAGATGTCGTTGATCGCGCTCGCCAGGCGGCCCTCCAGGCCGCCGGTGGGAACCTTGACCTCGACCGCCATCTCGCCCCGCGCCATGCGTTCGGCGGCCCGGATCAGGCGGCCGAATCGGAAGCGGACATAGCCGAAGATCAGGACCGTCGTCAGTGCCACGCCGGCCAGCGCGGCAGTCAGGGCCGCCAGGAGCGACCGGGAGCCGTCGTGAACCCATGTCTGGATCGCATCGGGCACGACGAACAGGACGATCGCGAGGGCCACCGGGGCAATCAGCCCCAGACCCCCGAGGAATCGCATCACCACCGAAGCCTACCGGTGGGCTCTCTCGAGAAGCCTGTCCCGGTGGTACTGCCTCGGAGGTACCACTGGTACCGCGAACCACTCCGCCCCGCTGCGGACGTCAGGGGCCCGCGAGCGAGCGCCGCCGGCTGATATACTCCGCCCGTCCTCGACAGCCGCGGGCCCGGGACCCGCGATCCAGGAGGTCAGCGATCGCTCGAGTGAGGGGCGTCGCCCGTCCAGTGAGGCGGACGAATACCCCGGCCCGAACGGACCGTCGCACCGGCGATGGACCGATACGGGAGAGGTCTATCCAAGTCCCAGGCCCAGGGGCCCGGGACTTTTTGTTTGGGCGACTGCCATTTCGGCCTGGCCCTGCGTTGCCAGTCTCCGCCGCTTGCTCACGCACGTTGCGTGCGCTCGCTCGCCTGCTCGCCGTGCGCCTTGTTCCAGGCCGCCTGGCAGCCGCCGTCACGAGTGCACATTCGGCGGCCCCTGTCACCGACCGACTCGCGGTCGCCCCAGTACCGGTGCCCTCCTGATGCCGGCAACGGTGATCGTCGGGTTGCAATGGGGCGACGAGGGCAAGGGCAAGACGACCGACTTCCTGGCCGAGCAGGTGGCGATGGTCGTCCGATACCAGGGCGGCGACAACGCCGGCCACACCGTCGTCAGCGGCGACGAGGTCCTGAAACTGCACCTCGTTCCGTCGGGAGTGCTTTACCCGCACATCACCTCGGTCATCGGCAGCGGCGTGGTCGTCAATCCGGCCACCCTCATCGCCGAGCTCGACATGCTGACCTCGCGCGGCATCGACGTCTCGCGGGTCCGCGTCAGCCGGGCATCCCACGTGATCATGCCGTACCACGTCGCCCTGGACCAGGCGATGGAGGCCCGCCTCGGCGACGGCAAGGTAGGGACGACTGGCCGGGGCATCGGCCCCGCCTACGCCGACCGAGCGTGGCGTGTGGGCCTGCGGATGGAGGACCTCTCCGACGCCGAGGTGCTTCGAGCGCGCCTCCGCGGCGTCTTGCCGGACAAGAACCTGCTGCTCGGTGGGCACGGTCTCGAGCCGTATACTGCCGACGCCCTTGTCGACCAGGCACTCGCCTGGGGCGCGCGACTGCGCGATCACCTGGCCGACACGACTGGCCTCGTCCAGGACGCCCTGCGACGGGGCGACCATGTCCTGCTCGAGGGAGCGCAGGGCACCCTGCTGGATCTCGATCACGGCAGCTATCCGTTCGTCACGTCGTCGAACCCGGTCGCCGGGGGGGCGTGCACCGGTGGCGGCATCGGTCCGCTGCAGGTCGACGAGGTGATGGGCGTGATGAAGGCCTACTCGACGCGCGTCGGGTCCGGCCCCTATCCGACCGAGCTGCATGACGCCATCGGCGCCGGGATCGCGGCCCGCGGCCACGAGGTCGGGACGACGACCGGTCGCCCCCGTCGCGTCGGCTGGTTCGACTGCGTCCCGCTGCGGCATGCGGTGGCCGTGAACAGCGTCAGCAGCATCATGCTCAACAAGCTCGACATCCTGTCCGGCATCGACACCATCCGGCTGGCCGTTGGCTACATCGTCGACGGACGCCGGGTCGACACGTGGCCGTCCAGCGCGGCGGTACTCGCTCGCGCCACGCCCGTGTACGAGGACTTCCCCGGCTGGCCGGAGGACATCCACGACGTTCGCGCGCTGGGCGACTTGCCCGAGAACGCGCGGCGCTACGTCACGGCTCTGGAGGAGCACGCCGGCGTGCCCATCGTGCTGCTGTCCGTCGGACCGGAACGAACCCAGACCATCGAGCGCGCCTGGCGGCCGGTTCGGCGCCGGCCGGCGGTGCCTGCGTGACGCTGGTCATGCCGACCCGTATCCTGATCGTCGGCGGCGGTGGTCGCGAACACGCTCTCGCCTGGAAGCTCGCCGCGGAGCCCGGCGTGAACGAGGTCATCGTGGCGCCCGGTAGCGACGGGATCGCGACCGAGGGCCGCGTTCGCTGTCTGCCGAATGTGGACTCGCTCGACGGGCCGGGGGTCGTCGCGGCAGCTCGTGAAGCCGCGGTCGAGCTGGCCGTAATCGGGCCCGAGGCAGCGCTGGTCGAGGGCGTCGCGGACGACCTCCGCGCGGCGGGGGTGGCGACGTTCGGGCCGTCCGCCGCGGCGGCCCGGATTGAATCCAGCAAGGCCTTCTGTCGCGACGTCGCTGCGTCGGCCGGCGTGCGGATGGCGGCCGGCCGCGCTTTCGATGACGCCAACCGCGCGATTGCCTTCGCCCGCGGACTCGAGGCCGACGGTCGCGGCATGGTCGTCAAGGCCGACGGCCTGGCGGCCGGCAAGGGCGTGACCGTCTGTGATGCCGTGGGTGAGTCGGAGGCGGCGATCCGGCGGCTGTTCGGCGTCGGGGCCGGAGGTGGGGCAGGCAGCGGCGGGATGCGTCTCGTCGTCGAGGAGCGCCTCGAGGGGCGCGAGGCGAGCGTCATCGCCCTGACCGACGGACGCGACGTCGTGGCCCTGCCGGCAGCGCGCGATCACAAGCGGCTGCTCGACGGCGACCGCGGTCCCAACACCGGCGGCATGGGCGGCTATAGCCCATTGCCCGACCTGGCCGATGAGACCGTCGATGAGTTGCTGGAGAGTATTCATCGGCCGATCCTGGCGGAGCTCGCGCGGCGCGGGGCGCCGTTCGTCGGCGCGCTCTACGCCGGCTTGATGCTGACCGCCGATGGACCCGTCCTGCTCGAGTGCAACGCGAGGTTCGGCGACCCCGAGACGCAGATCGTGCTGCCCCGCCTCGCTGTTCCAGTGGGGCCGTTGCTGCTCGCCGCGGCGCGCCGACAGCTGCGCGCGGACGCACCGGCGACGCTGCCGGTGCTGCCGGGAGCCGCCGTCGGCATCGTGCTGGCCGGCCAACGCTACCCGGACGCGCGCAGCGACGGCGATGCGATCAGCGGCATCGACGCGGCTCGCGAATCGGGCGCGCTGGTGTTCCACATGGGAACGCGACGTCTCGCAGGTGGCTGGCAGACCTCGGGTGGGCGCGTTCTGACCGTCGTCGGCCGTGGCGCCGACCTCGCGTCAGCCAGGGTCGCGGCCGAGGCTGCCGTGGACTGCATCCATTGGGACGGCATGCAGCGGAGGCGCGACATCGGCGCGACCATGGCCGGAGTGCCGGCATGATCGGCCGCTACACGCTGCCCGCCATGGGCGCACTGTGGACTGACGAGGCGCGTCTCGAGCAGATGCTGCGCGTCGAGATCGCGGTAGCGCGGGCACAGACTGCACGCGGTGTAGTCCCCGCCGAGGCGCTGGCAACCATCGAGGCCCGCGCCCGCATCGATGTCGCGCGCATCGCCGAGCTGGAGCGCACGACCGACCACGACGTCATCGCCTTCGTCTCACAGGTCGCGGAGTCCGTGGGCGCCGAGGGACGTTATCTCCACCTGGGCCTGACGAGCAGCGACGTCGTCGACACCGCTCTGGCGCTGCAGCTGCGCGCCGCCGGTGAGCTCCTGGTCGAAGATGCCGATCGTCTCCTCGGGGCGATCGCGGCACGGGCGCGGGGTGAGGCCGGCACGGTGATGATGGGCCGCACTCACTCCGTCCATGCCGAGCCGACGACGCTCGGCCTCAAGCTGGCCGGCTGGGCATTCGAGCTGCACCGCGGGCGTGTCCGCCTGTCCACCGCGGTCGAGGAGATCGGGACCGGCAAGATCTCCGGTCCGGTCGGCACATACAGCCATGTCGATCCGGACGTGGAAGCGGAGGTTCTCGGGGCCCTTGGCCTGCGCGTCGATCCCGTCTCGACGCAGATCGTCCAGCGCGACCGGCACGCGGCGTTGTTGTCGGCGATCGCCATCGTCGGCGGATCACTGGAGCGTTTCGCGACCGAGATCCGGAACCTCCAGCATACGGAGATTGGCGAGCTCCAGGAACCGTTCAAGACGGGGCAGAAGGGCAGCTCGGCGATGCCCCACAAGCGCAACCCGATCCTGTCCGAGCGAATCGCCGGCCTTGCCAGGCTGCTTCGGGGCTACGCCGGCACCGCTCTCGAGAACCAGCCGCTGTGGCACGAGCGGGACATCAGCCACAGTTCGGCCGAGCGGGTGATCCTGCCGGATGCGACGATCCTGCTCGACTACATGCTGGTGAAGATGACCGGCCTGATCGAAGGACTCCTCGTCCGCGAGGAGCGCATGCGCGAGAACATCGAGCGGGGTCTTGGCCTGCACGCCAGCAGCCGGGTCCTCGTCGCCCTCGTCGAGCAGGGGGGGCTGTTGCGGGAGGAGGCGTACGCGATCGTCCAGCGCGGTGCCTTGCGCGCGGCCGACGAGCGTCGTCCGTTGCGCGAGCTCCTGGCGACCGACCCGGCCGTCGCACAGCGGCTCAGCCTCACCCAGCTCGACAGCTGTTTCGACGACGCTGCGTTCCTGCGCCATGTGCCGACCGTCATCTCGCGCCTCGACGCCATCGTCCCGCCCTCGGTCCCGGGTACCCCACGCCGACCCGAGTCGCATGCCGCCCGCTGACACGTTCGTCCGCTCGGGCAAGGTTCGCGACCTGTATGCCGTCGGCGCCGATCGACTGCTGCTCGTGGCGTCGGACCGCATCAGCGCGTTCGATGTGGTCCTGCCCACGCCCATTCCCGACAAGGGCAAGGTGCTGACCGGGCTGTCGCGCTTCTGGTTCGAACAGACCGAGAGCATTGTCCCGAACCACCTGCTGGCGACCGATCTCGAGGACGTGGATCCGATGGACTGGCCGCGGTCTGGCGCGGACGGTGCGCGCATGAGCGTGGCCGAGCTGCAGGGCCGGATGATGTTGTGTCGCCGGGTCGACGTCCTGCCGGTCGAGGTGATCGTGCGCGGCTACCTGGCCGGCTCGGGGTGGAAGGACTATCAGCGGGGCGGCTCGATTGGCGGCATCCGGCTGCCGAGTGGATTGCGCGAGAGCGATCGCCTGCCCGAACCGATCTTCACCCCGTCGACGAAGGCGGACCTGGGCCTGCACGACGAGACGATCGATTTCGAAACGTTGGCCCGGATCGTCGGGGCTGACCTGGCCGAGCGGCTGCGCGAGACGGCTCTCCGCCTGTACGGTGCGGGATCCGAGGTTTGCGAGCGAGCCGGCATCCTGCTGGCCGACACCAAGTTCGAATTCGGGGTCTGGCCCGGCCCAACCGATCTCGTCCTCGCCGACGAGGTGCTGACCCCGGACTCGTCGCGCTTCTGGGACGCGGGCGCGTGGGCGCCGGGCGGCCCCCAGCCCAGCTACGACAAGCAGTTCGTGCGCGACTGGCTGGAAGCAGGGAACTGGGACAAGACCGCACCCGGCCCGGAGCTGCCGGACGACGTCGTCGCCGGCACGCGACAGCGGTACGTCGAGGCGTTCGAGCGGATCACGGGCGGCAGCTTCGAGCGCTACGTCGAGGAGGATGTCATCGAATGACGGCCACCTTCCGCTTCGCGGTCAACGTCACGCCCAAGCCGGGCATCCTCGATCCACAGGGACGAGCGGTCGAGGGCAGCCTGGGCCACCTGGGGATCGAGGGCGTGACGGGCGTCCGCGTCGGCCGTCGCGTCGAGCTGTTCGTGGCGGCGGCGGGCGCCTCGGAGGCGCGGGCCGTGGTCGAGCGCCTCGCGTCGGAGCTGCTGTCGAACCCGCTCATCGAGGCCTACGCAATCGAGCCGCTGGCCGCGGCTTCATCGACCGGCTCCGTGGCCGAGGCGGTCCGGTGACCGTCCGTGTCGGGGTCGTCGTCTTCCCCGGCAGCAACCGCGACAGCGACGCGATGCATGCGCTTCGAATCGCCGGTGCCGCGCCCGTTGCGCTGTGGCATGAGTCGTCGGACCTGGAGGGCGTGGCCGCGATCGTGCTGCCTGGCGGGTTCGCCTATGGCGACTACATCCGCGCCGGCGTGATCGCCCGCTTCAGCCCCGTGATGCGGGCCGTGTCCGCATTTGCGGCCGACGGCGGCCTGGTGCTGGGGATCTGCAACGGCTTCCAGGTGCTCGCCGAGGCGGGTCTCGTGCCGGGCGCCCTGCTGCGAAATCGGAGCTTGCGTTTCGTCTGCCGTGAGGTCGCCATCGCGCCGGAGCGACTCGACTCGCCGTTCACAGTCGCGGTGGGGGAGCGGCGCCCGCTGCGCATGCCAGTCGCCCACGGCGAGGGCTGTTACTACGCCGACGACGCGACGCTCGACGCGATCGAGGCCGATGGCCGCGTCCTCTTCCGCTACGTGGCCGCGGACGGAATGCCTGCCACCTCCGCGGATGACCCCGCGAACCCGAACGGTTCCCTGCGCGGCATCGCCGGAGTGACCAACGCCGCCGGCAACGTGGCCGGCCTGATGCCCCATCCCGAGACGGCGGTCGAGGCGATCCTGGGGTCCGACGACGGGCTGCTCATCATTCGCTCCCTGGTGCAGAGCGCCGCGGCCCGAACGAAAACGGCGCGGCCGCTCGAGCTGGCCGCCCGATGACGATCGCGGAGCCGATGCCGGCAACGAATAGCGAGCCGCTGCATCGGCGGCTGGGCCTGACCGACGAAGAGCTGGTCGCGATCCGCTCGCGCCTGGATCGCCATCCCAACGACCTCGAGCTGGCGATCTTCAGCGTCATGTGGAGCGAGCACTGCTCGTACAAGAGCTCGAGACCCCTGTTGCGCACGCTGCCGACCGCCGGCCGCGACGTCGTCGCCGGCCCGGGCGAGAACGCGGGCGTCATCTCGATCGGCGATGGGCTGGCGGTCGCCTTCAAGATCGAATCCCACAACCACCCCAGCGCCGTTGAGCCGTACCAGGGCGCGGCGACAGGCGTGGGCGGGATCCTCCGCGACATCTTTACCATGGGTGCCCGGCCCATCGCGGTGCTCGACGCGCTGCGGTTCGGCGACCCTGCCGACCGGCGCACCCGGCACCTGGTCGACGGCGTGGTGGGTGGCGTCGGCGGCTACGGCAACTGCGTCGGGGTGCCGACCGTCGGTGGCGAGCTCGTCTTCGATCCAAGCTATCAGGGCAACCCGCTGGTCAACGTCATGGCCATCGGCCTGCTCGAGGAGCGGCTGCTCACGCGGGCAGCCGCGCCGGGACCCGGCAATCTCGTCGTGCTGTTCGGTTCGACGACCGGCCGCGATGGGATCGGCGGCGCCTCGGTGCTGGCCAGCGCGACATTCGCCGACCAGGATGCCTCCAAGCGACCGTCGGTCCAGGTGGGGGACCCGTTCGCGGAGAAGCTGCTGATCGAGGCGTCGCTGGAGCTGATCGAGGGAGGACTGCTACAGGGACTCCAGGACCTCGGCGCGGGCGGGATCAGCTGCGCGACCTCGGAGGCCGCCGACCGTGCCGGCACCGGCATGCTCATCGACCTCGACGCGATCCCGCGCCGCGAGCCGGGCATGGAGCCCTTCGAGGTCATGATCTCCGAGTCTCAGGAGCGGATGCTGGCGGTGATCACCCCCGACCGGCTCGACGAGGTTCGAGCGGTGTGCGAGCGCTGGGGCTTGCCATGCGCCGTCATCGGCCGGGTGACGGCCGACGGCGACATTGCCATCGTGGAGGGCGGTGTCACCCCGGCCGGTCGACCCGCTTCAGGCGCGCGCGAGATCGCGCGCATCCCGGCCCGCTCGTTGACGAGCGACGCCATCGTCCACCAGCGCGTGTCGCAAGCGCCGGCGATCCGACGCCCGCCGGCCGCCCCGTCGCCGAACCGTTCGGCAGACCCGTCGACGAGCGTCCTGCCGGAGCGGGGCATGGATCCGGGAGCCGTGCTCCTGGCACTCATGGGCAGCCCGAACCTCGCCAGCCGCCGCCCTGTCTACGAGCAGTACGACTCCAACGTCCAGGCCAACACCGTGGCCGGCCCCGGTCGCGGGGCGGCGGTCGTGCGGATCCGGGGCACGACCAAGGCGCTGGTCGCCACGACCGATGCGAACCAGGCGGTCGCCGCGCGCGACCCGTGGCTGGGTGCGGCGCTGAGCGTGGCCGAGGCGACCCGCAACGTGTCGATCACCGGCGCTCGCCCACTGGGCGTGACCAACTGCCTGAACTTCGGCGACCCGACTCGTCCGGAGGCGTTCTGGCAGCTCGAAGAAGCAGTTCGCGGCCTGGGCGACGCGTGCCGTGCGCTCGGCCTGCCGGTCACCGGCGGCAACGTCTCCCTGTACAACGAGTCGCCGCGCGGGGCGATCGCGCCGACGCCGCAGATCGGCGTCGTCGGCCTGATCGACGATGTGGCGACCCTGGTCGGCCCGGCCTTCGAAGCCGAAGGCGACACGGTCGTCCTGGTCGGTGAGGGCGGTCCCGGCCTCGCCGGGAGCGCCTATGCGGATCTGGCCGGCGTCGCCGCCGGTGACGGACCGGCATTGCTGGATCTGGATCGCGAGCGGCGCCTCCAGGAATTCGTCCGGGACGCGGTCGCCCGCCGTCTCGTCGCATCGGCCCAGGACATCGCCGGCGGCGGGCTCGCGGTGGCCGCCGCCGAGTCCGCCATCTGGGGCGCCGGCGATGGCGGCCTGGGCGCGACGCTTCGAGTCCACGTTGCGAACTCGCCGGCCGCCGAGCTGTTCGGCGAGAGCCCATCGCGCCTGGTCCTGAGCTGCCGTCCACGCCATACCGCTGCGCTCATCCTGCTGGCTCGCCAGCACGGCCTGCCGGTTGCGGCGATCGGCACGGTGGGTGGAACGCGGCTGGTGATCGGGCTGGCGCGGGCGGGGGCGAGCGGAGCCGCGGAGGACCGCGGCTCTGGTGTCGCCGATACGCTGGACGTGCCGCTCCGGGAGCTGCGCCATGCGTGGGAACACGGCCTGGCCCGTGCCCTCGGCTGGGAGGAGCGCTAGCCATGTGCGGCGTCTTCGGCGCCGTTCTTCCCGCCGGTAGCGCCACGAGCGCCGCCGCGGTCGCCGCCCTCGGCCTGTTCGCGTTGCAGCATCGCGGCCAGGAATCGGCCGGCCTGGCCGTCAGCGACGGCGAACAGCTGATGCTCTACAAGGATCTCGGCATGATCGGCAGCGTCCTCGACGATCGGCGCCTGCCCAGCCTGCGCGGCGACTTGGCCATCGCCCACTGCCGCTACTCGACGACCGGCTCCACGGTCTGGGAGAACGCCCAGCCCACGTTCCGCCTCGGCCCGCGGCGGGCGCTCGCCATCGGCCACAACGGCAACCTCGTCAACACCCGTGACCTGTTGGCGCAGCTGACGGGCGGGCGCGCGCGTCTGCCCGCGTCGACCGACACGGAGCTGCTGACCGCCCTGCTGGCCGACGAGCCGGCGACCGATACCGTGGATGCCCTGTGCCGTGTCCTGCCCCGCGTCCGCGGCGCCTACACCCTCGTCGTGCTGGACGAACGGCGCGTCATCGGCGTGCGCGATCCGCACGGCTTCCGGCCGCTCGTGCTGGGTCGCCTCCGCGCCCCCGATGATCGATCCCCGGCCGGCCTGTGGACGGACGAGGCGACGGGCGCGGGCTGGGTCCTCGCCTCGGAGACGACCGCACTCGACATCGTCGGGGCAGAGGTCGTGCGGGATATCGAACCCGGCGAGATCGTCGTCCTGGAGCAGGGACGCGAGCCGGTCTTCGTCCGCTACGCCGAGGCGACGCCCGCGCTCTGCGTCTTCGAGCTGATCTATTTCGCCCGGCCGGATTCGTATCTCGAGGGACGGAACCTGTACGAGGCCCGGCGGAAGATGGGCATGCAGCTGGCGATCGAGCAGCCCGCCGATGCCGACCTCGTCATGCCCGTCCCGGACACCGGCGCCCCCGCGGCTGCCGGTTACGCGGAGGCGTCCGGCCTGCCGTTCCGTGAGGGGCTGGTTCGCAATCGCTATACCGGCCGCACCTTCATCCAGCCGTCGCAGACGATGCGCCATCGGGGCGTGACGATGAAGCTCAATCCGCTGCGCGAGGTCGTCCGCGGCAAGCGCCTCACAGTGGTCGACGACTCGATCGTGCGCGGCACCACCACCAAGCAGATCGTCGAGCTGCTCCGCCGTGCCGGTGCGGCCGAGGTCCACGTCAGGATCAGCGCGCCGCCGATCTATCACCCGTGCTTCTACGGCATCGACACGCAGGTCGAGACCGAGCTCATCGCGGCGACCCATTCCGAAGCCGAGATCCGCGACTTCATCGGCGCGGACTCGCTCGGCTACCTGTCCATCCGCGGCGTCCTGGCCGCCCTCGACCTGCCGTATGACCGATTCTGCTTCGCCTGCTTCGATGGCAACTACCCGGAACCGGTGCCGTACGACGTGGCGAGCCGGAAGTTCATGCTCGAAGAACCGGTACTCGCCGGTGGCTGAGACACGAACGGCGGCCCGTCGCACGGCGTATGCGGCGGCCGGGGTGAACGTCGCGGCGGGCGATCGGGCCGTCGAGCTGATGCGCGCCGCAATCGAATCCACGCGGCGCCCGGAGGTGGTCGGTGGCGTGGGCGGATTCGGGGCGGCGGTCGCCCTGCCGTCCGGATACCGCGAGCCGATCCTCGTCAGCTCGACCGACGGCGTCGGGACGAAGACCGCGATCGCCGTCGCCCAGCGGCGATTCGACACCATCGGCCGCGACCTCGTCGCGATGTGTGCGGACGACGTGGTGTGCAGCGGTGCGTCGCCGCTGTTCTTCCTCGACTACATCGCCGTCGGCCGGCTCGACCCAGCCGGCGTGGCAGAGCTGGTCGGCGGCATCGCGGCCGGCTGCCTCGAAGCGGGCTGCGCGCTCGTCGGCGGCGAGACCGCGGAGCACCCCGGACTGATGGACCCTGAGGACTTCGACATGGCCGGCTGCTGTATCGGCGTCGTCGAACGGGACCGCATCATCGACGGCAGCCGAATCCGCGCCGGCGACGCGATCGTGGGCCTCGCATCGTCGGGACTCCACGCCAACGGCTTCTCGCTGGTCCGGACGCTGATCGAGAAGTGGCAGCTCGACCTCGCCCGGCCCTACCAGGAGCAGCTGCTGCTCAGCCTCGGCGAAACGATCGCGGAGCCGGCCATCAACGCGGAGCCGGCCCACTTGCTGGCGACGCTCGGGGAGGTGCTCCTCACGCCGTCGACGATCTACGCATCGTTGATCCTCGGCCTGCGGACGGCTCTCGAGGCCGCCGGCAGCGACCTGCGGGGCGTGGCCCACATCACCGGCGGCGGTCTGCACGGCAACGTCCCCCGGATGCTGCCGCTCGATCTCGCCGCCCGGCTCGACCCGTCTCGCTGGCCCGTGCCGTCGATCATTCGCCTTGCCGCCGCACTGGGCGGCCTCGACGACGAGGAGGCCAGGGCGACGTTCAATGCTGGCATCGGGATGGTGCTGACCGTTCCCGCCGACGCGGTGCCGATCGCGATCGCCGGGATGAAGGCCGCCGGCGTGGATGCCTGGCTGGTGGGTGAGGTCGTGCCGGTGGCCGCCGCGGGCGCGCGTTATGTCGAAGGGCGGCTCGAGGCCGTCGGGTGAGCTCTCCCCGGCAAGGCTCCGGCGGCCGGATCGCCGTCGGCGTCTCCGGCGCCGGGAGCAACCTGCGGGCTCTTGCCGCTGCCGCCCGCCGCGGCGAGCTCGGCGGCGACATCGTCCTGGTCTTCGCCGATCGAACCTGCCGCGGGCTCGAATGGGCGGCGGAGCAGGGGATCGACACGGCCCTCGTCCCGGGTGGCGACGACGAGCCGCTGCGCGACGCCCTCGTCGGGGCGGCCTCCGACGCCGTCGTCCTGGCCGGCTACATGCGCGTCCTGGGACGGGCCGTACTCGGCGCCTTCGATGGTCGCGTGCTCAACACCCATCCGTCGCTGCTGCCGGCGTTCCCGGGCGCACATGCTGTGCGGGACGCCCTGGCGGCCGGCGTCGCCGTCTCCGGCTGTACGGTCCACCTCGTCACCGACGTCCTCGACGGTGGTCCGATCGTGGCCCAGGAGGCCGTGCCCGTCCTGCCCACCGACGACGAGGACGCACTTCGGGCCCGGATCCAGGCGGTCGAGCACCGGCTGCTGCCCCGCTCGGTTGCCCTGCTCCTCGCGGGTGCGCTCGTTGTGGGGACGGGTGGGCGCCGCGTGGACGTCGACCTGGACCGGGCGGACAAGCGGCTCGCGCGACCAAGGCGCGCGCTGCTGTCGGTCTCTGACAAGACCGGGCTGGCCGTGTTTGCGGAGGGCCTCGCCCGTCTCGGCTTCGAGCTGGTGTCGACGGGCGGCACTGCGCGCGCGCTACGCGAGGCAGGCCTGGCGGTGACGGACGTTGCGGCCGTCACGGGATTCCCGGAAATGCTCGACGGCCGGGTCAAGACGCTCCACCCGCGCGTCCACGCGGGCATCCTGGTCGACCAGCGCCAGGCCGATCACCGCCGTCAGCTCATCGCCGCTGGGATCGTCCCCTTCGAGCTCGTCGTCGTCAATCTCTATCCCTTTGCCGCCGCCGCCGAACGGCCGGGAATCACCCTGGACGAGCTGGTCGAGGAGATCGACATCGGTGGACCGTCCATGGTCCGCGCCGCGGCCAAGAACCATGCCAGCGTCGCGATCGTGACCTCCCCCCGGCGATACGACGCGCTGCTCCAGGCATTGGAGTTGGGGAGCGTGCCGGCCGGCCTGCGAGCCGCGCTCGCCGTCGAGGCATTCCGCCACACGGCCGCCTACGACGCGCGAATCGCGGCCGAGCTGCCATGCCGGATGGATGCGGCGGGGGTCGAGCTGCCCGACGAGCCAGGACTGCCGCGGTCCGCCGATCCCTTCCCGGATTCGCTGACGATCGGGCTGGAGAAGGTCGAGACCCTGCGCTACGGCGAGAACCCGCACCAGCTCGCCGCGCGCTACCGCCGGCCGGGCCAGGGCACCGAGGGTGGCCCCTTCGCGTCCCGCGAGCCGCCCCTGCAGGGCAAGGCGCTGTCCTACAACAACGTGCTCGACGCGTCGGCCGCCGCGACACTCGCCCGGTCGCTGGACGGGCCCGGTTGCGTGATCGTGAAGCACACCAATCCATGCGGTGCCGCGGAGCGCGCGACCCTGGCCGAGGCGTGGGACGCCGCGCTCGCAGGCGATCCCGTGTCCGCCTTCGGCGGCGTGGTCGGACTGACCCGCACCGTCGACGCCACCATCGCCGAGCGGCTGACCTCGTTGTTCCTCGAGGTCGTCATCGCGCCCGGCTACGACGACGCCGCGCGCGCCATCCTTGCCGCCAAACCGAACCTTCGCCTGCTGGTCGATCCGTCCCTGGAAGGTGGATCCGGAGAGTCGCGGCCCAGCCCCACGGGCTCGATCCGCACGGCTGGCGGGGCGGTACTCGTGGCCGCCCCCGACACGCGGCCGGACGACCCGCGCGAGTGGGCGGTCGTGACGCGCCGGCAGCCGACGGAGGCCGAACGACGGGACCTGGGCCTGGCGTGGCGCCTGGTCCGCGGCGCCACCTCGAACGCCATCGTGCTGGTTCGCGATGGCCGGCTGATCGGACTGGGTTCCGGGCAGACGAGCCGGGTGGACGCCGCGACGCAGGCGGTCCAGAAGGCTCGGGCCATCGCCGGAGAGACTGCCCTGCGGGGCGCCGCGTGCGCCTCGGATGCGTTCTACCCGTTTCCAGACGCGGTCGAGGTCTGCCTGGCGGCGGGCGTCACCGCATTCATCCAACCGGGCGGATCGGTGCGGGATGGGGAGATTCTGTCGACCGTCGACACGGCCGGAGCGACGATGCTCGTGACGGGGGTCCGCCACTTCCGCCACTGAGGTCGGCCGGCGGCGATGGGCGTATTGTCGACCTCGTGCTGCAGCCGACCACGCCACTCGGGCGCCCGAACCGACCCATCGCCGTGCTCGGTGTCGTTGCCTGGCTTGCGGGGCTGGGTCTCGTTGCGGGCCTGGCGCTGGCCGGCCGGGACGAATCTGCGCGACCGTCTGTCCCGCCGACGGCGGCCGCGGCGGCCCCGACGGCGGGTCTTTTGCCAGCGCCCGCCCCGACGCCAGCAACGGGCGCGATCCGGTATGCGGCCGGCTACGCCACGCCCATCGCAGTCGTGCCCGGACCGATGGCCGTCACGGTGGGCGCTGGCTCGGTCTGGGTGGTGACCCTGTCCGATCTGCGGGTGTGGCGAATCGATCCGGCGACGAACGAGGTATCGGGCAAGGTCGACCTGCCGTTCGTCGCCCCGCCCTCGTCGGCGCCGCAGGCGACCGCATCGGGCGAGGCAGCGTCCTCGACGGTCGGCGTCGCGCGCAGCCCCGCGGGCCAGGACCTGTTTCCGGTGGTCGCGGTCGGTGCGGGCAGCCTCTGGGTGCTGGGCGCGCCTGCGGTCGACACCCTCGTCCAGATTGACCCAGCTCGCTTGCGGGTGATCCGGACGCTCCGTCTTCCGGCAGCGGCGACGGGGCTCGTCACGGGTCCGGCCGTGATGTGGGTCACCACGGACGCAGGTCTGCTGCTCGGCATCGATCCCGTTGCCGGACGCGTCCGCCAAATCGTGCGCCTGGGAGCGGGCCGCGTGTGGGCGGCGGCGGGGCGCGATTCGACGTGGGTGTCCGCGCCGGACGGACGGATCCTGCGCCTCGACGCGGCCGGCGTCACGACCGCGACGGTGACCGGCGGCGGCGGTCCGATCGCCGTCAAGGACGGCTCGGTCTGGATCCGCACGGATCGGACCCTGATCCGGCTCGACGAGCGGACCGGCAGATCCCTGCAGCGGACCGACATCGGGACCTCCGGCGATACGGCCATCGCGTGGGCCCTGCCTTCGATCGTCAGCCTGAGCTATGACGACACGGACGCCCTCGTCGCACCCCGCGAGTCGTGGATCGCGGAGACGCCGACGAGCCTGTGGATCGCCCGTCCCGACAAGGGCGAAGTCTGGCTGCTGCAGCCACCCGTCCGTTGATCGAGCCAGCGCCCTTGACCCTGCCTCCTGTCGTCGCGCATGATCGCCGCGTGATCCGCGTCGGGTGCCTCATGGCGATGCCCCGGCGGCCCCGCCCGGTTCGGACCTGACCCAGGTCGACTCCGGCGGCCGGCCGCCGCATCTCCATTGCGCGCCGCGGCCCCCCGCGGCCCGCGCTCCTGCGCCCGCCCTGACGCCGAGGATCCTCGATGCCTGACCGCCAGCGCTACTACCTCACGACGGCCATCGCCTACGCCAACAGCCGACCTGGCCTTCACACCCTGTACGAAGTCATCGCCGGCGACGCCATCGCCCGCTGGCACCGGATGAAGGGTGACGAGACGCGTTTCCTGACCGGGACCGACGAGCACTCGGTGAACATCGCGATGCGGGCGGCCGAGCAAGGCCGGGCCCCGCGCGAGTTCGTCGACTCGATGGTCGAGCTGTTCGTGGCGGCTGAGACCGCCCTGTCGATCACGCCCGATCGGTTCATCCGGACGACGGATCCGGACCACATCCGGTCTGCCCAGGAGATGGTCCGGCGGGCCTGGGCCAACGGCGACATCTACCTCGGCACGTACGAGGGCTGGTACTGTCCGAGCGAGGGTTTCCGCGCCCCGAACGAGGTCATCGAAACGGCCGCCGGCACGATCTGTCCAAATCATCCCGACGTGCCCCTGCAGTGGCTGAGCGAGCGGAACTGGTTCTTCCGCCTGTCCGCCTACCAGGACCGCCTGGAGCGCTATTTCGAGGAGCACCCCGACTTCGTGGAGCCGGCGTACCGGCGCAACGAGATGCTGGGCTTCATCCGCGGGGGCCTCGAGGACTTCTCCATCAGCCGGGCCACGTCCGGCTGGGGGATCCCGTTTCCGATTGCCGAGAACGGCGAGACCGCCCTGCGCGAGGATGGCTCCTGGGACCCGGAGGCCGGCGTCATCTACGTCTGGTACGACGCGCTCATCAACTACATCACGGGCGCCGGCTTCCCGGACGACCCGGCCTCGTTCGAGAAATGGTGGCCGGCCGATCTCCACATCATCGGCAAGGACATCGCTCGCTTCCACACCATCTACTGGCCGGCGATGCTGTGGAGCGCGGGGCTCGAGGCGCCGCGCAAGGTCTGGGTGCACGGCTTCCTGTTGCTCAAGGGTGGCGAGCGGATGAGCAAGAGCCGCGGCAACTTCTTCGATCCCAACGACATGGTCGCCGCGCTGGGTGCGGACGGGACGCGCTATGTCGCGCTTCGGGAGGTCGCCTTCGATCGAGACACGGAGGTCTCGTGGGACTCGTTCGTGCGCCGCTACAACGCGGATCTGGCGAACGACTTCGGCAACCTCGTGAACCGCACGGTGTCGATGACGGCCAAGAACCTCGGCGCCATACCCGAGGCCGGGAACCTCCTCGACATCGACCGCGCCGTCCTCGCCACCGCCGATGCGGCCTTTGACGACGTCGGTGGCCTGCTGGCCAGGAGCCGCCAGAAGGCGGCGATCGGCAAGGCCATGGAGGTCGTCTTCGCCGCCAACAAGTACCTCTCCGACACCGAGCCATGGAAGCTTCGAGCCGCCGATCCCGACCGCATGGCGACGGTGCTGCACGTGGCGCTGCAGGTGGTCGACGACGCCAAGGCCCTCCTCACCCCGTTCCTGCCCCACTCGGCCCAGAAGGTGCACGAGCAGCTCGGTGGCCGGGGCACGTGGTCGTCGATGCCCGAGCTTGTGGAGGTCGATGAGGAGGGCGGCCCGTCGTACCC
>JALZAF010000296.1 GCA_030948505.1 Chloroflexota bacterium
GTGTTCAACTGCCCCTCGCTCTCCGAAGTCGGAGGCGGAGCTCCGCGACGCCACCCGCCTGAGGATTCACTCGTCCGCCCCGTCCCAATTCTCGATCAGGTCGGACAGGCCCTTGCCGGCCGGCATCATCGGAAAGATGTTCTGCTCCTCGGCGATCTCGAACCAGACCAGGGCCGGGCCATCAACAGACTGTGCGAAACGGATCGCATCGTCGACCTGGCCGGGGCTGGAGGCCTTGATGGCCGGGATCCCGAACGCCTCGGCGAGCTTCAGGTAGTCCGGCCCCAGCAGCGTCGCCGAGTGGTAGTTGCCGGCATAGATGATCTCCTGCCACTGCCGGATCATGCCGAGCTTCTTGTTGTCGAAGACCGCGATCTTGACCGGGATGTCGTCCTGGACCAGCGTCATCAGCTCCTGGAACGTCATCTGGAAGCCGCCGTCGCCGGTGATCGCCCAGGTCTCGTGATCGGGCCGCCCGAGGGCCGCCCCCATCGCCGCGGGAACCGAGTAGCCCATCGTGCCCAGGCCGCCCGAGCTGACGTGCGTGTTCGGCCGGCGGAAGCCCGCGTAGCGGGCCAGCCACATCTGGTTCTGGCCGACGTCGGCGACGTAGGTGCCGTCGTGGTCGGTCAGCTCGCCGATGCGGGCAACGACGAAGTCGGCCGACAGCAGGCCGTCCCGCCAGGCGCCGGAGCCATGCCAGCTCGTGCCCTCCGAGTCGCGGCGCCAGTCCGCCAGCTGGGCGAAGTACTCGCGCCGCGCCTCTGGCGCGACCGCATCCACCATCGGCAGGAGCGCCGCCAGGACCCGCTTCGCATCGCCAACGATCGGCACCTCGACGGCCACGTTCTTGCCGATCTCGGCCGGGTCGATGTCAACGTGGACGATCCGCGCGTACGGGGCGTAGGTCCGGACGTTGCCGGTGACGCGGTCGTCGAAGCGCATCCCGACCGCGACCAGGAGGTCGGCCGACTGGATGGCCCGGTTGACGTGCTTCCAGCCGTGCATGCCCATGAAGCCGTAGCTGAGCGGGTGCGTCTCGTCGATCGCTCCGATCCCGAGCAGGGTGTGGGCGACCGGGATCTGCGCCTTTTCGGCCAGCGCGAGCAGCTCGTCCCAGGCCTCGGCGTGAAGGACGCCGTGGCCAGCCAGGATCACCGGCCGGGTGGCGCGGGCGATCTCGGCCGCGGCCAGCTTGAGCTGGCGAACGTTGCCATCCATGTTGGGCCGGAACCCCGGCAGGCCGGCCACGATCTCGTCATGGGTCGGATGGGTCGCGGACGTCTCCTGCTGCAGGGCATCCTTGGTGATGTCGACATGGACGGGGCCCGGCCGCCCCGTCCGGGCGATGTGGAAGGCCTCCGCGAAGACCCGTGGCAGGTCGTCCGCATTGCGCACCAGGTAGTTGTGCTTCGTCATCGGCAGGGTGATGCCGTTGATGTCGATCTCCTGGAAGGCGTCCTTGCCGAGCAGCGCTCCGGGCACATTGCCGGTGATGGCCACCAGCGGGATGGAGTCGAGCTGGGCCGTCGCGATCCCCGTCACCAGGTTGGTCGCGCCAGGGCCGGACGTACCCAGGCAGACCCCGACCCTGCCGGTGACGCGCGCGTAGCCGTCGGCGGCATGGGCACCGCCCTGCTCGTGGCGCACGAGGATGTGGCGCAACTCCGGGTAGTCGCCCAGGACGTCGTACAACGGCAGCACGACTCCGCCGGGGTAGCCGAAGAAGACGTCGACGCCCTGGCGGATGAGCGCCTCGCACACCACGTCCGCCCCGATCCGCGTTCGGCGCCGCGGCCGCGCGTCGTCGAGCATGTCGCGTCGCGCTCGCTCGATGGCTGCGGCGGCCGAGGTCCCGTCCGCTGGCACGTGCGTCCGCCGGGCGCGGTCGCCGACGCGCGGCGCAGCGGGTTCAGGCGCCTTCGCCGCGTCGCGTTTGGTCACCGTCATGGCCGGCTCTCCGTTCCCGCTACAAACAAAAAACCCTCGCCTCCCGGCGAGGGTCCCTTCGGTCTCCAGTGGATGTCGCGCTAGCGGCGCTGATCCCTCCGAGTTCCTCCGTTCTCCCGCCGGGAGCCGGTAATAAGGCCAACGAGGCCGTCCAGCCCAAGAAGGAGCGAGCGAAGAATCCCGAACAGCGACGCGTCGGTCAGACCGCTCTCGTTCAGGGGCATCGGCAGGCGCCGGCCGTCGCTCGTGACGACGATGGCGACGTGGCGACGATCCCGACCCTGGAACAGCCCCAACGTGGTCTCCAAATGTCCTATCCGAAGCCGCAGGGGCCCCGGTGTCCGCGCAGTCTACGCGCGTGACCGACGATCGCGCAACCACCCGGACCGTACCCGCTCGCACAGGGCCTTTCGGGTCATTGCCGGGTGAAAAGAGAAACGGACCGCTCGGCCGGGCACGGTGAGCGGTCCGTGGAGTGTGCGATAGCGCCGCATGCGAAGCCGCGGGATTGGGCCCGGCGGGATCAGTGACGCGGGATCAGCAGTGACGCGGGATCAGCGCCAGCGATGGCCGGCCGTTGGAAGAAGTCCCCCGTCGGCCGGCCGACCGGCCTGGACGTCGAGACGTCGAGCCATCGTCGTTACTCTTCCCACTTGATGCCGGCGCCAAGGCTCAGGGCCATCGACACCAGCAGGAGCAGCGTCCAGAGGACCCAGCTGTAGCGAGAAAGGTGCGCGAGTCCCCCACGCACGCGGGCCAGTTCCGCCTTCACGACCTCACCTCGTGACCAGAGCGTTCGCCGACGATCCGGCAACCGGGCGGTCTGGGCCGAGTGACTCGGTGCAGATCCCTGGCTTTGCGTCCCCGTCTCGCGACGGGTTTGCCCTGATCAGGCCGATGGCGGGAGACGTTCGTCTCGAGGGCGACAGTAGGAGCAAATCCGGGACCGCCCCATGACCCGAAAGTACTGCACCCTTCCCCACCAGATCTGCTCCTGACCACTCCCCACCGATCGGGGCGATGCGGCCGGGCAACGACCTAGTGGCGTAGGCGCAACAGGCCGGCCGGCTCCGGCATGTTCGGCCAGCCGCCCCGGATGCCGGCGGCGCGGGCACTGGCGGCCGCATCGATGGCCTGCGCAGCCGCGGCGTTGGCGCGGAGCAGGTCTTCCAGGTCGGCCGGCGGCACCGGCCGTCCTAGCAGGAACCCCTGGCCAAGTTGACAGCCGAGCTCCCGGAGTCGGTCGAGCTGCCCGCGCTCCTCGATTCCCTCGGCCACGATCGTCAGCCCAAGGGTGCGGCCCAGGGCGACGATGGCGTGGGCGAATGCCCACTCCTGTGGCTCGCTGGAGGCGGGCACGACGAAGTCACGGGCGATCTTGAGGATGTCGACGGGGAATCGGCGCAGGTAGCCCAGCGACGAGTAGCCCGTGCCGAAGTCGTCGACCGCGATCCGAACGCCTCGCGCACGCAGCGACTCGAGCTTGGCGATCGTCGCCTGGCTGTCCCGGAACATGGCCGTCTCGGTCATCTCGACGATCAGCTCGCCAGGCTCGAAGCCGGTCCGGAGGAGGATCGCCTCCATGTCCTCGACGAAGCCGGGCTGCTGAAGCTGGATCGGCGACAGGTTGAGGGCGAGCGAGATCGGCTCGCGCAGGATGCCGGCGTGCTTCCAGTGCATGAGCTGGTCGCAAGCCTCGACGATGACCCAGCGGCCGAGCTCGAGGATGGTCCCGTTCTCCTCCGCCAGGCGGACGAACTCCTCGGGCGGCACCAGGCCCTGGGTCGGATGGTTCCAGCGGACCAGGGCTTCCACCCCGGTCAGCCGGAGGGAGGCCAGGTCGACGATCGGCTGGTAATGGACCGCCAGCTCCGCCCGGGCAATGCTGCGGGCCAGCTCCGAGCTCAGGTTGTGGCGGGCGACGATCGAGGCGTGGACGGTCGGGTCGAACACCGCGAGGCGGCGCTTGCCAGCCGACTTCGCCGTGTACATCGCCATGTCGGCCTTGCGCAGCAGGTCGTGGGCGCGCTCCTCCGGCTCACGGGCGACGGCGATGCCGATGCTGCCGCCGACCACGATCTCCCGGTCGTCCATGGCGAACGGCGCCTGGAGGGCGTCGATGACGCGGTTCGCCACGGCGATGGCACGAGCCAGGTCCAGCCGATCCTCGAGCAGGATCGCGAACTCGTCACCGCCCAGGCGGGCCGCGACGTCGCCACTGCGGATGCAGGCGGAGACCCGCTCCGCCACCGAGACCAGGAGGCGGTCGCCGGCGGCGTGGCCGAGTGTGTCGTTGACGACCTTGAAGTCGTCGAGGTCCAGGAACAGGACCACGGGAATGAGCGCCGAGCCACCGGAAGCGGCACGGAGCAGCCGGGCGTCGACCTGCTCGGTGAACATGGCCCGGTTCGGCAAGCCGGTCAGCGAGTCGTGGTAGGCCTGGTGCCGGAGCTGCTCCTTGAGCCGGGACAGCTCCGCCAGCGATTGCTCCAGCTGCCCGTTCTCGAGGGCCGCCGCCGCCTGGTTGGCGACCATCTCCAGCAGTCGGAGGTCGTCGCCCAGGAAGCTCGTTCCCGCCGTCAGGCGGTTGGCGACGGTCATCTCGCCGATGAGTCCCCGCTCGCCGTAGAGCGGGCAGGTCATCGCCTGGCGGATAGGCGGCGTCCGCGCCCGCCAGTCGGAGCCCGGAGCGTGGAGGAATGCCCCGTCGTCGATCGACGTCCGCTGCCGGACGGCGTCGTTGCCGGTCAGGGTCAGCGGCGCCATCACCTCCGATGTTCCGTCGTGCACCGATCTCGTCCTCAGCGCCTCGCCAGCCCCGTGCGGGTAGAGGACGATCTCTGCAATCTCGGCCCGGAACATCTCGCGGGCGTGCTCGAGCAGGGCGAGCAGTGCGGAGTCGAGCTGCGGCGAGCCCTGGAGGATGCGGCTCGACTCGTACAGCAGTTCCAATCGCTCGTGCTTCTCCCGCTCGGAGACATACGCCCTGTAGGCGACGAACAGCGTCACCACCGGGGCGACGAGCAGCCAGATGGCCTCACTGTGGATCCACAGGATCGAAACCGCCAGCAGGGCCAGGCTCGTGTTCGCCAGGGCCACGAGGCCCCCGAACTGGAGCATCTCCGGCAGCTTCCGGAACTGCGGTGCCCCGCCGGACAGGGAGATGGCGGTCGCGATCGCGACGGCCGCCACGACGCTCGTGGCTAGCGTCGCGGCAAAGGCGGCCAGCCAGGCCGCCGGCCCCGGCGCGCCCGACAGCTGGGCGAGGCCGTGGAAGATCACCAGCGCCAGCGTCCCGTTGAGGGCGACGTCGCTGAGGTTGAAGGCCAGCTTGATGGGGTGATCGCGGGACTGGATGGCGAGGGCCACGCCAGAGCCCAGCAGCAGCGCCACGAGGTACGGCAGCGGGTCGAGGAAGAAGAGCCCGATGACCGTTGGGAATTCGCTCAGCGAGAAGGAGTGGGTCTCACGCCGGTAATGGACCTGGATATCGAGCAGCTCACCCAGGCAGAACAGGGCTGCGACCACGAACACCGGAATGTCGACCGGCGTCCTGACCGGCTGGATGTGCACGACCGTCGTGCCGAGGACAACGATCGCGAGGCTGGCCAGCAGCAGGCTCAGGGCCCAGACGCGGACAGCCGGATGCGCGATCGGTCCACGACCCAGGAGGCGGCGCGCGCGGGCGATCGCCGTGTCCTCCTTCAGCGGGTCGTCGACGCGCCGGGCGCCGTCGGGAGCTGTGACCATCGAAAGCGGTACCGTCCAGGAGGTCAGCGGGTGCGAGTGTTGTACCGTCCGCGGGGGTCCCGGTCGGTAGACCCAAAGTACGGGGCAGGACAGGACTTCCGGTGGTCCCGGCAGCCGGCCCGCGCTGCTTCGTCGTCCGGCCGGATCGGTTTGGCCGGCCGGCCACGGGAGCCGGCCGAGGCTGTGCTAGCCTGTCGCCTCCGCCACCCGTACCGCCGCGATCAGGGTCACAGCCACAGCGCCAGCCGATGCCCAACCCCGCCGCTTCCCCACCCCGAACCCTTGTCGACAAGATCTGGGACGACCACCTCGTTGCCGAGGAGCCGGGCGCGCCCAGCATCCTGGGGATCGACCTCCACCTCGTCCATGAGGTCACCAGCCCCCAGGCGTTCACCGGCCTTCGCGCGCGCGGGTTGACCGTCCGGCGCCCCGGCCAGACCGTGGCCACCGCTGACCACTCCGTGCCCACCCACGCCCGCAGCCTGCCGATCCTCGACTCGATGGCGGCCGCCCAGATCGGCCAGCTCGAGGTGAACTGCCGAGAGTTCGGAATCCCCCTCCACGGCATGGGCTCGCCCAGCCAGGGCATCGTCCACGTCATCGGACCGCAGCTGGGGCTCACCCAGCCGGGCATGACGATCGTCTGTGGCGACAGCCACACCAGCACTCACGGCGCGTTCGGCGCCCTCGCCTTCGGCATCGGCACCAGCGAGGTCGAGATGGTGCTCGCCACGCAGTGCCTGCTGCAACGCCGCCCGAAGACCTACGAAGTCCGGATCGATGCCCGCCTCGCCCCCGGGGTCAGCTCCAAGGACGTCATCCTCGCCCTGATTGCCCGGATCGGCGTCTCGGGCGGGACCGGCCACGTCTTCGAGTTCAGCGGCGAGGCGATCCGCGCCCTGACCATGGAGCAGCGGATGACGATCTGTAACATGAGCATCGAAGGCGGTGCGCGCGCCGGCCTCATCGCCCCCGACGACACGACCTTCGAGTATCTCGACGGCCGGACGCATGCGCCGCGCGGCGTGGCCTGGGATGCCGCCGTGGAGCGCTGGCGGAAGCTGCCGACCGACGATGGCGCGAGCTTCGACCGAACGATCGCCATCGACGCCTCATCCCTCGAGCCGATGGTCACCTACGGCACCAACCCCGGCATGGGCATCCCGATCACGTCGCGCGTCCCTTCGCCCGTCGATCAGGCCGACCCGAGCCAGCGGCGCGCCCTGGAGCGAGCGCTCGAATACATGGACCTCCAGCCCGGCCAGGAGATCCTCGGCCAGAAGGTGGACGTGGTCTTCATCGGCTCGTGCACCAACGGCCGAATCAGCGACCTCCGCCTGGCCGCCTCTGTGCTGCGTGACCGCCACGTCGCCGAAGGCGTCCGGGTCATGGTCGTGCCCGGATCGGACGAAGTGAAGCGGGAAGCGGAACGCGAAGGACTGGCAGAGGTCTTCCGCGCGGCCGGCGCCGAGTGGCGGGAGGCAGGCTGCTCGATGTGCATCGCCATGAACGGCGACCAGCTGTCGCCCGGCCAGTACGCCATCAGCACCTCCAACCGCAACTTCGAGGGTCGCCAGGGCAAGGGCGGCCGAACCTTCCTCGCGTCACCCTTGACCGCGGCTGCTTCGGCCATCGCCGGCGTCGTCAGCGACCCGCGTCGACTGCCGGGCATCGAGTCGATGGCGGCGGTCGGCGGTCGCTGATCGATGGCCCAGCCCTTCTCCACATTCACCTCGAAGGTCGTGCCGCTGCCGGCCGAGAACGTCGATACGGATCAGATCGTCCCGGCCCGCTATCTCAAGGTCACCGACAAGAACGGCCTGGCCGAGGCCCTCTTCCGCGACTGGCGGTTCAACGAGGACGGGACGCTGCGCGAGCCTCGCTTCGTCATCGATCGTCCGGACATGGCCGGCCGCCAGATCCTTCTCGCCGGCGACAACTTCGGCTCGGGATCGTCGCGCGAGCACGCCCCCTGGGCGCTCACGGCGTGGGGAATCCGGGCGATCCTGTCGACCGGCTTCGCCGACATCTTCCGCAGCAACTCGCTCAAGAACGGGCTCCTGCCGATCGTCGTCGACGCAGACCGCCACCGGCAGCTGTTCGAGCTGATCAGCGAGCGACCAGAGGCGGAGCTGACCGTCGACCTGGAGGCCCAGGTCGTGCACCTGCCCGGCGACGACGACCTCGCATTCGACGTCGACCCATTCGCCAGGCTCATGTTGCTGGCGGGCACCGACGAAATGGGCTATCTCGCGGCGCGCGAGGGGGACATCGAGGCGTACGAGGGTAGCCACCCGCCGCGGGTCGATACGCGGACCGGCTCGCCGGCTTGACCCTGGGCCGGGAACCCGCCCGCCGGAAGCGTCGTCTCCGGGCCATGATCACCCGAACCGCCCTTGCCGGCCTCCTGCTGTCGATCGCCCTCTCGGCCTGCGCTGGCGCCACCAGCCCCTCGACCCCCAATCCGACACCCAGCCCGGCTCCCAGCGGTGACCAATCGGCTCCCGGCGGCGGCGTGGTCGGTGGGAATCCTGGCGCCGGAGGCGGCACGGGGCCAATCGGCGGCCCAATCGGCGGCGGACCGGTCGACCCGGGGCAGCCGAGCCTCGTCTTTCCCAAGCCCGGTCAGCACAACGTCCACGCCGTCTCGATCGACAAGCTCTCGGCGCGTGTGGAAGGACATCACGTCGTACTGAACGCCCGTTGGTGGAGCGGCGTCGCGCCCTGCTCCGTGCTCGACTCCGTGGCAGCCAAGCAGGATGGCCAGACGATCACGGTGTCGGTTCGCGAAGGCAGCTCGGGTGAGCAGGTCGCCTGCATCGACATCGCCATGCTCAAAGCCACCGTGATCGACCTCGGCGACCTCGCGCCGGGCGACTACACGATCGCCGCCGACCTTGGACCGGCCGCGGCGATCACCGTCACGGTGAGCTGACCGGTCCTCTCTTCGGCGGGCGTCGCCAACCTCAGGCTGACGCCCGGACGGGCGGCCATCGCATCGGCGGCGTACGTCTGTGCGACGATCCGACGGTGAACCTGTTCGACGCGGCGGCCATCGTCCTGGTGGTGCTTGCCGTCATCCTGGGCTTCCGATCAGGCGCTCTCCCCCAGATCGGTGGACTGATCGGAGCGCTGGCCGGAGGTGCCAGCGCCATCCTTGCCCTGCCGCTGGCGGATAGCGTGCTCAAGACGCTCGATCCGCCGATACGGGCCGTAGCGGTCGTCGTCTGGCTGCTGCTTGCCATCGGCCTCGGCGAGGCGGTGGGATCCACCGCCGGGCGGGGAATCGCCACGCGGCTCGGCAGCGGGATCCTGGGCACGGTCGATCGGGTGGCGGGCGCCTTCGTTGGAGTCGCGCAGGCCCTGCTGATCATCTGGCTCGCGGGCGGCCTCCTTGCCGCTGGCCCGTTGCCGCGCCTCTCGAGCCAGGCGCAGACGTCGGTCGCCGTTCGCACCCTGTCCGGGATCTTTCCGCCTCCGACCAAAATCGCCGCGGGACTTGGCCGCCTGCTCGACGCATCCGGGCTGCCCGACGTTTTCATCGGCCTCGAGCCCGTCCCGGCGGCCCCGGTCGATCGCCCCACCGACCCGCGCGCTCGCGCGATCGCCCGCGCCGCCGAGGCCAGCACCGTCAAGGTGACGGCGGAGACCTGTGGCGCCATCTCCTCCGGGACCGGATTCGCGATCGCTCGCGATTACGTCCTCACCAACGCCCACGTTGTCGCGGGCGGCAGCTCCGTCCGGGTCTTGCTGGGCGGGCAGTTGCGCGACGCCTCTGCGGTCCTCTTCGACCCGCGCCTCGACGTGGCGCTGCTGTGGGCGCCGGGCCTCGGTGCACAGCCACTGGCCATGGCGGCTTCCGACCCAAAGCGTGGCGACACCGGGGCCTCGCTCGGGTTTCCGGGCGGTGGTGCACTGACCGTCGTCCCGGTCGCCGTGGCCGCGCGCTATGACGCCCGGGGCCTCGACATCTACGGCAAGGATCCGGTGAACCGATCCATCCTCGAGCTCCGGGCGAACATCGAGCGAGGCGACAGCGGCGGCCCGTTCGTGCTCGCCGACGGGACGGTGGGCGGCGTCGTGTTCGCCGAATCGCGAACCGACCCTGCCGTGGGCTACGCGCTGGCGCCCACCCAGGTTGCCATCAAGGTCGACCCTGCCATCGGCCGCACGAGCCGAGTCGAGACCGGGGGGTGCATCCAATGACCCGCGTCCGCGCCGCATCGCCTGGCGGCGACCGTGCAGCCACTGCCGACGCCGGCCTCGGGGCCATCGCCGCGGAGTACTGGGACTGCTACCTCGCGTTCCACCCCATCGGGGCCACGGCGATCGGCGAGCGCCGGTTCGACGACCGCCTCGACGATCGTTCGGCGCCCGCGATCGAGGCGCAACTGCGACTCCTCGCGGATCTCGGTGACCGGGCGGCACGGATCGAAGCGGCATCGCTGGGCGATGCGGAACGAATCACCCGGTCCGCGCTGCTGGATCAGCTCGGCCGTGATTCCGCAGAGCTGCGGGCCGGCCTCGACGAGTGGATCGTCGATCCGCTCGAGGGCCCGCAGATCGCCGCCCTCGACATGGAGGCGATTCAGCCGATTGCCACTCCGGAACAGGCCCGCGCCATGGTCGCGCGCTGGTCGGCCATGGGTGGATGGTTCGATTCGTCCGGGGCAAACCTGCGCGCTGGCCTGGCCGCCGGGCGGGTCGCCGTGCGGGCACCCGTCGAGCGTTCGATCGACGAGATCCGCACGGCCCTCGCCCACAGTGACGACGAGCTGCCGCTGCTCGCACCGGCCCGTGTCGACCATCGCGCCTGGAAGAAGGCGGAGCTTGATGACTTCCGGACGGGCCTCCGCACGGCTGTGCGCGACGTCATTCGGCCGGCCATGGCTCGCTACCTGGAGGTGCTCGAGTCGGAGATCCTGCCGCGGGCGCGGTCGGACGATGAGCCCGGGATCATGCACCTGCCGGGCGGCGCGGCGGCCTACGAGCGACTTATCGAGGTCCACACGTCACTGCCGCTCGGCGCCGATGAGATCCACCGCACCGGGCTCGAGGAAGTCGCCAGGATCGATGCCGAGCTGGCCGCGCTCGGCGCGCGACTCCTGGGTGAGCCTGAGCGCAAACGGCTGCTCCAGCGCCTGCGCTCGGATCCGTCGCTGTACTTCGGCTCGCGCAACGAGGTCTTCGCCAAGGCCGAAACCGCGCTCGACACGGCGCGGGCGGCGATCCCCGGCTGGTTCGGCATCCTGCCCCGGTCCGAGTGTGTGGTGGTGCCCATCGCCGAGCACGAAGAGAAGCACTCGACGATCGCCTACTACCGCCAGCCTGCCGTCGATGGCTCGCGGCCGGGGCAGTACTACATCAATACCTCGGAGCCGGAGACCAGGCCGCGCTACGAAGCCGAGGCTCTCGCCTACCACGAATCCATCCCCGGCCACCACCTCCAGATCGCGATCGCCCAGGAGCTGACCGACCTGCCCGATTTCCGCCGTCACCTCGGGCCGACGGCATTCTTCGAGGGCTGGGGCCTGTACACCGAGCGCCTGGCCGACGAGATGGGCCTCTACTCGGGCGATCTCGACCGAATCGGCGTGCTGTCGTTCGACGCCTGGCGGGCCTGCCGGCTGGTCGTCGACACGGGCATCCATGCCCTTGGCTGGACGAGACGTCAAGCGATCGCCTTCATGCTCGAACACACGGCGCTGGCGGAAAACAATGTCACCAACGAGGTCGACCGCTACATCGTCTGGCCGGGCCAGGCGCTGGCCTACAAGATCGGCCAGCTCGAGCTGTTGCGCCTGCGCGACGATGCGCGACGCGAGCTGGGGCCGGCGTTCGACATCCGCGCCTTCCACGACGCCGTCCTCGGCAACGGTGCGCTCGGGCTCGAGCCACTCGGCCAGATCGTCGCCGGGCGGGCCGCGCCTGCCTGAGCGGGGATCCCCGCCTACACTTTCGAAGATGACTGCCAGCAATCTGCCATACGGTCAAAAAACCGATCCCGCCAAGCGGCACTCCGCAGCCCTCACCGACGGGCCGGACAGAGCTGGCGCGCGGTCGATGCTCAAGGCCGTGGGATTCACGGACGAGGACCTGGCCAAGCCGCTGGTCGGCGTGGCGACGACGTGGATCGAGACGATGCCCTGCAACCTCAACCAGCGGCGGTTGGCGGAGAAGGTGAAGGAGGGCATTCGGGCGGCCGGCGGCACGCCCATGGAGTTCAACACGATTGCCATTTCGGATGGCGTCTCGATGGGCACCGAGGGCATGAAGGCCTCGCTCGTGAGCCGCGAGGTGATCGCGGACTCGATCGAGCTGGTCATGCGCGGCCACCTGCTCGATGGCGTCGTCTGCCTGGTCGGCTGCGACAAGACCATTCCGGCCGCGGCGATGGCCCTGGGCCGGCTCGACGTCCCCGGCCTCGTCCTCTACAACGGCACCATCTATCCCGGCACGTACAAGGGCCAGCGGAACGCGACGGTCGTGACGGTCTACGAGGCCATTGGCGCGTATCGGGCGGGCAAGATCAGTCTCGAGGATCTGTACGAGATCGAGAACGTGGCCTGCCCCGGGGCGGGGGCGTGCGGTGGCCAATTCACGGCCAACACGATGAGCACGGTCATGGAATTCCTGGGCATCTCGCCGGCCGGGCTCAACGGGATCCCGGCCGAGGATCCAGCCAAGGACGAGGCGGCGCGCCGCTGCGGGGAGCTCGTGATGGGCCTCGTCCGCGATGACGTCCGGCCATCCGCCTTCGTCACCCGAGCGGCGATCGACAACGCCATCGCCTCGGTTGCGGCGACGGGCGGCTCGACCAACGCTGTGCTGCATCTGCTTGCGATCGCCCACGAGTTCGGGCTGCCGCTCGACATCGACGAATTCGGGCGGATCGCCGAACGGACACCGATCGTTGCCGACATGGCGCCTGGCGGCCGCTTCACGGCGACGGATATCTACGAGGCGGGCGGCGTGGCTCTCGTCACGCGCGAGCTACTGAAGAAGAGCCTGATCGACGGCACGACCCGCAACGTCGATGGCCGGACCACCGCCCAGATCGCGGCCGCCGTCAAGGAGACACCCGGGCAGCAGGTCGTGGTCCCGATCGAGCGGCCGATCAAGCCGGTCGGTGGGCTCACGATCCTGCACGGCTCGCTCGCGCCCGAGGGCTGCGTGGTGAAGCTGGCCGGCCACGAGCGGCGTTTCCATCGCGGGCCGGCCCGCGTCTTCGACTCGGAGACGTCCTGCTACGAGGCGGTGCGGGCGCAGCAGATCAAGCCCGGCGACGTGGTCGTGATCCGCTACGAAGGACCCGTCGGCGGACCGGGCATGCAGGAGATGCTGAGCGTCACGAGCGCCCTCGTCGGCGAGGGCCTTGGCGACGTCGTTGCGCTGCTCACGGACGGCCGATTCAGCGGCGGCACCCATGGACTGATGATCGGCCACGTCGCCCCGGAGGCCGCGCTCGGCGGCCCGATTGCCGTCGTCGAGGAAGGCGATCCTATCGTCGTCGACGTCGACCGCAGGGCGCTCGACCTGGACCTTCCGGCCGACGAGATCGCACGCCGGCTCGCGCGCTGGTCGCCGCGTCCGCCGCGCTACGCGGGCGGTGTCATGGCCAAATACGTGGCGCTCGTGAGTTCCGCGTCGCGCGGTGCGGTCACCACCGGCGATCGCCTGGCCGAGCGGCTGAAGGCCGGGGTGGGCGCGGCCCGGTGACGGCGGTTCACATCGGGATCAAGACGTCGCCGCAGTCGGTCGATTGGCACACCATCGACGAGGCCTGGGCGCGGATCGGCGAGCACGACGTGTTCGAGTCGGTCTGGATGAACGATCCTCTGCGCGAGTGGACGTGACCACCAAACCTCCCCCGACTTCCGACGGCGTCCGGGCGGCCCCCGAACCGCTGCCGCCGGACCCCGAGGCCTACGATTCCCCACGCGCAGCAGCTGCGCGCGCACGTGGGCTGTCGGCGCCCTACATCGCTGGTGGCCGCGACCCGGATCCGGTCGCCGGAAGCCGGGAGGAGCGGTTCTATCTCCGGCTTCTCCTGGCAATGGTCGCCGTGATCGTCCTCGGCGGCTTCGTGCTGGGCATCATCGCCACGATCCTGAACATCACCGGCCTGACCTGAGGCCGCTGGCGCCCGGGTAACGCCGCCCGGGTCACGCCGCCCGGGTCACGCCGCCCGGGAAACGCCCGGGAGTCAGGCCTCGTCGACGGGGCGGTCGTCGTGGACGAGCGTGACCCGTTCCTCGCAACTCTTGCAGCGGAAGATCCTGTCCACGCCCCAGCGACGCTCCGGGTCCCTCTGCGCCGGGTCGTGGCGAGCCGAGGTGTCCTCCTCCTCCATGTCTCCCCAGGTGCCATCACTGTGGCGATGCTGGATCCGGTACTCGGCCTCGAACAGGCGAACGTTGTCCATGCGGGTCCTCGCTTGCGGCTGAGGCGGCATTGTCGCACCGCCCCGATAGCTGGTTTCGGGTCAGGCCTTCGATCCGCGGATCAACCGGCCCCGCCTCGAGATGGCGTGGGTCGCGAGCGCGGCCACGCCCATCGCGATGAGCGCGCGCTCCGCGGTCGGCATGGGGCGCACGGCGGTCAGGAACTGGTCGGCCCGGGCACGATCTACGACCCGCAGCAGGGCCTGTCCGCGCTGGGTCAGCCACAGCGTTCGCTGCCGCCGATCCTCCGTTTCGGGCCGCCGCTCCACGAGCCGCCGGCGGACCAGGCCGTCGACCAGGCGGCTGGTCGCGGATGGCGAGCGCCCGATCGCGTCCGCCAGGTCGGCGACCGTGGTCGTTCGGCCGTCGGCCAGGACATACAGCGCGGCGAGCTGGGTGAAGCCGAGGCGCAGCTCGCCCAGCTGGGAGGCGAAGCCAATGACGAGCTCGCGCCACAGCGCCCTGCCCATCGCGACGCGTTCGGAGATCTGGCGGACGTTCTGAATCCTCGAGCCGGCGGCCAGCACGGGCGCGGACAGGTCCGCCTCGAAGGTGCGGGCAATGGTCCGGCTGGGCGGCGTGTGTCGCGGGCGAAGGCTCAGGCGGGGGCGGTCGGTCATGGATGGGAGCGTAACGGGGGCGTCTGATCCGTGCAATAGCGCATGGAGTTCACGCTCCGGAGCGTCATTTGGGACGACAATCGACGCCTGCCCCCCAGTCCGCCGAACCATCCTGTTCAACCATCGATCCGGAGGCCCATGACTCGCTTTGCGTTTGTCTTTCCCGGCCAGGGCTCACAGTCGGTCGGGATGGGCCAGGCCCTTGCCGGGGCATCGGTTGCCGCCGCTGCGGTGTTCGCCGAAGCGGACGACGCCCTCGGAACGCCGATCAGCCGCATCGCCTGGGAAGGGCCGGCGGAGACGCTCGACCGGACCGAGAACGCCCAGCCCGCGCTCCTGGCGACGTCGATCGCCTATCTCGCTGCGCTGCGCGAGCGCTGGGCGGCAGCCGGCACCGGCGCCGAGCCCGCCTACGCCGCCGGCCACTCGATGGGCCAGTACTCTGCGCTCGTCGCGGCGGGCGTCTTGCCGCTGGCTGAGGCGATCCGCCTGGTCCGCGAGCGCGGCCGCCGGATGCAGGCCTCGGGCGAAGGCCGGGACGGCGCGATGGCGGCCATCGTTGGCCTCGATGACGCCCGCCTGCCGGAACTGATCGACGAGGCATCACGCAGCGGCACGTTCGGCGTCGCCAACCGCAATGCACCCGGGCAGGTCGTCGTGTCCGGTGAGCGCCGCGCGATCGAGGCGGGAGCGGAGATTGCCAGGCGACTGGGGGCGCGCAAGGCGATCATCCTGCCGGTCTCCGTGGCCGCCCATTCGCCGCTCATGGCCGCCGCCGCCGACGACATGCGATCCGTCCTGGCAGGCGTGGCGTTCGCGGATCCTCGGCCACCGCTGCTGGCCAACGCCGACGCTCGGCCACTGACCACCGGCGAGGCCTGTCGAACCGAGCTCGTCGAGCACCTGACGACCGGTGTCGACTGGGTGGCCGCGGTCGAGGCGATGGCCGCGGACGGCGTGACCGCCTTCCTCGAGGTCGGGCCGGGACGCGTTCTTACTGGCCTCATCAAGCGCATCGCGCCCGACGCCGAGGCCATCCCGCTGGACGACGCGGCCGCGGCCGATCGCCTCGCCGTCCCTTTCCTGGCCGCACCCGCCTGACATCGCGGCCTCGCGCCGCATTCCCAAGGAGCCCCGATCCGTGCGCAAACCCGATTACAACCGACGCGTCGCCGTCACCGGCCTGGGCGTCATCAGCCCCGTCGGCAACGATCGCGAGACGGCATGGTCGAATCTCGTCAAGGGCGTTTCCGGCATCCGCGAGATCACCAAATTCGACGTCTCGCGCTACGAGCAGAAAGCCGCCGGCGAGGTCCGCGACTTCGACGCGACCCAGTGGATGGATCCCAAGGCGGCCCGGCGCAGCGAGTCGAGCCTGCACTTTGGAGTGGCGGCGGCCAAGCAGGCCCTCGCCGACTCGGGCTTCGAGATCACCGACGCCAACCGGACCGAAGTCGGTGTCGTGTTCGGGTCGGGCGCGGGCGGACAGCAGCTGATGATCGACAGCTACTCGACGCTCCAGGAGAAGGGCCCGAATCGCGTCCCGCCAACGTTCATCGCCAACGCCCTCGTCGACTCCTGCTCAGGCATGATCGCCATCGAGACCGGCGCCATCGGCCACAACGTGTGCATGGTGTCGGCCTGCGCCACTGGAACTCATAACGTGGCCGAGGGCGCCGAGGTGATCCGCCGCGGCGACTGCATTGCCGTCATCTCGGGCTCAACCGAAGCACCGTTGCTTGAGGTTGCGCACGCCGGCTTCGGGAACATGCGCGGCCTCGGCAACCCACGACCCGGCGAGCCGATCTCGTCCGTCTCCCGGCCGTTCGACAAGACGCGCGACGGGTTCGTCCTGGGCGAGGGCGCGGGCGGCCTGTTCCTCGAGGACCTCGAGCTGGCCAAGGCCCGCGGTGCTCACATCTACGCCGAGGTCGTCGGCTACGGCTCAGCCGCCGACGGGTGGGACATGATCCAGCCGATCGAGCACGGCATCGGGTCCTCCCGGGCGATGCAGATGGCGCTCGACCGGCGGGGGGTCCCGGCCGACGAGGTCGACGTCATCAACCCGCACGGGACGTCCACGCCGCTTGGCGACAAGCGCGAGGCCGAGGCGATCTGGACGGTCTTCGGCCGGCGCGCGGCCGCGGCCGCCCACCAGATCGCGATCAGCGGCACCAAGTCGATGACTGGCCACATGATGGGCGCGGCCGGCGCGTTCGAGGCCTTCGCCACGGTCATGGCGGTCGACCAGCAGTGCGTGCCGCCGACGATCAACTACCGCGACCCGGATCCCGAGTGCGACCTGTGGGTCGTGACCGAGGCGACGCCGATGGCGGTGCGATACGCGCTGTCCAACAACATCGGCCTTGGCGGCCACAACGGTGCCGTGATCTTCAAGCGCTACAACGGGGATTAGGGCGGTCGACACGCGGCTAGAATCGCCCGGTAATCGACCGCCCGAGGTGACTCTTGCCCAAGGCTGACCTGTCCCGGCGCGCCGTGGTGACGGGGCTGGGCGCGGTGACACCGATCGGCAACGACGCGCCGACGTTCTGGGCCAACCTCCTGGCCGGCGTGAACGGCGGCGGGCCGATCACCTCGTTCGACGCCTCGAAGTTCGATGTGCGCATCGCGGCAGAGGTCAAGAACTTCGATCCGACCATCGCCATGGATCGCAAGATGGCCCGCCGGATGAGCCGCTTCATCCACTTCGGGGTGGCCGCCGCCAAGGAGGCGGTCGAGGATTCCGGGCTCGACTTCGAGACCTGGCCGATCGAGCGGCGCGATCGTGTCGGGGTCGTCATCAACACCGGCGGCGGCGGCATGGAGCAGGTCACCGAGGGCGCCGACGTCCTGCGCGAGCGCGGACCGGGCCAGGTCTCTCCGTTCGCGATCCCGGCGCTGTCGGGCTCGATGGCGGCCGCCCTCGTGTCGATGAAGTACGGCCTCACCGGTCCCGTCATGACCCAGGTCGCCGCCTGTGCCAGCGGCGTGATCGCCTTCCAGGACGCCCTTCGGCTCATTCGCACGGGCGAGTGCGACGTAGTGCTGGCGGGCGGTTCGGAGGCGCCGCTGCTGCCGATCGCCTTCGCCGCGCTCGGCAACATGGGTGCGCTGTCGAAGCGCAACGACGACCCGCAACATGCCTCGCGGCCGTTCGACCGCGACCGCGATGGCTTCCTGTTCGGCGAGGGCGCCGGGATCTGCGTCGTGGAGTCGGCCGAGCACGCCCTGGCGCGCGGGGCCACCATCCAGGCCGAGGTGATTGGCGCCGCACTGACGGCCGATGCGTTTCACATCAGCGCGCCCGAGCCGAGCGGTCGCGGCGCGGCCCTCGCGATGACCCGCGCCCTGCGCGACGCCGGCGTCGCCCCCGAGGAGGTCGACTACATCGTCGCCCATGGCACCTCCACGCCGCTCAACGACGTCACCGAGACGCGGGCGATCAAGGCCGCCTTCGGCGATTACGCCTACCGGGTTCCGATCTCGTCGCCGAAGTCGATGATCGGGCACCTGCTGGGGGCGGCCGGGGCGGCCGCCGCGATCACCGCGGTCGGCGCGATCCGCGAGGGCTGGATCCCGCCCACCGCGAACCTCGAGAACCCGGATCCCGAATGCGACCTCGACTACGTTCCGGGAAAGAAGCGCCAGGTCAAGGTCGACACCGCCATCATCAACGGCTTCGGCTTCGGTGGCCAGAACGCGGTCGCTGTCTTCCGCCGGTTCGTGGCCTAGCAAGGTCAGCGCGCCGGCAATCCCTCGAACGCCGAGACGGCCCGGACGAGACGCTCCGGCAGCGGGATGGGGCGGCCAGCGGTGTAGTCATACGTCACGAGCACCGACTCCGCGGTTGCGACGACGCGAGCCTTGCCGTAGCGGCTGTCCGGTGCCGTGATCCGGTGCTCCATCGTGAAGCTCGTCTTGCCCAGCCGCACGACCCGCGTCTCCACCGCCAGGGTCTCGCCGTAGAACGCCGGCGCCCGGTAGGCGACGCGAATGTCGGCCAGGATCATCCCCTCCTCGGCACCGTGCACGCCAAGCGGCAACGGGCGCCCGGTCACGGTCTCGTAGTAGGCGGCCCGGGCAATCTCGCAATACGTCAGGTAGTTGGCGTTGTTGACGTGGCCCATAGCGTCCGTGTCGGCGAACCGAACCTCAACGTCGCGGCGACAGGCGAAGTCACCGGGCAGGTCGCGGGGGTCGTCCGGCGCGGGCGCCCGGGTCCGTTCGGGAGGGGCCACCCGCCGAGTGTAGGATGCTGGCCAATGCCTCGTTTCGCACTTGCGCCCTGGTTCCGCCGCGGCCTCGAAGCGGCTGTCGTTGCGGCCATCGTGGCCATCGCCTCGCTGGCCGGCAACCGGCTGTCCGCCGGCGGCGGGGCGTACCCGCTGCCCGCCGGGCCGACTGGAGCACTGGTGCTGGCGCCGGCGGTCCTGGCGCTGGGCGTCCTGACCTGCACCTACCCGCTGGCCATGGCGGCCACGCGATCCGATGCCAGCTTCGGCGCGCTGGCGGCCTTCCTCATCGCCGCCGACCTGACCGTGATTTTCTCCCCCGATCGAATCATCATCGGGCCAACGGATGTCCAGGTGCCCGGCGGGCTGTTCGTCGCGCTGCTGGCCCTGGGACCGGCGCTCGTGGGGTTGGCCGGGGGCCAGATCGCGACGCTCGGGTTTGGCCGGCGGGCCGGCGCCGTGGCGGCAATCCTGGCGGCTGTCGTGGCCGTGGTCGTGCTTGCCCTGGTGACGATCGTCGGCTGAGTCGAACGCTGCGGTCGGGCAGGCCGGCTGCCTGGCGGCGGCGACTGCGTGTCGGGCGGGCACGGGTCGGTCAGACTGGCGGCGTGTCACAGTGCGACGCGGCCTACATCATCCTGCCCGCGCCGTGGGGTCCGATCCACGTGGCCGCCTCCGACGACGCCATCGTCGCCCTCGAGCTCCACACGGAGACGGCGCGATTCGTCGGCGGCCTCGAAGGGCGCCTGCGGGCGGTGGTCGAGCCCAGACCATCGCGCGGGCCGCGGCGCGACCTGCTCGACCAGGCGGCTACCGAGCTCGAGGCGTACCTCCGGGGCGACCGCCGGACATTCGACCTGCCGCTGGACCTGGGACAGTCGCGCGACTGGGACCGGGCGGTGCTGGGAGGCGTGCGCCTGGTCCCCTGGGGCCGCGTCACGAGCTACGGCCGCCTCGCGCGGCGGATCGGGCGGACTGGCGCGGCAAGGGCGGTCGGTGGAGCCGTGGGACGCAACCCGATCGGGCTGCTGATCCCCTGCCATCGGGTCATCGCCGGCGACGGCACGCTCGGCGGCTACGGAGGCGAATGGTGGGGGACGCGCGAGTCGATGCTCGGGCTCAAGCGAACGCTGCTCGACATTGAGGGCGTCGAGCTGCCCACGAGCCGCTTCTTCGACTGAAGGAGTCCGGCGCGCGAGCCTAGTTGCGAGGCACCGGGCGCATCGGGTACACGCCGACGACAATCGGGCTGAGCGGGTCGAATGACAGCTCGAAGCCGACCTCGCCGCCGCGCAGGAGCTCGCCCAGGAGCAGGCCCTCGCGGTTCGGCAGCCCGACGAAGATCCGGCGGCCCTCGAGCTGGACGAGCGTCACATCGTCCTCGCCGCCGTTGATCCCGAAGCGGCGCCGGAGTTCGTGCATCGGGACGTACGTCCGGCTCTTGATGAAGCGGCGGAGTTGAGGCGCCGTGCAGCCGGCGTACCCCTCCTGCGCGCGCGGGTGGTCGAGCCCGTTGCCGTTCGTCAGGCTGGCGCCGTTGGTATGGCTGGGATCGACGATCGCGGGCAGCGCACCCGTCGCATCGTGGCCGTTGGCCGAGCGGTCGATCGCGGGTAGCGGCGGGAGAGGCTCGCGAGAGCTGGGCGGCGGCAGCACCGCTCCCTGGGCGGGACTGCCCGCGGCCGGTGCGACGGCAGGCCCTGAATCGCTCGATTGGGGCCTGCCTGGACCGAACCAGTCGGGACGGGGGCCGACCGACCGAGAGCCGCGCGAACCGGCCGGCGCGGACCGTCCGTAACGCGATCTCCGGCTCATCGTGTGGCCGTGCCGGCGCCCGAGGGCCGGGGCTGTGAGGCGGCGAAGGAGCGCCGCAGGAACGTCAGAATCATGTTCAGTTGCCGCTTGGGCGGGCGGCCTGGGGGCCACCGTGAGCCCGGATCATACCGCGGCGCCGCCGGGAGGGGTCCCCTGGCCGTCGACCACGTACAGGTCGCGGGGCGCCTCGTTGAGCACGATCGGGCCATCCGGCCCGCACACCACGATGTCCTCGATCCGCGAGCCGTACCGCCCCTCGAGGTAGATCCCGGGCTCCACGCTGAAGGCGGCACCGACGCGCAGGGGCTCCATGTTCCCGGCAACCAGGTATGGATCCTCGTGGCCCTCCAGCCCGATCCCGTGACCCAGGCGGTGGATGAACTGGGGGCCGAACCCGCCGGCCTCGATGATCCGCCGCGCCACGCCATCGAGGCGTTCGCACGGCATTCCCGGCCGAACGGCAGACGTCGCCTCCGCGGCGGCCTCGCGGACGAGCTCAAACAGGCGCAGGAACTCGGCGTCCGGACCCTTGGCAGGATCGCCGCCGGTGACCCACAGGGTTCGCGTGATGTCGCTGCCGTAGCCCTCGAGCGTCCCGCCGATGTCGAGCACGATGGGGTCCCCCGCCGCGATGACGCGCTCTGACGCCTCGTGATGGGGTGACGCGGAGTTGGGCCCCGAGGCCACGATGGCGAACTCGGCCAGCTCGTGACCCTCCGCCAACAACCGCTCGCGGACATCGCGGGCGACGTCCGCCTCCGTCCGCCCGACGAGCCGTCCGCCGGCGATCTGTTCGACGACGCGATCGGCGGCGTGGGCGGCCAGCCGCAGCAGCTCGATCTCCTCGGGGTCCTTGACCATCCGCAGCTCGCCCAGGACCGCCGTCGCCGATTCGAAGCTTGCCCCGCCGAGTTCTGCCTGGAGCCGCAGGAGGTGGCTCGCCCAGAGTCGATCGGAGACGCCGATTCGATCCTGCTTCGCCCCCGACCGCCGGACCAGCTCGGCGACGACGCGGTGCGGCGCGTCCGTCTCCTCCCAGGTCACGATCTCCACGTGGCCGCCCGCGACGGCGGGGCAATGTCGGGCCGGCGCCGCCTCGAGGCGCGGCACGACCAGGCTGGCCGGCCCCATGGCTGGGACGACGAGCATCGTCAGCCGCTCGAGGGGCATGGCGGCGTAGCCGGTGAGGTAGCGCAGGTCCGGTCCCACGGCGACCAGGAGCGCGGCCAGGTCTCGCTCGGCGGCCAGTCCGGCGGCGCGCGAGAGCCGATCCGCGTAACGGGCCGCCGGGATGGCCGGGCGCGCCGAGACCGCCGTCATCGAGCCCTCTCGGCGAGGGTCAGCCACGCGGCCAGCGTCTCCGGCCCGTCCTCGAACAGCTTGCGGTAGGCGTAGACGCGCTCCGCGCCGGCGGCGATGGCTCGCTTCCGCAGCTCATGGTCGTCGTGCTGGCCGACGGCAATGACCCGAACGCCGGCCGCTTTTGCCACCTCGATCGCGGCCACTCCGTCGTAGCGGCGCGAGGTCAGGTCGACGACGACCGCGGCAACGGTCGGGAGCAGCGGGCTCAGCGTTTCGATCGTCGCGACAGGGCTGGGTTCCGCACCCGCCCGGCGGAGGTGGGCGGCGAGCCGGGTCGACCAGATCAGGTCGTCGGCCAGGACGGCGACCCGCGGAGCAACCCTGGTCGCGGGCATCCCGCCGTCAGCCGATGATCGAAGCGATGTGATGGAACACGTCGCGCGCCGACACGACGCCTGTCGGCAGGCGGCCGCCGTCGACGATCGGGATGTGGCGGAACCCGCCGACGGCCATCTTGTGGATCGCCACCGCGATCGGGTCGTCGTGGCGCAGCAGGACCGGGTCTCTCGTCATGACCTCGCTGATGGGACATGGACCAGCGGGCCTACCGGCAACCTTGAGGACCGCGTCGCGGTCGGTGAAGATGCCGACGAGGCGCCCGCCATCGGTCACCAGGACGCAGTCGATGCCGGTCTCGTGCATGCGCTTGATTGCGTCGGCGGCGTCGCCCGCCACGTCGATCGTCTCCGGCTTCGATGGCTTGAGGGCGTCGAGACGCTCACCGAGCAGCCGTCCCCGGAAGTCGATCGCTGGCTGCGGGATGTCCGACGTGCGCAGGTCCGCGCCGCAGTTGTCGCAGTTGTCCTCGCCCTCGAAGTTGTCGTGCCGGCAGACCGGGCAGAGCATGAGTCCCTCCGTCGAACGCGGTCTACTCGACCGTCCAGATCTCCCCGCTGAGCAGCGCCTTCTCCAGATCGCCTGGGCCCGACGACGCCGTGGCCGACGCGATCTGCTCCTCGATGAGCTGGTCGTGCGTCGGGCGGGGGACGGCCCGCAGGACGCCGACCGGGACCGGGAACTCGGGCCAGAACATGCGAGAGAGCATGAGCGCCAGGTAGGGCTCCTCGGCGCGTTCGTCGTGGACGAGCAGGTCAGTTTCGGTCACGCCGTCGACGCCCAGCTGGACGACCTCGGGGTGGAGCCCGCGCAGCCGGATCCCGCGGTCGCGGTCCTTGCCGAAGATCATCGGCTTGCCGTGCTCGAGGAAGAGCATTCGGTCCTCGCGGAACTCTCGGTCGGTGAAGTCCCGCCACGCCCCGTCATTGAAGATGTTGCAATTCTGGAGAACCTCCACGAACGCCGCCCCCTTGTGGAAGCCGGCCCGGTTGAGGGTGCCCTGCAGATGCTCGGTGTGGGTGTCGACGGAGCGGGCGACGAAGCTCGCTTCGGCGGCGAGGGCCACGGTCAACGGGATGATCGGCGTATCGATCGTGCCGAGCGGCGTCGACTTGGTGCGCTTGCCGAATTCGGACGTCGGCGAGGCCTGGCCCTTGGTCAGGCCGTAGATGCGGTTGTTGAACATGATCATCTTGAAGTCGACGTTGCGGCGCATCGAGTGCAGCACGTGGTTGCCCCCGATCGACAGCGCGTCCCCGTCGCCGGTGATCACCCAGACCATAAGGTCCGGGCGGGCGGCTTTGAGGCCGGTGGCGAGGGTGGGCGCACGGCCGTGGATGGTGTGGAAGCCATACGTGTTCATGTAGTACGGCAATCGGCCCGAGCAACCGATGCCGGACACGAACACGATCTTCTCGCGCGGGTAGCCGAAGTCCGGCATCACCTTCTGCGTCTGGGCCAGGATCGAGTAGTCGCCGCAGCCGGGGCACCAGCGGACCTCCTGGTCGGACACGAAGTCCTTGCGGGTGAGCGCGATGACCTGGGCGTTCTCCGGGCTGAGGGCGGCATCCTGGCCATTGCCGGCGATCTTTTCTGTGTTCATTCGGTCAGCAGTCTTTCGGCTTCGGCTTCGATTTCGGAGATGCGGAACGGCTTGCCGCGGACGCGGTCGTAGCCGACCGCATCGATGAGGAAGCGGGCCCGGATGAGCATCAGCAACTGCCCGAGATTGACCTCCGGGATCAGCACCCGCCGGTAGCTGCGCAGGACCTGCTCCAGGTTGCGGGGGAAGGGGTTGAGGTGGCGCAGATGGGCGTGAGCCACGCTCCGCCCGTTGGCCTGGAGGCGTTCGGCGGCGCTGCGAATGGCCCCGTAGGTCGAGCCCCAGCCGAGGATGAGCAGCTCGCCCTGCGGCGGTCCGAACGCCTTCAGCTCCGGGATGTCGGCGGCGATGCCGGCCACCTTCTGCTGGCGCAGGAGTTGCATGCGGTGGTGGTTGTCGGGGTCGTAGCTGACGTTGCCGCTGATGTCCGCCTTCTCCAGCCCGCCGATGCGGTGCTCGAGCCCGGGCGTGCCGGGAATGGCCCACTTGCGGGCCAGCGTGACCGGGTCGCGGTCATAGGGCTGGAAGGTCGCCTTGTCCGTCCAGTTGTCGACGCCGATGTCCTTCAGGTCGGCCAGGTTCGGAACGTGCCACGGTTCTGCGCCCGTGGCGAGGAACGCGTCGGACAGATAGACGACCGGCGTGACGTACTTGAGGGCAATCCGCCAGGCCTCGATGGCGAAGTCGAAGCATTCGGAAGGGGTGGCCGGGGCGACGACCGGCACGGGCGAATCGGAGTTGCGCCCGAACAGCACCTGCAGCAGGTCCGCCTGTTCCGTCTTGGTCGGCATGCCGGTCGACGGCCCGGCTCGCTGCACGTCGACCACGACCAGCGGCAGCTCGACCATGATCGCCAGGCCGAGCGCCTCGCTCTTGAGGGCGATCCCCGGGCCGGACGAGGCGGTCATCCCGAGCGCGCCGCCGTAGGACGCGCCGATCGCCGCCCCGATGGCCGCGATCTCATCTTCGGCCTGGAAGGTCTTGACCCCGAAGTTCTTGTAGCCCGAGAGCTGGTGGAGGATGTCCGACGCCGGGGTGATGGGGTAGCTGCCGTAGAACAGCGGCCGATGGGCCAGCTTCGACGCCGTAAGGAAGCCGAGCGCCGTGGCCTCGTTGCCGGTGATGTTGCGATACGTACCAGGCGGCAGCTTGGCCGGCGCGACGCGATAGTGGGTATGGAAGATCTCGGTCGTTTCGCCGAACGCGTAGCCCGCCTTGAGGGCTCGCTTGTTGGCCTCGGCGATGACGGGCGTCTTGCCGAACTTCTCATCGATCCAGCGCAGGGTGGGATCCATCGACCGCTCGTACAGCCAGAACATGATCCCCAGGGCGAAGAAGTTCTTGGTCAGGTCGACCTGCTTGGCCGACATCTCGAGGCCCTCGAGGGCCCGCGCGTTGAGGGTCGAGATGGGGATCTCGAACACGGTGTACGCCTTGAGCGAGCCGTCCTTGAGCGGGTTCGAGGCATAGGCGGCCTTGTTGAGGTTCTGCTGGTTGAAGGCGTCGCTGTTGACGATGAGCGCGCCGCCCGCGGGCAGGTCGCCGACGTTCGTCTTGAGCGCCGCCGGGTTCATCGCCACCAGCACGTCCGGCTCGTCGCCGGGCGTATGGATGTCCGAGCTGGAGAAGCTGAGCTGGAAGCCGGACACGCCGGGCAGGGAACCGGCGGGCGCCCGGATTTCGGCCGGGAAGTCGGGCAGGGTACTGATGTCGTTGCCGAACACTGCGGCGGTGCGGGTGAACTGGGTACCGGTCAGCTGCATCCCGTCGCCGGAGTCGCCGGCGAAACGGATCGTGACGCGCTCGAGGTCGCGGACGGTCGGGTCGGCGGGCCCGGTCTCTGTCGTCATCCGCCTTCGGGCTGCTCCATCTGCTGGTGCGGCCGCGGCGGCAGGTTGAGGAGCTCCTCGGGGAACGCCTCGGCCAGGTACTTGAGGACGTCCTGCGGACGAACCACGCCCACCAGGCGGCCGTCGTCGTCCACGATCGGGATGTTGCGGTAGCGGCCCGTCTGCATCAGGTCGAGCGCGTCGCGGACCGGTTGCTCCAGGTGAAGCGTATGCGGGCTGGTCGTCATGACCGTTTCGACCGGCTGGCTCAGGTCGACGACGTCGCCGCCCACGAGCCGGCCGAAGATGTCGCGCTCGGTCAGGACGCCGACCAGGCGGCGGTCCGGAGCGGCCACGAAGACCGAATCCCCGGTCCCCGTCCGCTGGATGGCCAGTACGCAGTCCGCGAGGCTGGTGCCGGGCGGAACGGTGACCGGATCGCCCCGGCTGAGGACCTTCAGGCGCTCGTCGGCGAGGGACGGGACACGCGTCGCGACGCCCCGTTCCGACAGTTGGTTCACGCTCGCCAGTGTAGACGCTTCGCTGATTCCGCCCGACGGGCCGGTGGCCGCGCGCAACGTCCAGCCGGCTCCCCGACACGGCTGCTAGCCTCGGGTCATGGACCGCCGCCGCGCCCTCGGGGTCGCCCTCATCCTCGTGTCCGCCTGCGGGTTCGGCTCTGGCGCGTTGTTCGCAAAGCCGGTCTACGCGACCGGCGTCGGCTGGCTGGTCCTGATGCCCTGGCGGTTCCTCATCGGCGCCACGTTGGCCTGGGCATGGCTGCTCCTGTCGCCGCAGCGCCGGCACGGCCTGCGCCGCCTGGATCGGCGGCTGGCCGTTACGTCCTTGGCCCTGGGCGTCCTGTACGTCGGGAACTCGGGCACCTATTACGCCGGGCTGGAATCGGTGGACGTGTCGCTCGCCGCGCTCGTCGTCTACGTCTACCCGGCCCTGGTGGCGGTTCTTTCGCTGCGCATCGGGCGGCAGCTGGAGGGCACCCGAGCCTGGGTCGCCCTCGCGATCGCCCTCGCCGGCGTCGCGCTCACCGTCGGCGGGATCGACGCCGCCAAGGCTCCGCCGCTCGGGCCGCTCCTTCTCGTGGTGGCTTCGCCGGTCATCTACGCCGTCTGGGTCGTGCTCGCGGCCCGCTTGTCCGGTGAGCGGCGGGAGGCGCCGAACGCGAGCTCGACCGCCGGTGCGGGCGCGACGACCGATGGGGGCGCGGCGGCCGATGCGGGGGCGGCGGCCGATGCGGGGGCGGCGGCCAGCGCGGCGACGGCGCTGATGATGACCGCGACCGGCGCCGTCTACTGGCTGGCGGCGATCGTGACGCGCCAGCCGGTCGCCCCGGCCGACATCCCGACCGGCGCCTGGCCCGGGCTCATTGGCATTGGCGCATTCGCCACGTTCCTGGCGATCCAGGGGTTCTACGCCGGCGCTCAGCGGATCGGTGCCGCCCAGGCGGCGCTCCTCAGCACCATCGAGCCGGTCTGGACGATCGCCCTGGCGGCGTTGGTACTGCACGAATCGCTGACTCCGCCCCAGCTGGCCGGCGGTGCGCTCATCCTCGTGGCCGTGGTCGTCGCCCAGACGGGGCCCGGCTCGCTCCGCTCGTCGAGGCCGACGATTCGAATGGCGGACGAGTAAGCAGACGAGGGAGCCCCGAAAGCCGGGGGCCGATCAGCCCCTGGCGGACAGCGCCGCCGCCGCGGCATCGACCACGAACCCGCCGTCCGAGCCGATGCCCACGAACCGAAAGCCAAGCTCGAGGTGGCGCTCCAGGTCGCGCGCCTGGCGCAGCAGGATCCCGGCCGACTTGCCGGCCTTTCGGCAGGCGGCCACGACCGTGTCGAGCGCCGCCAGATAGTCGGGGTGGTCGAGCTGGCCGGGAATGCCAAGGCTGTGGCTGAGGTCGGACGGGCCCACGAACAGCACGTCGACCCCGTCGATGGCCGCGATCTTGCCTGCGTTGGCCACGGCGACAGGCGATTCGACCTGGAAGATGCCGAGCACCTCGTCGTTGAGCGAGCGGACCTGAGCGTGAGGCACGCTGCCGAAGCGGGCTCCGCGGGTGAGCAGCGCGACGCCGCGGATGCCGTCCGGCGGATAGCGCAGGTAAGACACGGCCTCCTTGACTTCGACAACGGTCTCCAGCCGCGGGACCATGATCCCGCCCGCCCCCAGGTCGAGCGCGCGTCCAACGCGCAATCGCTCCCCGGACTGCGGCCGCACGAGCGCGGCGGTCCTCGTCGTCTCGATGGCGGTCAGGACCGGGACCAGGTCCGCCTCGTTCCCCACGCCGTGCTCGAGATCGACGATCAGCCAGTCGAAGCCGGCGCGAGCGCACAGCTCCGCCGCCGCTGGTGAGCCCAGGTTGAGGAACGCGCCCAGGAGCGTGTCGCCGTTGAGGACGCGCTGGCGGAAGGTCGTCGTTGCCGTCGTCATGGTCCGTATGATGCGGCCCGTGGCGCATCCGTTGCGGCCCCTGTTCGATCTGCGGCTTCGGACGGCCAACCTGGAGCTGCGCCTGCCGACCGACGATGACCTCGTCGATCTCTTCGCCGTGGCGAAGGCGGGCGTCCACCCGCCCGACTCGGGCTCGAGGGCTGGCGTTCGCGGCCCCGCCCACACGTCGAAGTCGAAGGGCTGGCGGGCTGCATCGAGCTGTTCGGACTCGGCTGACCCGAAGCGTCAGTCAGGGAACGCCTCCGGCCCGCGCTCGGCCAACTCCTTCGCCTCGGCCCCACCGTCCTCCGGCGGCAACCAGCTGTATGGGTAGCGATCGTCGTCCATCGCCGCCGCCTGCTTGGTGATGCGCAGCGGATGGAAGGTGTCGACCATGACCGCCAGCTCCTCGGTCGCCTCCTTGCCGATCGAGGCTTCGGCCGTGCCCGGATGCGGCCCGTGCGGGATGCCCGCCGGATGCAGGGTGAACGAGCTGATCTCCACGCCCCGCCGGCTCATGAAGTTGCCGGCGACGTAATAGATGACCTCGTCGCTGTTGATGTTGGAGTGGTTGTAGGGCGCGGGGATCGCCAGCGGGTGGTAGTCGAACTTGCGGGGCACGAACGAGCAGACCACGAAGTTGCGCGCCTGGAACGTCTGGTGGACCGGTGGCGGCTGGTGGACCCGGCCGGTGATCGGCTCGAAGTCGCCGATGTTGAAGATGTACGGCCACAGGTAGCCGTCCCAGCCCACGACATCGAAGGGGTGATGTCCGTAGTGGTAGGCGGTGATCCGGTCGCGCACCTTGACGTTGACCACGAACTCGCCGCTCTCCGTCCGCGCCGCGGCAGCTTCCGGCACGCGGATGTCGCGCTGGCTGTACGGGCTGTGCTCCAGCAGCTGGCCGTAATCGTTGCGGTAGCGCCTGGGCGGCTCGAGCTCTGACGGGGCCTCGAGCCACAGCATCCGCTGTGGGCTGCTCGCGTCCGGGTTGATCCGGTACGTGGTCCCGATCGGGATCACGAGGTAGTCGCCGGGCCCGTAGCGGAGCGGCCCGAAGACGGTGTCGAGCAGGCCCGCTCCCTCGTGCACGAAGACCATCTCGTCGGCCTGGCCGTTGCGGTAGAACGTGTTCGCCGGCATCGCCTGAACGGGGCGGGCGACACCCATCACGACGTCCGCGTTGAAGAACAGCGGGACGCGGCCGGAGATCGGGTCGCCGGCTGGCTTCAGGTCCTTCGTGTTGACCAGCCGATGCCGATGCACCTCGTCGTCCGCCTCGTCCAGCTTGATCCGCCGAACCGCCTCGACGTTGTGCGTCCGGGTCGGCGGCACGACGTGGTAGAGGAGCGAGCTCCGGCCCGTGAAGCCCTCGACCCCGAACAGCTCCTCGGCGTACAGCGAGCCGTCTGGCGCGCGGTGCTGGGTGTGGCGCTTGTGCGGAACGCTGCCGCGGGCGACGTAGAACACGGACCAAGTCTATGACCGGCGGCACGCGTTGCGCCGCTTACCATCACCCCATGGCGCGACAAGAGACCACGATGGACCGCCAGGAGAGCAAGAAGGAACGCGTCGATCGTGAGCTCATCGAGCTCCTCAACGAGCTGCGGGTGGCTCTGCCGGGCGTCCAGGTCTTGTTCGCGTTCCTGCTGATCCTGCCGTTCCAGCAGCGCTTCGCTTCCGTGTCCGACCTCGACCGGGCGGTCTATCTCGCGGCCCTCCTTTCGAGCGCCGTGGCCGGCGCCGCCCTCATCGCGCCGTCCGTTTATCACCGCCTGAACTTCCGCCGCGAGGACAAGGAGCGCATCCTCCTCGACTCCAACGTCCTGCTCATCATTGGCAGCTGTTTCACGGCCATCGGAATCGCCTGCGCGATCTTCCTGATCGCCGATGTGATCTTCGGTGGCACCTCGGCGCTGATCGCGACGATCGCAACTGTTGCCGTCTACGGGGCGCTTTGGGTTGCCTTGCCGCTGATCCGTCGCGCCGAGCCGGAGGAGCCCGACTGACTCCGCGGCTGGTCCGCCTCGGCCGTCAGACGCCGGCGACGCGGCTGCGGCGTTTCGCCCTCCACACGGTTCCCTACCCGCTCCGGCCCCGCGCATCGACCGGCCAGCGTTCCGCCGAGCCGTCCTCGGCGACGACCCAGAACACGTCGAACAGGTCGATCACCGGGCAGACGTGATTCGGGGCGATGGCGACCACTTCCCCGAGCGCCGGTCGCGGCGCTCCCGCGGGAAAGCGGACGACGCCGTGGTAGTCGTTCAGCCAGGCGATGACGCCGGCGGGATAGGCGGGCATGAGCCCGAAGCCATCCAGCCACTCGGCTCGGTCCTTGGTCAGGGACTTGGCGCCTGCGTCGAGGACGACCTGGCCGGGTGCCTCCGACACGACCGTCGCCGCGACGAACACCGCGACGCCCTCCGGCGGAATCGTGCCCAGCGCCCATTGCTGCCGATCGCCCAGGACGTAGGTGCCGGCCCGGATCTCGTTGACCCGGCCCTTCGCCGCCTCGAGCATCGTCGGCGTCGAGCCGGCGCTGATGGTCTCGACCTCGAAGCCGGCCGATTCCAGCGCCGCGGCCGCGGCCTCGAGGCTGGCGACCTCCTGGGCACCGACCTCCGCTCTCCGGCCGGGCCGGTAGCTGTGGCCACCGTGGGTGAAGACGCCGGCGACGACGAGGCCGCCGCGGCGCGCCGCCTCGGCCACGACCGCGGCTTCCGCCGGATCCGCAACGCCGGTCCGGTGCAACCCCGAGTCGATCTCCACGAGCACCGTCAACCGCTTCCTGCTGCCGGCGACGGCCGCTGCCAACCTGGCCGCCCCGGCCGCGGAATCGACGCCCACTCGCAGGTCGGCCGCGTCGTGGAGCTCGCGCAGCCGTCCCGCCTTCGGTCCGTCCGCCCATACCGGGTAGGCGACGAACAGGTCCCGGATCCCCGCTGCGGCGAACACTTCCGCCTCGCCCAGCGTCCCGACCGCGATGCCACGCGCACCGCCCTCGAGCTGGAGCTGCGCGACGCGCACGCTCTTGTGGGTCTTCGCGTGCGGCCGGAGCGCAACCCCGCGACGATCGAGCTCGGCCTGGAGCCGCGCGATATTGCCTTCCAGCCGGGCCCGATCGACGACGACCGCGGGCGTGTCAACCGGGGCCGGCAGCCGCGGCACAGGGATCGGGGCGAGGCGGGTCTCGACGTCCGTCACGGCCGCCGCTCGGGACGCGCGACGATGGGGCTGCGGAGCTCGCCCAGGCGCTCGACCGCCAGGACGACCTCGTCACCGGGCTGGAGCCATCTGCGCAGGGTGGAATCCTTGACCTCCAGCAGGCAGCCGCTCCCGACCGTTCCGCTGCCGATGAGATCGCCCGGTCGAAGTCGGGCATCGGCGGATGCCCGGGCGAGCATGTCGGCGAAGGAGAAGGCCGCATCGGACCAGCGGCCGCGGCTCACTTCGACGCGTGCGTCCCCGGTCTGGACGAGGGCGGTCATCGCCAGATCGTAGCCCTTGCCCTTTCGGGCGCTCGCCAGCTCGTCGGGCGTGACGAGCCAGGGCCCGACGGTGGTCGCGAAGTCCTTGCCCTTGGCGGGGCCCAGGCGGACGGTGCTCTCGTCGCGCTGGAGATCGCGCGCCGACCAGTCGTTCAGGATCGTGTAGCCGCCAATCGCCTCGTCCGCCCGCTCGGCCGTCAGGTCGAGGGCGGGCGTGTCGACGAGCGCCGCCACCTCGAGCTCGAAGTCGAGCTCCTCCGATTCGCGCGGCGCCCACACGGCGTCGTCCGGGCCGCGGATCTCCGAGGTGTTGGAGAAGTAGAAGATCGGCAGCCGGTGCCAGGCCTCCGGCACGGTTCCCCCGCGTCGCTCCCACATCGTCCGGACGTGACCCTCGAAGGCGTAGAAGTCGCGCAGCGACGGCGGCCGCAGGATTGGCGGGCCGAACAGCAGGTCGCCCGCTTCGAGCACGGCCGGATCACCGCGTCCGTCGTCTCCGTCGCCCTCGAAGCTGTCGAGAAGCGCCCCCAGGTGGGCCAGGCGAAGGCCTCGCGCCAGGTGATCGTCGAGGGTCGAGACAGGCTGCCGAAACAGCTGATCGTTGTGAGCGAGCCGTTCGTCCCGCGACGCGAGGCGACGGCGAGCCAGCTCGAGGTCGAGCCAGCTCCCCTCATCGGGCATGGCGGCGGCCAGCCGCCACGGCGACCCGGCCGGCGCATGCCGCTCCCGGACGTGGGCGATCCTCACCTCGACCTGGCCAGCGCGCGAAGGTCAGCCAGGGGGTGGATTGGCTGGCCCCGGCCATCCCACGCGACGGCCCTCGCGTGCCAGGACGATGCCGACGAGGATGATCAGGAAACCGTTGACTGGGTGGAGCGCGGCGATCATCGGCTGACTGGTCCGGAAGGCCACGAAGACGGACTGCAGGGTGAACAGGACGATGAGCAGGACCGTGAGCCCGACCACGCGGCGGCCCATCCTTCCGACGAGGGCGAGGATGAGCATGACGATGGCGAGCCAGCCGAACAGATAACCGAACTCGCGGTGGGTGACGAACCGGCCGGGGTTCTCGAACACCCCGAGGCCGGCCAGGAAGACCTGCACGATCGCGCAGGCCACGAACAACCAGGCCACGATCGGCAGGGCCCGCCTTGCCCAGGACGTGATCATCGCTTCCCTCCAGAGGCGATTTTAGAACGGCTTCAGGACCATCAGCCAGAGGATGACCAGCAGGCCGACGATGCCGACCACGGCGATGGCTTCCGGCCGACGCGTATCCAGCAGCCTGGCCAGCTCCTCCGCGCTCGCCGCGCGGGGCGGGGTGCCTTTGGGCGCGCCATAGGCCTCGAGCCCCACGGCCATCCGCACCGCGGCGTAGTAGCGGGTGGCAAGCACGTACATGGCCACGCTCACGGCGAGAAGTACGCCGATGGCGGCCCAGATCCAGCCCATGGCGAACCAGCCGCGCATGATCCCTGCGGCTATCCCGGCGACCAGAAGGACGGCGAACGCCGTATACATCGTCCCCAGGGTCATGGACGACAGCTCGAGCAGCGCACGGATCTTGAGCGGGTCGCGCTCGCTGCGCATGCGGAACGACGCGAACGCCGACACCCCGTGGCTGAGTGCGAACGCGAAGGCCGCCGCCACGTGGACGAGCACGATCCACGGATAGAAGTCCACCGTTCGATCCCTCCGCGCCGAATTCTAGCCCGCCCGATCGGGCGAACGGACAGACTTTTTCTGGCCTCAGGCGCCAGGCTTGGGCGCGCGCTCCCAGGTCACGATGCCGGCTGCGGCGACATGGCGGCAGGCGCCGGCGGGCAGGCCACGGCAGCTGCACTGCCAGTCGAGCGTTCCGTCATTCGCGTGGAGATCCACGCGGGCCGATCGACCCCGGTCCGTGACGTCGGCCAGGACCCGCAACGGGCCGAATTCGACGAGCTTGACCGCGCCGCTGTCGGCGAGAGCGCGGCCTGCGCCGTACTCGTCGCCGCCTGTCAGGCGTTCGAGAGCGGGCGGCTCGACGAGATCCGCGACAGAAGGCATCCGGGCTTCTACAGGTTGCCGCGCTTGGCCTGCTCGCGCTCGATCGCCTCGAACAGGGCCTTGAAATTGCCGACCCCGAAGCCGCGCGAGCCGTGCCGCTCGATGATCTCGAAGAAGAAGGTCGGGCGGTCCTGGACGGGGCGGGTGAAGATCTGGAGGAGGTAGCCCTCCTCGTCGCGATCAGCCTCGATGCCGAGCTCCTCCAGCGTCTCGATCGGGACGCCGACGTCGCCGACGCGGTCGGCCAGGGTCGCGTAGTACTCGTGCGGCAGGCCCAGGAACTCGACGCCGTTCTCGCGCAGCTGCCGAACGGTCGCGACGATGTCCTCCGTCCGCAGGGCGATGTGCTGGCAGCCCGGATCCAGGTACCAGTCGAGGAACTCCTGGATCTGGCTCTTCTTCCGGGCCGTGGCCGGCTCGTTGATGGGAAACTTGATCCGCCCGTTGCCGTTGGTCATGACCTTCGACATCAGCGCGCTGTATTCGGTGTGGATGACCTTGTCGTCGTAGTGGATGAGCTGGCTGAACCCGAAGACGTCGCGATAGAAGTCCACGAACTTGTTCATCTCGCCGAGGCCGACGTTGCCGACGCAGTGGTCGACTTCGAGCAGGCTCAGTCCCCCGGCGGCCCGGGCCGGCTTCCTGACCTTCCGGTAGCCCGGTGCGAACAGCCCCTGGTAAGCGCTCCGGTCGACGAACGAATGACGCGTCTCGCCATACGTCGAGACCGTGCTGCGGCGGAGGATTCCGTCCTCGCCGCCATCAAGGTCTGCTGGCTCCATCGCCGAACGGGCCCCACGAGTCGTCGTCTCGCGCCAGGCGGCCGTCGCATCGTCCACGGCAAAGGCGATGTCGCGCACGCCGTCCCCGTGCCGCCGGACGTGGTCGGCGATCTCGCCATCCGGCGTCAACGGGGCGGTGAGGACGAAGGTAATGTCGTGCTGCCGCATGACATAGCTCGCGCGGTCACGGATGCCCGTCTCGAGGCCGGCGAATGCGACCGGCGTGAAGCCCCACAGGGCCCGGTAGTAGTTGGATGCCTGGCGAGCGTTACCGACCCAGAACTCGATGTGGTCGATGCCCTTGAGAGGCAGGAAATCCCCCGCCTGGGCATAGGCATCGCGGTTGATTCGGGCGCCCGCCTGGTTCGCGGCGGCGGTTCCTGCGCGTCGAGCGGTGTCGGTCATCGGCAGGCTCCCCTTGCGTCGGAGCGGTCGAGAGGAGCCAAATGGTAGTCCCTCCCGGCCGCATCGGGCGGTCGCCGAGATGGGACACTGAAGGGGCCGGCGGTCTCGCCGGGCAGCCCTGGAGGTACCTGGGAATCGGCGAGCTCGACGGGCTGATCGGGCGGATCCGGAAGGCCAGCACCCGCCTCGCGGGCCTGCAGGGACGGGTCGAGTCGGGCGCGCCGTGGCCGCTGAGCGAGCGGTTCGGCGCTGAGCCCGAGGCGTCCTGGGGCCCGCCGGAGGCGCTTGCCCACATCGCCGAGATGCTGCCCTTCTGGCAGGGCGAGATCGAGCGGATACTGGCCGGGCCAATTGAGCCTGTGCCCTTCGGGCGCACGGCGACCGATGAGCTGCGGATCGGGGTCATCGAGCGCGACCGCAGCCTGCCGCCCCGCGAGCTCTTCGATCGGGTAGCCGCCGGCGCCGAACGCATGGCCCGGCGCCTGGCGCAGCTCTCGCCCGCGGAGGCGGGCCGGCACGGACTGCATCCGCGGCTGGGCGAGATGAGCATCGCCGAGGTGACCGGCCGTTTCGTCGCCGGCCACCTCGAGGAGCATGCCGACCAGCTGACCGAGATCCTCGCATCCCGGGAGGCCTGACCGGTGTTCATGTTGTACGCGATCCCGGTCGGCCTCCTCGCGGGCTTCCTGCTCGGCGGCCGGCTGGAGGGACTCGCCACGCTCCGCATCGCCTGGGCCCCGATCGCGGTCCTGGCCCTGCTGGTCCAGGTGCTGCTCTTCTCGAGTCCGCTCGGCGGCGCGGTGGGGGCCGCCGGGCCAGCCATCTATGTCGCCTCCACCGCGGCCGTCCTGGCTGTCGTCGTCCGCAATGCCCGCGTGCCTGGGCTGGCCATCGTCGCCCTCGGCGCGGTTTCGAACCTGGCCGCGATCGTCGCCAACGGCGGCTACATGCCCGCTGACCCGGGAGCCCTGGCGCTGGCGGGGCTCGATCCAAGCCGCGGATACTCCAACAGCATCGTCACGAACCGTCCGCTCCTGGGCCCGTTGACCGACATCTTCGCCCTGCCCGCGGGGGTACCGATGGCCAACGTCTTCAGCATCGGCGACCTCCTGATCGGCCTGGGGATCGCCTGCACGATCGCGTTCGCGATGCGCCGGCGCGGCCAGCCGAGGCCAGGTCCTGGCCCGTTGACAGAGGGCACCTCCCCCGAGTGAGCGATCAGGACCGGACCTGTGGGTCATTTCTGGGTGGACCGAACGTCCGTAGCGTCCCAATCCCAAGGCCTCAGGCCTGCCGTCAGGGCCCACGCCGCCGGGCACTACAAAGAGGGACGCGGGATGAACACCGTCAAGATCCAGGTCGTACGGGTGCTGCTGGCGCTGACCGCGCTGGCAGCCTCGGGGCTCGTTCTCGAGGCAGGCCGCCGCTGGTCGTAAGGCGCCCGAAAGGGCGTCAGATGCCCGTCAGGGCGTCTGATAACGGATCGATGAGCCGTCCGAAAAGACGGCTCATTTCGTTTCTGCGGCCTTGCCCGTTTCGTCCAGAACGTGGCGCTTGAGGAAGGCCAGGATCCTGTTGAACGCGTCGCGCCTTGTCTCGCGACGCTCCCAGCCGTGGGCCTCCTCGTCGTACCAGTGCACCTCGTGGTGCTTGCCCTCGATCTCGAGCGCCTCGACCATCCGCTCGGTCATCAGCGGCACGACCCGTTTGTCCTTGCGGCCGTGCAGGATGAGCAACGGCGCCTCGATCCGTTCGGCCCGGTAGACCGGCGAGCCGCGACGGTACAACTCCGTCCGCTTGGGGTCGTCCGGCGAGCCCATCATTCGTTGCAGGTCCAGCCGGCCCAGGCGATCGCCGTGGCGGTAGCTCTCGGCAATCTCCGAGTCGCCGTACAGGTCGACCCCTGCCCGCCACAGCGAAGGTTCCTCGACCAGGGCGCACAGGGTCAGGTAGCCACCGTATGACCCGCCATAGATCGCGAGCCGCCCGTCGCACCAGGGCTGTGCGGCGGCCCAGCGGGCGCCGTCGACCATGTCCTGGACGTCGCCGTGCCCCCATTCGCCGCGGTTGGCATGCCTGAACGCGCGGCCGTAGCCGGTCGAGCCGCGGAAGTCGACGTCGAGGAAGGCAAAGCCCTCGCGCACGAGGAGCTGCTTGAACGGCGCCCATGACCGCACCGCCTGGGAGGTTGGGCCGCCGTGCGGATAGACGATCGCGGGCACGCGCGTTCCGCCGCGTCGACCGGTCGCGGTCGGAGGACGCCACAGGGTCCCCTCGATCCTCAACTTGTCTAGCGCGTCGAACGCGATCCGCTCAGCCTTGATGGCGCGGCCGGGGGCGAACGACGGACCAAGGACGGCCGGCATCGAGTTGGTCACCTGGCGCGGCCTCGCGCCGTCTGGCGCGGCTCCGGGAACGGGCAGCAGCCACAGGTCCTGTGGGCGCGTCTCGCTCTCGCCGATCGCGGCCACCCAGGCCCCGTCCGGCAGCCACCCGATGGCGCGCCACACGCCGTCCCACGGATCGATGCGCCGCCCCTCGGCCGCGCCAACGACGGGCTTCGGGTTCTTCGGTGGCCGGCCGCGGCCCCGCTTCGCGGCGCCCGACAGGGGCGCAACGATAAGGTCGACCAGTCCGTCGCGGAACTCGCTGTGGACGAAGCGCCGGCCGTCCGGCGAGCCGAGCGGCGCGAAGCCGTAGCCGCCGGCGGGCTCGGCGTGCTCGCGGCTGCCAGTGGTGAGGATCGTCCGTGTCCCGTCCCGTGTGCGGCGCACGATCTGGAACCAGCCGTCGGCGTCGGAGGCGTAGAGGAGCGAGCCATCGCTCATCCAACGGGCCGCCGTCTCCCAGCTGGGTGAGCCGCCCAGCGTGGCTTCTCGCCGGGTCGCGGGATCGACCAGCAGGATCTGGGAGGTCTCCGTCGCCTCCGACCCGAGGCCCATCACTGCCAGGTCGCTCGCGCCCGGTCCCCACTCGAACGACTCGACGTCGAAGCCGGCCCGGGTGACCACCTCGGGTTCGGCCGGCTTGGGACTCGCCGCGGGCCGGCCACGGCGCGGGATCGGCGCATCGACCAGCCACACCTGGGACCAGCCGCGGCGGCGCGAGACGAATGCCAGCCGGCGACCGTCGGGCGACCAGCGCGGCGTGTTGGTCGGCGCCGGGTGGGCGGTCACCTGCGTCGGGCGCGATCCGTCCGCCTCGACGATCCAGATCGCGTCCTCGCGGACGTACGCCAGGCGGCGGCCATCGGGCGACCACTGCGGATCGCTGATGGCCTTCTCCGACGCGGTCACCTGGGTCGGGTAGCCGCCGCGCAGGCTGAGGGTGAACAGCTGTCGTGCGCCGGCCGCCTCGGCCGTATAGGCGACCATCGTGCCGCCCGGATGGAGGCGGAACTCGCGCGGCGAGTCGACGGCCACGATCTGCTCGACCGACAACGGATCCCGGGTCAGCCGCGGCCGGGCCGCAACCGGGCTGGCCGCGCGAGATCCGCGCGGG
>JALZAF010000303.1 GCA_030948505.1 Chloroflexota bacterium
GCGTTGACGGACCCCTATACCTCTCGACGTATCGCTTCCAGGCACCCGATCGTGCCCAGATCACGCTCAATGACTCAATCCAGATCCTGATTGGCGAGGAGCGCTTCAGCCGGCAGGCAAACGGACCGTGGGAGAAGTCAACCTTCCCACCGCCGGGCTTTTCCTGGCCGACCGGCTACTACCGCGACTTCTGGCAAGGCGCGGTGGCCGCTCGACTGATGGGCACCGAACAAGTCGACGGCGTCCCGACCCAGATCATTACCTTTCTTCGACCGGACGTCCCCGCCTGGTTCCGGGTCTGGGTCAGACAGTCCGACGGCATCGTCGTCCGAGAGGAGATGCGTGCGGAGGGGCACCTGATGGACCACACGTTTGCCGACCTGAACGGGCCGATTTCCGTCCAGCCGCCGCAGTAGCGTCATGGGCGAGTCGGCTATAGTTGAGCGATGGCTCAAGTGTTGACGATCGACCAGTGTGACATCGTGTGTCTGCATCCCGACGCTGTCCGCCCATTGATCGGTCGGCTGCTGTCGGCCGAGGCTGCGCGCGCGACGGCCGGCTGGTTCGATTCCCTGGCTGATCCGACGCGGGCCCGGATCCTCCAGGCACTGGCGCTCGCGCCGGAACTCTGCGTGTGCGATCTCGCGCTCGTGCTGGATCTATCGGTGTCCGCGCTCAGTCACCAACTCCGGCTGCTGCGCGAGCGCGGCGCCGTGACCCGGCGCAAGGCCGGCCGGATCGCCTTCTACTCGCTCGCTGACGAGCACGTCCGCCACGTCCTAGCCGACGCCCTGGCGCACACGGCCGAGCCGGCGAGCCAGACCGCCTGATGCCCCACGTGCACAGCGCCGCCGCGGCGAATCGCGGCCGTCTCCTCACGGTCTTTGGCCTGACCCTCGCGATCTTCGCCGTGGAGGCCATCGGCGGCTTCGCGGCGAACAGCCTGGCCCTGCTCGCCGATGCAGGGCACATGCTGACCGACGTCGCCGGCATCGGGCTTGCCCTCCTCGCGATCTGGATCGGCGCCCGTCCAGCCGGCCCGGAGCGAACGTTCGGCTACCAGCGGCTGGAGATCCTTGCCGCCATCGTGAATGCGTTGCTTCTCTTCGGCGTCGGGGCCTTCATCCTCTTCGAGGCGATCCGTCGGCTGGCTCAACCGGCGGAGGTTGCGTCCGGGCTGATGATCGCGGTCGCCCTGGTCGGGCTGGCCGGCAACGGCGCGTCGCTATGGCTCCTTCGGGACGCCCAGAGCCAGAGCCTCAACGCCCGCGGCGCCTTCCTCGAAGTGCTCAGCGACTTCGCGGGTTCGGCGGCAGTCATCGTGGCCGGGCTGGTGATCGTCCTGACCGGGTTCGGCGCGGCCGATGCCATCGCGTCGATGATCATCGGTGTGCTCATCTTCCCGCGCACCTGGCGCCTCCTGCGCGATGCCGTCGACGTGCTTCTGGAGGCAACCCCGAAGGGTCTCGGTTGTGGATCTCGTCCGCTCGCACATTCTCGAGGCGCCCGGCGTCACCGAGTGTCACGACCTGCACGTCTGGACGATCACCTCGGGCATGAATGTCGTGTCGGCGCACGTCATCGTGGAGCCCGATGCGCAGTCGGCGGCGGTCCTCGATCACCTGTGCGAGTGCTTGGCCGGCTTCTTCGACATCGAGCACAGCACGTTCCAGATCGAGACCGCCGATCGGCGACGCTTCGAGGAGGTTGGGCACGCATGACCGAACTGAGCCGTCAGCGTCTGCTCCGGCGCGGCCTTCGACTCGAATACCTGACCGTCGCCTGGAACCTCGTCGAGGGTCTGGTATCCATCGGCGCGGCACTCGCGTCAGGTTCGGTGGCGCTCCTCGGCTTCGGTGTCGACTCGTTCGTCGAGTCGGTCTCGGGAGTCGTCCTCATCTGGCGATTGAGCGTCGAGCAGCGGGGCGAGCTCGACGAAGAGGCCGTCGAACGCGTTGAGTATCGTGCCGAGCGCTTCGTCGCGATCTCGCTTCTGCTGCTCGGGGCCTACATCCTCGTCGATGCCATCTGGTCGCTGGTGAACGCCGATCGTCCCAGCGCAAGCCCCGTCGGGATCGTGGTCACGGCGCTGTCGCTGGGCGTCATGGGCTTTCTCGCCCGCGCCAAGCGGACCACCGGACAGGCGCTCGGGTCGCGGGCTCTCATCATCGACGCCTTCCAGACGACGACCTGCCTGTGGCTGTCGGCAACCACCCTGGTCGGTCTGGCGGCCAATGCGCTCCTCGGCTGGTGGTGGGCCGACCCAGTGGCGGCGATCGTCATCGCCCTTCTCGTGCTCCGCGAGTCGATCGAGGCGTGGCGTGGTGAGGAGGAGCTGCCCGAGGCCGTCAACGAAACGGCGGACTAGCTCGCGGCGCGTCGGTCGAGGATGGGTCCTCTATCTCCGCCTCATGAGACCGGGCTTCCTCTGCCGGCGCGTCGGCGAAGCTCGGCCCCCACCCGTCAGGCCGGCGGGCGCAACCCCGCCAGCGTCACGGCCACAAGCCGCCGCACGGCGGCCTTGGACGGAAGCGAGCTGGCGCCCGCGAGGGCATGGAGGCTGAAGGTCGCGAGTTCGTCCGCGGCGATGTCGTCGCGGACGGTGCCGGCCCCGACGGCCTCGACCAGGAGGTCTCGGACCATGCCCCGCAACTGCTGCTCGGCTCGGGCCACGTGCTCGTCGCGATGGAGAGACGCCGCCAGCTCGGCGTCATGATGCGCGTGCGAGGTG
>JALZAF010000350.1 GCA_030948505.1 Chloroflexota bacterium
CGCGGAGCCTGGGCATCGTCCATTTCGACGCCCATGCCGACACGGCCAACGAGGACTGGGGCGTCCTCGCCGGGCACGGCACACCGATGCGACGGCTGATCGAATCGGGCGCCGTGGCGGGCAAGAACTTCGTCCAGATAGGGCTTCGGGGCTACTGGCCCGGCGTCGCCACCTTCGAATGGATGAAGCAGAACGGGCTGCGCTGGCATTTCATGCGCGAGATCGAAGAGCGTGGCGCCGAGGCGGTCATCAGCGACGCCATCGGCCAGGCGCTCGACGGAGCCGATGCGATCTACCTGTCGCTCGACATCGACGTCATCGATCCCGGCATGGCGCCGGGCACCGGGACGCCCGAGCCCGGGGGCATGCTGACCCGGGAGGTGCTGCGGGCCGTGCGCCAGGTGGTCGGGGCGGTCGAGCTGGCCGGCATGGACGTCGTCGAGGTCAGCCCGCCGTACGACCATGCCGAGGCCACGGCCATGGCCGCCAACCGGGCGGTGCTCGAGGCGATCAGTGCGCTGGCGGTCAAGAAGGCGGCCGGAAAGAGCGTCCGCTGGGAGGGCTGAGCGGGGGCCCCCAGGCGGAGGCCCTGGCCCGGCTGTACGACCTCGACCTGCTCGAGGACCCGGGCGATCTCGACCTGTACCTGGCCCTCGCGGCCCGCTCCGGTGGCCCGATTCTCGAGCTGGCGGTCGGGACCGGGCGGCTGGCCGTGCCGCTCGCCGTGGCGGGCCACACCATCACCGGCGTCGATCTCGATCCGGCCATGCTGGCCCGGGCCAGGCTGGCTGCGGCTGCGGAAGGCCGCGAAGCAGCAGAGCGCCTCGAGCTGGTCGAGGCGGACGCCGTGGGCCTCCGGCTCCCCTCGGCTGGGGCGTTCCAGCTGGCGTTCATCGGCCTGAACTCGCTGCTCTTGCTCGGCGCCCGCGAGGCCCAGCGGGACGCGCTCCGTACCATGGCCGCCCACCTCGCGCCGGGGGGCCTCGCCGCCGTCGACGTGTGGCAGCCCGACGCGGACGACCTGGCTCGCTTCGACGGCCGGCTCATCCTCGAGTACGCCCGCCCGGATCCCGAGAGTGGCCGGCTGGTCACGAAGGTCGGGTCCGCCCAGCACGACTCGGCCACCCAGATCGTCGCCCTGACCACCATCTACGAGGAATCGGAGCCTGGCGGGGCGGTGCTCCGCTGGGTCCGTAACGACCGCCTCCGCCTCGTCTCGGCTGACGAGCTCGCTGGCATGGCGGAGGACGCAGGGCTGGAGGTCGAGATCGTCGCCGGGGGCTACGACCTCGGGGGATTGGGGTCAGGCGGCGATCGGGCCATCCTCGTCGCCCGGCGCCCTGGCCGGGCCGCCCCGCCGTCCTGAACCGGCGGCCGGACCTTCGGGCAGGGACAGCTGAACTGTCCCGCTTGGTATAGTCGGGGCGATGCCAGCCGCTGAACAAACCCGCCTCCTGCTGGTCGAGGACGTGCCGCAGGTGGCGCAGTACATCCGTGGGCTGCTCAACGCCCAGACGGCGATCAAGCTCCTGGACGTCCTGTCCGATGGCAACAAGGTGCTGGCCCAGGTGGCCGAGCTGCGGCCGGACGTCATGCTCGTCGACGCGCTGCTGCAGGGGCGGGTGAAGGGCCTGCAGCTCGTGGAGCAGCTCCGCGCCTCGGGACTGAAGGTCCCGGTCATCGTCCTGACCGTTCCCCAGAACCCGGTCAAGGTCGATCCGGAGCGGGGCATCCACGGCATCCTGGCCATGCCCTTCTCCGGCTACGACCTCGTGACCCGGGTCAACGAGGTGCGCAAGGCCTACAGCGTCATCTCGTCCGTCGGGTCGTCGCGGGTCATCAGCGTGTTCGCCCCCAAGGGCGGGGTCGGCAAGACGACGATCGCCTTCAACCTTGCCTGCGCTCTTGCCCAGCTCGAACAGCGGACCGTTCTCATCGACGGCAGCCTCCAGTTCGGCGACCTGCGGGCGTTGCTCAAGGTGCCGGTCGACGCGCCGTCCATCCTGGACTTGCCAACCGACCGGATCGCCGACTCGGACCTCCAGGACGTCCTGTGGCGCGACCCATCCGGCATCGACATCCTGCTCGCCCCGCCGCGCATCGAGATGGCGGAGATGGTCACCGCCCGGGACCTGGACAAGATCCTGTCGCTGCTGCGACGGGTCTACACGGCGATCGTGATCGACATGTCGTCCGCCATCAGCGACATCAACCTCGCGTTCCTCGACGCAAGCGACACGATCGTCGAGATCGTGACCTATGACTCGACAACGATTCACAACACGGTCGCCGTGGCCGATACGTTTCGGATGATCGGGTATCCCGCGGCCAAGGTCCGCTATCTCGTCAATCGCTCGGACTCGCCCGGTGGCATCAGCCCCCAGGACCTCGCCCATGCCCTGGGCCGCGTGCCGGAGCACACCGTGGTCTCCGACGGCCGGCTCGTTGTCCAGTGCAACAACGAGGGCGTGCCATTCGTGCTGGCCAATCCGAAGGCGGCGATCAGCCAGGACATCACCCGTGTCGCGACCGACATCCTGGCCGCCAATCGGATCCCCGTCGGCGCGCGGCGCTAGGGGGCGGCCGGCAGGTGTCCGATCCGCGCCCCATCGGCGTGTTCGACTCCGGGGTTGGAGGGCTGACGGTCCTGCGCGAGATCGTCCGCCGGCTGCCCGCGGAATCCACGGTCTATCTCGGTGACAACGACCGCGCACCCTACGGCACGCGCCTGGATGCCGAGGTGCTGGCGTTCTCCACCGAATCCGTCGACGCGCTGGTCGATCGCGATGTCAAGGCCGTCGTCATCGCCTGCAACACCTCGACTGCGGTCGCCCTGCCGCAGCTTCGGCGCCGCTACGAGCTGCCCGTCCTGGGCGTCATCCGTCCCGGTGCCGCCGCGGCGGCGCTCGCCAGCCGCAACCGGCGTGTCGGCGTGATCGCCACGCCGGCCACCGTCCGCTCACACGCCTACTTCTGGGCGATCAAGGAGGAGAACCCGGCGATCGAGATCTACGAGCACGCGACCCCGACCCTCGTGCCGATGGTCGAGGCGGGCCAGCTCGCCGGACCGGTGGTGGAGACTGCGGTCGGGGCGGCCCTGGCGCCGCTGTTCGGCGATCGCGACGAGGCCGGCGAGTTCATCTTCCCCCTGCCGGCGTCGGCCCGGATCGATACGCTGCTCCTCGGCTGTACCCATTACCCGCTCCTGCGCGACGTCATCGCGGCGATCGCCGGCGAACGCGTCGCGATCGTCGATTCGGCGACAGCGACCGCCTCCGCGCTGGCGGAGCTGCTCAGCGTCAACGGGCTGGAGGCGCCGGCTGCCACGGGCGCCGATCCGGTTCATGCGCAGCTCACCACCGGCGACGTGACGGCCTTCCAGCGGATCGCCGCGCGCCTGTTCGGGGATGCGTTCGGCGACGTCACCGGCGTCCGGGTGGGCGAGGCGAGCGTGGCGCCAACCGCCCTCGAGGGTGGTAGCCGATGAATCAACGGGCAAGCCGGCGCAGTGGCTGGCGGGACGACCGTGTGTGGCAGGTGGGCTTCCTGGTCGGCTCCGCGCTGGGCGCTGTTGCGACCGTCGTGGGCCGCCACGCCGAGCGGGCGGCGCGGCGCGGCCTGGTCGACTGGCCGGCGGCCGAACGCATCGCCGTCGCTCGCCTGCGACACGCGCCGGGCGCGCTGTCGGCGGCGGAGCTGAAGGCAACCGAACCCGCCTACGCCGCGGCGATGGCCGCCATCGTCCCCCGGCTATCCCAGGCGCTCGGAACGCAGCTGCCCGGCGTCGTCGACCGCGCGGGCGTGGTCGATCGTGCCGGCTGGGTGGCCGCCAACGTGACGACCTTCGCCTCGCTCATCTCGCGCATCGAGGGTGAGCTGCTCGACCAGGTCATGCCGGCCGGCGGAGGACTCGGCAAGGCCGCGGTGGCCATCGCCAACCGCTTCGTGACGACTCGCCAGCTGGGATTCCTGCTCGGCTTCATGGGCCAGAAGGTGCTGGGCCAGTACGACCTGGCGCTCGTGTCGGCCGAGGCCAGCGACGGGAAGCTGCTCTTTGTCGAGGAGAACATCCGCAGCACGGCCACCGCCCTCAACCTGCCGCTCGAGCCGTTCCGGATGTGGATCGCCCTGCACGAGACGACGCATGCCTTCGAGTTCGAGGCCCATCCCTGGCTGCGACCTTACCTGGCCGAACGACTCGAGCGCCAGCTGTCACTGTTCAGCCGCGACGCGTCTTCGCTGGGGCGCGACGCGATCCGCGCCCTTGGCCGGGCGCTGCGAGGCGAAGGCGACGGCGAGCACTGGATGGAGCGGCTGATGGGCCCCGAGCAGCGTCGCCTGTTCCGCGAGACCCAGGCCGTGATGAGCCTGCTCGAGGGTTTCTCCGACTATGTCATGGACGAGGTGGGTCGCGACCTCGTGCCAGAAGTCGAACGGATCAGCGCCCGCTTCCACGAACGCCGCGAGCGGCGCACCCCCTTCGAGCGGGTCATCATGCGGCTGACCGGCATGGACCTGAAGATGGAGCAGTACAAGAAGGGCGAGCGCTTCGTCCGCGCGGTGGCCACGGCTGGCGGCCCGGCCGCGTTGCGGCGGTTGTGGGAAGGGCCGCAGACCCTGCCCCAGCATGGCGAGATCGATGAGCCGGAGCGCTGGGTTCGGCGGGTGCTCGGAACCGGCGGCGGGCAGCCGTCGTGAGCCAGCCCGCCCCAACGCACCGCCGCACGGCGGGACCCGGGGCGGGCCCCGGCGGCGCGCCCCTGGCGATCGCGCTCAGCCCCATTCTTGCCGCACGCTACCGGTCGCGGGACCTGGAGCGAATCCGGGCGGCCGCGCCGGGAGCCCGTCTGATCACCCTGTCCGTGGAGGGCCTCGCCGACGGCCCACTCGACGACGTGGAGGTCCTGCTGCGGGGCTGGCTGTCCTCCGATGCGTTCGACCGGCTGCTCGCACGGGCGCCGCGCCTGGCGTGGGTCCACAGCGCATCGGCAGGCGTGGAGCGCGCTCTGACGCCGACGGCCCGCGAGCGCGGCATCGTCATCACCAACGCGCGCGGCGTGTTCAGCCAGCCCATCGCCGAGTACGTGCTGATGATGATTCTGGCCGTGAGTCGCCGGCTGCCGCAGCTGCTCGAGCTGCAGCGCGAGCGCACCTGGCAACCGCTCGAGGGCACAGAGCTCCGCGACGTGACGGTCGGCGTCGTCGGCCTCGGGTCGATCGGACGAGCCGTGTCCACCCTCGCCGCGGCCTTCGGATGCCGGGTCATCGCCACCCGCCGAAGCGGGACCGGATCGGCCAAGCCACCCGCCGTCCCCGGCGGGGGAGAGGCCGTCGAGCCGGGGCCGGAGAGGATCCTGGGGCCCGCGTCCCTGCCCGAACTGCTGGCCGAATCGGACTTCGTCGTCCTGGCGGCGCCGCTGACGCCGGAGACGGAGGGCATGATCGATGACACGGCGCTGGCCGCGATGAAGCCCGGCGCGTGGCTGATCAACATCGCCCGCGGCCGTCTGGTGGACGAGCGGGCCCTGCTGCGCGCGCTGCGCGACGGCCGCATCGGCGGGGCCGTGCTGGACACGTTTGCCGAAGAGCCGCTGTCGCCCGAATCGCCGTTCTACGACCTGCCGAACGCGATCGTCACACCCCACACCTCGTGGTCGAGCGGCCGCGTCCTTGACCGCAGCGTCGAACTGTTCGCCGACAACTTGCGCCGATTCGCGGCGGCCGAGCCGCTGCTCAACGTCGTCGACCCGACCGCCGGCTACTGACCCGGGGGCAGTTCTGCCTCGGCGCAGTTCTGCCTCGGCGCAGTTCTGCCGCACCGGATCGCGGGCGCGCCATCGGCGGCCCGGCGTTGCGCACCCGCTGGTCGGCTGCATGGACGCGGCGAGAACAAGCCTCCGCATTTACGGCCCGAAAAGGCGGCGGGGAACGTGTCCGCGGCTCCCCCAAGCGTGGGCAGCCAGGCCTTCGCGGGCCAAGGGACCCCAAACACTCACCTTGCTGCTCGGCGCGTCCATGCACGCGACGCGCGCAGCACGAAGCGCCCCTGAGCCTCACCGTGAGTCTGCCGCCTCGCCGCGGGTCTGCCGCCTCGGCCGCGGCTCCGCCGCGTCGCCCGCTACCCTTGATCGATGCAGATCGCCATCGTCGGACTTGCCGGAGCGGGCAAGACCACCGTCTTCAACACGCTGACCCGCGGGCACGCCGAAACCGGCGGCTTCGGAGGGATGCAACTCAACGTCGGCGTCGTCAAGGTGCCCGACGCCCGGCTCGACCGGCTGGCGTCCATCTTCAGTCCAAAGAAGATCGTCCAGGCCGACGTCACGTATGTCGACCTGCCGGCGCCACCGGCATCGTCGGACGGTCGCATCGGCGCCGAGGAACTGCCCGCGGAGCACCTCGCCCGGCTGCGCGAGGCCGATGCGCTGGTCCACGTGGTGCGTGCCTTCGAGGATCCCTCCAACCCGCATCCCGCCGGTTCGGTCGATCCCGCCCGCGACCTGGAGCAGCTCGACCTCGAGTTCATCCTGGCCGACATGGCGCTCGTCGACCGCCGTCTCGAGCGCCTGCGCACGAGCGGCCGTCACGGCACCGCCGCGGAGCGGGAGGCGAACGAGCGCGAAGAGGCCATCCTCGCGCAACTCGCGCCCGGCCTTGCCGCGGGGAATCCGATTCGTGACGTCGGTCTCGAGGCGGAGCAGGAGAAGGCCATCCGCGGCTTCCGCTTCCTGACCCAGAAGCCAGTGCTGGTCCTGCTCAACGTCGGCGAGGGCGATCTGCCGAATGCGCCGGGGCTGGCGTCGCGAATCGCGGCCGGCTATCCGCACCAGGGGGCGCTGGTCGATGCGCTGTCGGCGAAGATCGAAATGGAGCTGGGCGAGCTCGAGCCGGACGAGGCGGCGGCGTTCATGACCGAGCTGGGCCTCCACGAGTCAAGCCTCGACCGGGTGATCGCGCTGTCGTACCGACTGCTGGGGCTGATCTCGTTCCTGACGGCCGGTCCCGACGAGGTTCGCGCGTGGCCCGTCCGCGACGGCTCGACGGCCGTCGACGCGGCCGGTGCGATCCACACCGATCTGGCGCGCGGCTTCATCCGCGCCGAGACCGTTGCCTACGACGACCTCGTGACCCTGGGCTCCACGGCCGAGGCGCGCAAGGCCGGCAAGCTGCGCTCCGAAGGCAAGACCTATCGGGTCCGCGACGGCGACGTGCTGGAGATTCTCTTCAGCAAATAGAGCGCCGGCCGCGCGTTGGCGATCAGTGCGGGCGCCCGCCGTTGCCTTCGGGATCGAAGTCAGCAGTTATCGTCAGGAAGTCGGCGTCCAGGTCGTCGTCGGCGTCTTCGGGATCGCCCGCGTGGATGTCGGCCAGGAAGTTGTCGTCGTCATCCCGCGACACATTGACCGAGGCCGTGAGCCGCTCATCGGAAATGAACGTGAAGCCGTGTTCACGCTCGAGCTCCGCGGCGATCGCCTCGATGAGCGTATCTTCGTCGAAGCCCACCTGGACTCGGCGGCGGATCGTCTGAACGAGCTCGAAGAACTCCTCCGGCTCCCACTCCTCCTCGTGGGCGAGGAGGACGTCCGAGTAGACCTCGGCGTCGCCTTCATGGAGTTCGTAGTAATGCACCTGGGCGTGCTCCGATATGAGGACCGAATGGACGGCGAGTATACGTTCGGCTCCGTGCGCGGCCCGTGGTGACCCCTGACGATCGGGAGGGCGACGGCAGGGCGGCGCCCGACGTGGTCGTGGTCGGCGCCGCGGCGCGCGACGTCGCGCCCGACGACCCGCGCGGTTGGCGGCTCGGTGGCGGTGTCTCCTACAGTGCCCTGACCACCGCCCGTCTCGGCCTCCGGACCGGTGCCTTGGTCGGCGTCGATGCAGAGGCCTCGGGGGCGCATGAGCTCGACTCGCTGCGCGGAGCCGGCGTCGACGTGCGTCTCGTGCCGCTGGCCCACGGGCCGGTGTTCGACAACATCGAACGGCCGGAAGGCCGGCTGCAGATCTGCCACTCGCCGTCGGACCCACTACCGGTCGCCGCGCTGCCGCGCGGCTGGGAGACCGCACGCGGCTGGATCCTCGCGCCGGTCGCGGCCGAGCTGCCCGGGGAGTGGGCGCATGTTCCACCGGACGAGGGCATCGTGGCGGTCGGCTGGCAGGGCCTGCTGCGATCCCTCGTCGCGGGTCAGCCGGTCCATCACCTGCGGCCGTCGTCGACGCCGATCCTGCGACGCGCCGACCTGGTCGGCCTCAGCCGGGATGACGTCGATCGCGAGATCCCGTTGATCGAGCTATATCGCGCATTGCGGCCGGGCGCCGTGCTGGCCATCACCCAGGGCGACCGGGGCGGGCTCATCGCCGACGGGACCGACGGCGACACACTGCACCTGCGCCACTACCCGGCTGTGCACAGCCATGCCATCGTCGATCCGACCGGTGCCGGCGACGTGTTCCTCGCCGCGCTTGCCGCCGCGCGCATCGAGCCGCGCCTGGTAGGAGGACGGATCGCCCAGGGCCTCGACTTGTTGCTGGCGGCCGCCGCGGCGTCGCTCGTCCTGGAGGCGCCCGGCCTGGCCGGCGTGCCCGACCGCGACGCGGTCCGGAAGCGGATGGCGGAGACGCTCGTTCGGACGACCGCGGAGTAGGGGAGAGGCGCCTGGGGCGCCTGGGGCGCCGGTACCCTCGCGAGCTGCGCTACCAGCTATGCACGTCGCTTGCATTATTCATGCGCCGCGCATACCGGCCGGCTATTCCCGTCCGATCGCAGCCTACGGCTCGACCAACGTCTTGCCGGCCTCCCGGTCGCGCAGGCGTTCGAGTGCGCCCACGACGCCGTCGAGATTGACGCTCGCGCTGACCATCCGGTCCAGCGGCAGGCGCCCCGTGGCCATGAGGTCGATGACCCGGCCGAACGCCCCGGAGCCCGAGTGACCGATCGAACCGGCCATCGACGCGCCGCGGACGATGAGGTGTTCCGGGTCGAGATCGATGGTGTTCGGGCCGCGTCCGATGAGGACGACCCGTCCGCCCGGCGCGAGAGCGGCGGCCATTGACTCGGCCATGCCCGCTGCCCCGCTGGCCTCAACCCAGCGATCGAGGCCCCGACCTCGGCTCAGCTCGCGGGCGACGTCGACCACCCCGCCGCCGGGAGCGCGCGGGTCGTGGGCGGTGTCGGCGCCCATCGCCAGGGCCAGCTCGCGACGCGCGGCGCTCGGCTCGAAGGCCACGATCTGCGATGCGCCGGCCGCCCGCGCGAGGGCGATGGCCGCGAGGCCAATCGGACCAGCCCCCGCCACGCCGACGCTGCTGCCCGGCAGGAAGCCGCCGCCGCTGACGAACAGGCCGATGAACGCGACGCCAGCCGGCTCCACGAGCGCACCCAGGCGGAACGCCTGCCGCTCGTCGATGCCCGCCTCGAAAAGCGGCCGCAACGACCAAACGTAGCGCGCGCGTACGGCGACAAGCTGGGCATGCGCGCCGTCGAACGTGAAGCCCAGCTCCTCCAGCCGGGTGCAGTTGTTGGGCAGCCCGCTGCGGCAGGCGAGGCACTCGCCACACCACGCGATCTCCTCGGCGCAGACGGCATCGCCGGGTGCCACGTCCACCACTTGGGGACCTACGGCTTCGACGACCCCGCTGAACTCGTGGCCGGTCGTCACCGGCGAGCCGACCATGCCCGGATAGAGCATGTAGCCGGCATCATCGCGCTCGAACATGTGAACGTCCGAGCCGCAGATGCCGCAGGCCCGGACGCGGACGACGACCCGATCTCCCGCCGGTGTCGGGTCCGGCCGGCTCTCGACTGCGAAGACGGGATTTCGCCAGGCACTGTTGCCGCGATCGGCGATTCGTCGGTCGGGGTCGGCGGGATCCGTGCGCGCCGGCCCCGCCCCGTCGCGCGGTGCCCACTCCGCGCGCAGGACGACGGCCTTCACCCGGCCCGCTCGAAGGTCACGAACTCGATCAGGTTGTCGAACGGGTCGCGGGCGAAGAACCGGCGCCGGCCGGCGAGCGGGAAGTCCTCGCCTTCGGTGTGCACGCCGTTGGCGTCGAGGTGCGCGCGCAGCGCGGTCACGTCGTCGACCTCGAGGCAGGGGTGCCGGCGCGACTGCGGATTCAGGTCCGTGGCGTTGTCCTCGACCAGCAGGTGGATCTCCTGTGATCCGGCGTCGAGCCAGACGAGATGGCGGGGTAGCGTCACGGGGACTGGCTTCTCGGGCAGCCCGAGCAGGCCGACGTAGAAGGACCGCGCGGCGTCCTGGCCGCCGGGCCGGATCGGCAGGCTGACGTGCTGGACGCCGAGAATGCGGAACGCCTGCGTCATCGCCGCGCCGCCGCCAGCGGCGGCC
>JALZAF010000352.1 GCA_030948505.1 Chloroflexota bacterium
GCCGCGCCGCGCCCTCGCGCCCCGCCGGCCGCCGCGCTTAGCTGATCAGCCGCAGCAGCTCCCCGGCCGCCCCGATCGCTTCGGCGTTAGGCAGGACCGGATTGTTGAACGTGAACCCGACAAAGCCCGCGTCGAGGTACCGCCGAAGCCCTTCGGCCGCCTGCTCCGGCGTCCCCACGATGACGTGCGCTCGCCGTTCGGGCGGCAGCCGCTCGAGGATCGCCTTGCCGTCCTTTTCGGTCGCCGCCACGAGCACCGGCGTGGCCATCGTCCGTTGGATCGTCGACGGGTCGCGGCCCACCGCCGCGCAGTGGCGCTCGAGGACCTCGGTCTTGTGCTTCAGCACGTCGAAGCCCAGCGGGAACCAGTGCGTCATGTCGGCGTGCTTGGCGGCGATCTTCAAAGTGCGCTGCTCCCCGCCGCCGCCGACGATGATCTTCGGCCCGCCCTTCTGGATCGGCCGCGGGCTGTTGAGCGCCTGCTCGATGCGGTAGTAGCGGCCCTCGAAGCTCGGCCGTTCTTCGGTGAACATCGCCCGGCAGATCGTCAGCGCCTCGTCGAGCCGATCCATCCGCTCCCTGATCGGCGGGAACTCGAAGCCGTAGCCGCGGTGCTCGACCTCGTTCCAGGCGGCGCCGAGGCCCAGGACGGCGCGGCCGCCGGAGATGACGTCCAGTGTGGTGACCATCTTGGCGAGCATCGCCGGATTGCGATAGGTGACGCCCGCCACGAGCGTCGCCAGTCGAACCTTCCTGGTGCGCGCGGCCAGCGCGCCCAGGGTCGTGTACGCCTCGAGCATCGGATCCGTCTCCGGGCCCACGCCGCCGATCTGGTAGAAGTGATCCATCACCGTCACGAGGCTGAAGCCCGCCTTCTCGGCCGCCTGGGCAAGCTCGGCGACACGATCGAACGTCTTCTCCGGCGGGATGTCGCGGAACGTGAAACTCGGGATGTGGTAACCGAACCACGGCTTCATGCGGATCCTCCAGCAGCAATCGCGGCCGATTGTCCGCCGGTCAGCCGAAGTTCGCCCGGGCCCACGACCGTCCCGTTGACGCCCCCAAGGCCGCCACGGCGGCCCAGTCATGCAACCGCTCCCGCGGCCGGCGCCAAGGTCCGACGCGGGAGCGGCGCATTTGATCAAGGCGGCGTCAAGGCGCCCTAAGGCTCCTTACGGCGCGGTGATCGACCCGAAGCGTCCGTGCTTCTCGCCGCCGGGTCCGGCAGCGAAGTAGAGCGTGGTCGTCGGTCCGGAGCCTGCCCCGTTGCCGAAACCGATGCCCCACAGCCCGTCGATCGAGATCGCCCGATGGTTGGCGCGCCGGAGCTGGCCCCGCTCCACCCAGTGGTGGCCGGTCCAGCGGAACGCAGTGATCCGACCGTCGCCGAAGTTGCCGACCAGCAGATCGCCGCTGAACTTGCCGAATCCCGCCGGTGCCCAGGCGAGACCCCATGGAGAGTTAAGCTCGTCGCGCGAAGCCACGCGGCCCAGGAACGTTCCATCGGTGGCGAAGGCACTCACGAAGCCGCGGCCTGGACCGTCGATCTCGTCTTTGGCGATGGCGTCCTGCCGGGCGTAGGTCACGAAGATCATGCCCTTGAGGTTCTGGATTCCGAACGGCGCGTAGTGCCGCGGCATGCGCGGGTCGACGAACTTGCCCGTCCACGTCAGACGGGTGAACGAACCGTCGAACACGTCGACGCGGCCGTGGTGGAAGTCGGCGGCGTACAGATAGTTGGCTGTCCCGACGCTGCCGATCGCCAGACCCTTGTAGATCGCGCCGGGCGTCGTCGCCCCGACTTCGGTGGCCATCGAACCCGCCGCCGGCACGTTGGGATTCCAGCCGCGGATCGTGCCGGTCTCGGTGGCGAACAGGAAGCGCGCCTGGGAGGTGCTCGCGGAGCTCAGAAGGAAGTCGCCGGTTCCATTGAAGACCGTGCCCGTCGGTCCGCCCGGGACGTCGACGGTCAGCCCGATCTTGACTCCGGCGCCGGTGTAGAGGGTCGACTTGTCGGTGCCGTTGTCGGCCACCCACCATGGCGACGTCGGGCTGGCACTGATGCCCCAGCCGTTGATCAGGTCGGCGTCGGTCGTGTCCGTGACGAGGGTGTGGACGGTATAGCGGTTGGCCGCGTGGGTGTCGTGCGCGGCGGCCGGAAGGGCCCCCAGCGCGAGCAACACCAGGCTGGCGACCAATGCCAGCAAGCGCTTGACCATGTCACTCCTCCTTGCGTCGTTTGACGCGGCCGACCGAAGTCGTGGTCGCCGCGCCGTCCCCGGTATCTGACGGTACGAACAGACGCCCGGAGCGGTTTCCGGTGGGCCATCCAGGGGGTCGGCATCGCCCGCGGACCCTAACCTTCACGTAAACGGCAAGGTTGGGCTAGAATAGACGTGTGCCCATCGCCGAAACGACCGCCGCCGCACCCGCGCAGCGCCTCCTCCGCATCCAGGAGGTTGCCGCCGAAACCGGCCTGACGGCGCGCTCGATTCGCTACTACGAGGAAGTCGGCCTGCTCGAGCCGGCTGCCCGCTCAGAGGGCGCCTACCGCCTGTACGACGCCGACGACCTCGAGCGGCTGCGCTTCATCCGCGGCCTCCGCGACGACGCCGGCTTCAGCCTGGCCGAGATCGCGCAGCTGCTGGGCGATGAGGCGGCAAGAACCCGCAACCGCGAACGCTTCCGCTCGACCGACGACCAGACCGAGCGTCGCGCCCTCGTCAGGGACGGCATCGAGCGGATCGACCGCCAGATCGCGACCCTGCGGGTCAAGGTCGAGCGGGTCGAGAGCATGATCGCCGACTCCCGTGCCAGGCGGCGGCACCTCGAAAACCATCTGGCCGAGATCGAAGCCGGCCTCGAGCCCGGGCAGCACATAGATTGAGCAAGGGTTGGCGCGCCCTGCGCCATCGCAACTACCGGCTGTTCTTCGGTGGCCAGCTGGTGTCGCTGGTCGGGACGTGGATGCAGTCGGTCGCCCAGAGCTGGCTCGTGCTCCAGCTGACCCACGACCCGTTCATGCTCGGCGTCGTCGCCGCGGCCCAGTTCGTGCCGGTCATGGTGTTCGGGCTGTTCGGTGGCCTCGTCGCCGACCAGTGGCCCAAGCGGCGCACGCTGATGGTCACCCAGACCTCGGCCATGGTGCTCGCGTTCATCCTGTTCGGGCTGACTGCAACCCACACCGTGCAGGTCTGGCACATCCTCGTGCTGGCCGTGCTGCTCGGCATCACCAATGCCGTCGACATGCCCACCCGCCAGGCGTTCGCCGTCGAGATGGTGGGCAAGGACGACATCGCTAACGCGGTCGCCCTCAATTCGGCCATGTTCAATGGCGCCCGGGTGGTTGGGCCCGCCGTCGCCGGGCTGGCGATCGCGGCGTTCGACATTTCGATCGCCTTCCTCGTCAACGGCCTGAGCTTCCTGGCCGTCATCGTGGCCTACTCATTGATGCGGCACGAAGACCTGCGGATGCCGCCCCGGATGGATCGGCCGAAGACTATCCGCGCGGTCGTCGACAACCTGGCCGAAGGACTCCGCTACGTCCGCCGAACCGAACTGGTCCTCCTGCCGACCGTGGTCATCTTCCTCGTCGCGACCTTCGGCATGAACTTCGCGGTGCTCGTGCCCGCGCTGACGGAGGGCGTGCTCCATTCCGACGCGGCCGGCTACGGCTTCCTCATGGCGGCCTCCGGCGTTGGATCGCTGGTGGCGGCTCTCGGAATTGCCTTCTCTGGCCGAAACCGGCCGCTCGCGATTGGGTTGGGCACCATCGCGTTGGGCATCGCCTCGGTCGTCGTCGGCGCCTCGAGCTCGTTCGCGGTGACGATGGCCGCGATGCTGGTCATCGGCCTGGGCGGGATCTCCATGGCTGCCACTGCCAACACCACCATCCAGCTCACCGTGCCGGACGGTCTTCGCGGCCGGGTGATGAGCGTCTACACGACCGTCTTCGCGGGCTCGGCCCCGATCGGCGGGCTGACCATGGGCTTCATCGCCTCGCGCTTCGGGGTGGGGGAGGCGTTCATGGTCGGCGGCGTGATCTGCTCGTTCGTCGGCATCGGCGCGATCGCCTGGCTGCGGCGGATCAAGGCAAGATCGGCGGTTGAGCGGCCGCTCCCGAAGGGCACGCCGGTCCCGAGCGAGGCCTCGACGCTCACAACTGCGCGACCGCGGTAGGCCACGGCCCCGGTGGCCCGATCTAGGTCACCCGCGCCTGGTAGATAAGCGCGTCAAGCGCAAGCTGGTGCTCGACGGCTCCCTTCAGCATGAAGAGGCGAGGCTGCCGGACGAAGTCGAAGACTCGATAGAGCCGGTATGAGTCCACCAGGGCTTCCGAAGTTGCCAATTCCTGGCGGCTGATATAGAAGGGCGACCTCGGCCCGAGGTTCGTTGTCTTTACCTCTATATGGACATCGCGCCCATCCGGCAAGAAGGACGTTACGTCGTATCCGAAGCCGTCCCCGCGATCGCGGGCAGTCCACTCGACTCGGTGAGCGAGGTCATCGCGGCCAATGGCGTGGAGCTCGGCTCGTTCAACATCAACGACCCACTCCTCGCCCGCCTGACCGAGCCTGCGGTTTTGCGCGTCACGCAAGGCTCCAAACCAGCCTCTTGTGATACTCATGCCCGGTGCGGCAGCGCGCTTAGTTGAGTTCGGCGTTTCCACCAGGACGTCTCGGAGCCGTTTAGCCTGCCAGGCGACGGGCGGCATTTCGTCGCCGTAGGTGACTAGCTGTTCGGCGACCACCCGGTTACGACCCAATACTTCGTTGACCGCGACCTTCAAGTCCGCCTGATAGTTGCGTAATGGCTTATATCCGTCGATGAAGGGGAGACGTTGCTCGTCAAGCACGGCACTAACGTTCTGAAGCTTGTATTCGATCGAACCGTGCGTGCGTGCAGGTAAGACTTGCTGCAGGCGCCGATTGACCTCCGCCTTGACCGGCTGGCCACCCGCCATCTCCTCTTGGAGCATGTCCAGATAAGCGGCCACGAGAATGTCAATCTCCGACCGCCGCCAGGATTCGTGGGGCTTTGGCTGGTCCGATTCCACCTTGGTCGCGATCGTTGTTCGCAGGGTCGAATATTCAGCGCGCCTAGCAATTGTGCGCGATACGCTCTCCCGAAACTCAGTGAGAATCTGACCCTATGAGCAGCAACGCCATCTTCGAGGGCGCCGCGTATCACGTCATCGGGGTCGCGGGCCACGAGGTCGAGTTGCACCCGGTAGAAGGGGACCGAGCCCGGACCTTCTGGGTCAACGTGATGGCGCCTACCCTGATCATCGACCCGACGGACGATCAATGGTTCGCCGCGAGGAAACGGCGCGCTTCGACGTCAGCCCGACTCAGGTGAGACTCAGGTCCATCCGCCACTAATCGGCCATGAGCCCGAATCTGCCTGCCCCGTCGGCGTCATGACCCAGGCGAAGGACGCGCCTTCGGCGGCCCTCCCTGGCACGAGCTCACAGCCCATCGAACCCGGGCATGGCCCTGAGCCAGGCCATGACCTGCGTCGCTCTCATCCAAATCGCAGGGAGCACGTAGAATCCTCGGGTCGGGCGAGCCAGTGTCCGGCGGACGCAGCGGAGGGCTCCCACCATTCGACGGCTCACGCCCCCACAGGCCGCCGCGACCGCGCCACTGCGACCCGGGAAGCCAGCCGCGCCGCCGAACGGCGCACCAGCGGGCACCTCGGCCTGACGCCCCGCCTGTATTCCGCACTCGTCGCCGGCAAGTTCGCCGGGCGGGCCTCCCGGTTGCTGGGGCGGGGCGGCGGCACCTCGTTCCCCGGCATGGTCGCCCGCCGGATCGCGCCGGACTTCCTGGCCCAGGTGGGCGGGGGAGCGGCAGCCAAGACCGTCCTCATCAGCGGCAGCAACGGCAAGACGACGACGGCCCGATTCACGGCCGCACTGTTGCGTGGCGAGGGCATCGAGGTCGTCACGAATTCGGCCGGGGCCAATCTCGTCCAGGGTGTCACCACGATGGTCCTTGGGGCGGCAGACCTTCGGGGTCACATCCGGGGTGGCGCGATGGTCATCGAGGTCGACGAGGGCGCGCTCGACGGCGTCGCCCATGACCTTGCCCCCGATGTCGTCCTCGCCACGGACATCTTCCGCGACCAGCTTGATCGCTTCGGCGAGCTCCACGCGGTGGGCGCCGTCTTCGAGACCGTGGCCATGCGCCTGCCGGCGTCGTCGACCTGGATCGTCAACGGGGACGACCCCCTGGTGGCTTCGCTGGCAAAGGACCGTGCCGGGCCCAAGGTCACCTTCGGCTTCGAGCTTCCCGAGTCGACCGATCAGCTCAGCCGCGCCGCCGACACGATCCGCTGCCCTCGCTGCCGGGCCGACCTCATCTACGAACAGGTCTACCTGAGCCATCTCGGCAACTACGGCTGCCCGTCGTGCGGCTTCGCCCGGCCGGCCCTGGACGTGGCCGTGACGTCGCTCAAGACGGTCGCCATCGACCGGACCACCCTGACGATGCGGACCCCGTGGGGCGAACTCCACCTCTCGATCCCGCAGGGCGGCACCCACGTCGCCTACAACGCCGCCGCGGCGGTGGCCGCCCTGGTCGGCCTGGGCATCGAACCGCACAAGGCTGCAGCCTCGCTGGCCGAAGTCGGACCCGCGTTCGGACGCCTCGAGCTGATCGCTGCCGGGGAGCGCGAGATCATCCTGGCCTTCGTCAAGAACCCGACGTCGGCCAACACCACGCTGGCCGCCCTTGCCGTCGAAGGGGAGCCACGTCACCTCCTCATCGCGGCCAGCAACACACTCGTCGACGGCGAGGATTTTGCCTGGCTGTGGGACGTGGACTTCGAGGCCGCGGCGCCGCGCCTGGTTGACGTCACCGTTAGCGGCACCCGTGCAGACGAGCTGGCCAACCGGCTGAAGTACGCCGGCGTGGACCCTGGCCACATGCGCGTGATCGAGGACCGCCGCGCCGCCCTCGACGCGGCCCTCGCTGCGACGCCGCCCCAGGTGCCGCTGGTGATAATGGCCGGGTACACGCCCACGATCGAGCTGCGCGAAGAGATGCGCCGCCGGCGGTGGGTCGGCCGCTTCTGGGAGAGGTGAGCGCGATGTCAGCCATGAACGGGGGACCGGCGCACCTTCGGATCGGCCACCTCTACCCGTCGCTCCTCAACGTGGCCGGCGACGGCGGCAACTTGATGGCGATCGAACGGCGGTCGGGCTGGCGGGGCGTGACCGTCGAGGCGGTTCCGATCGAGGCCGGCGACCACCCCGATTTCACGACCTTCGACATCGTTCTGTTCCACGGCGGCCAGGACGTCGAGATGGTCATCGCCGCCGCGGACCTGCAGAAGAAGGGCGCCTCCCTGCGCGCCGCCGCCGACGAGGGGGTTTTGATCTTCGCCGTCTGTGCCGGGCTGCAGCTGCTTGGTCATGTCTATCGGCCCGCTCACGGGGAGCCCATCCAGGGCATTTCGGTCCTGGACCTCGAGACGAACGCGGGCAACGAGCGCTTCATGCAGCACGCCGCTTGCGAGGCCACGGTCAACGGCTCGACCAGCGTCGTCGTGGGCTTCGAGAATCACTCCGGCAAGACCACCCTGGGACCGGGCCTCTCGCCATTCGGCAAAGTGGTCGCCGGGGCGGGCAATAACGGCCAGGACGGCACGGAGGGCGCGGTA
>JALZAF010000158.1 GCA_030948505.1 Chloroflexota bacterium
GCGCCCACGGCCTTACCGTCAACGAACAGCAGGTAGTCGGCCCGACCGTGGCCCGAGGCCATGATGAACTCCCGCACCGCGACACCCTGGGTGGCGTAGAGGTTCATCTCGGCCCGGCTCTGCACCTCCCAACCGCAGGCGACGAGCTGGCGGTCGATCTCAACCCGGGCGCGTGCCTCCGCCGCAAGGTAGGCGTCGTTCGTCATACGCCAGAGACCCGTTGTGATGCCGCCATGTCGACCAAGCTACGTCGTACCGCCCGTTTGGGCGGTTGACCTGGGACGCAACGCGATTGTGCGCGTTGCCCCGTGCGAGGTGGTGGTCGCATCGGCGCGCTCCCAAGGCGCTGGGTCGGGAAGGGCGAGGGCGGCGGCGCGGTGCGCTCCTCGGGCGTCCGGTTCCCCTCCACCTCAGAGTTCGATTCCGATTCCCCTATCGATAGTCAGCTCGGGACCCTCGATTACCAGCGTTTGGCTGCCGGCCTCAACGGCTCGTTGCCAACTTGCCCGGTCGTCGACGGGATGACGCGCCGGCGAAGGATCAAGGCGCCCGGCGGTCTCGATGATCTCGGGTGCGTAGTCGGACACCAGGTCAAACTCGTCAAAGTCGTGCACATAGGCGGCCCGCGTAGCTTGGACGAGGCCACGATCGTTCTTGGTTTCGACTCGCTCGGCGATGCCACACCACGCTGCCAGCCCGCCGCGGGTCTGCGGTGGTGGCCCGAGGTCGGTCCATAGGTGGTGCGTGGGGTCGAGCGCCGCGGCGGCGACCCGCTCGGGGCGGGTGGCAGTGAGGGCGCTCTCGACGTCCTCGACGGCTCGGCTCAGGTCGGAACGCTCGACTGCGGTCTCCCCCATTGCCGTGCGCCACGTCTCGACCGCCTGGCGTTCACAGTCCACTCCTGCCTGAGACTCGACGACTCTCTCGGCACAGCGGTCGCGATTGCCCTCCGCCCGGCGAAGGTGCGCCTCCGCGGACGCGATAGCCGCCTTCTCCTTCCGGCCCCAGTGCCGCTCGTTCGCAGCCTCGACGGCGTCATGTGCTCGACCCACCCCTCGCTCCGCGTCGCGTAGACGACCCGCATCCCGGGACAGGGCCTCCTCGGCGCGCTCCAGTGCATCCCGGCGGTCGGGTGGCAGACCGTCAATGAGCTTTCGTCGGTCGGCGCGGAACACAGCGCCGGCGTCGCGCAAGCGCTCGATACCGAAGGCCAGGGGCTCTCCGGCGCGCACGGCTTCGAGGCTGACTCCGGCCCAATGGCGGGCTAGCTCACGTTCGACTTCGGCGAGGCGGTCGACGCGCCAGCCATGCTGGCGATCCCAGCCCGTTCGTTCGCGCACACCGGCCTGCGCGTCAGCGACCGCCGTGCGGGCGTCGTTGAGTGCCTGCTCGGCTCGTTCGAGCCGTCGATGGGCGCCGGCGAGGGCCTGGTCGTGCCGGGCGATGTCGTCTCGTCCGCTTCGACTGAGCCGGGAGAGGGGATTGAGCCGACCGCGTTCACGCTCGTAATGGGCGATGCTGCCGACGGCATCATACTGCTCTTGGGCAACTCGCTTGAGCGTGGCTCGGGCTTGTTCGAGTTCCTGCTGGCGATCGGGAGGACGGGTGGCGATGACCGTAGCGTGCTCATCGCGCTCGGTGCATAGGCGGCGATCGAGGATCCACGGATCGCCCACCGCAGCGAAGACCTTGGGCTCGTCTCGGCGCATGGCGTCGAGCACCGCTTCGCTCGGAGTGCGGTCGTCGGCAAGGAGGCTCGCGGGGTGGTCGGGCTCGGGACGGACGTTCCAGGTGTGAGTTGGCAACTGTCCCCGGCTCTGGCCCACGTAGCCGGTATGGCGGTCGAGAGCCGGCGTGGCCAGGAGGTGGACTTGGCGCCAGGTACCACCCTCGGCGCCGTCAATCGTCCGGGCCCAGGCGTGGGAGAGGTAGGGCGTGCCGTCAGAACGATGCCCGGCAGCGACGCCCGCGGGAACCAGCGCTTGTTGCCCGTTGTCGAAGGCGACCTCGATGCCCTCGGCGCCCACCGCCAGCGCGGTGCCGGCCATGCCGTTGCACGCAGCAGGATCCGG